>NZ_JBFAJK010000001.1:200573-633717 GCF_040655175.1 Micromonospora sp. NPDC050495 | reverse complement strand
ACCGGTGGCCCGACCGGTACGCCGACCGGTGGCCCGACCGGTACGCCGACCGGTGGCCCGACCGGTACGCCGACCGGTGGCCCGACCGGTACGCCGACCGGTGGCCCGACCGGTACGCCGACCGGTGGCCCGACGGGAGGACCGACCGGCCAGCCCACCGGCACGCCGAGCGGTGGCCCAACGGCAGGACCGACCGGTCGGCCCACGGGATTCCCGACCGGCTTCCCCACTCGCAGCGAACTGCCCGTCACGGGCGGCAGCGGTGGCGGTGCGCTGTTGCCCGTCCTCACGGCGATCGGCACCATCGCCGTCACCACCGGCGCGGCCCTGCTGCTCCTCTACCGACGCCGGATGTCAGAGTCCTGACCTGCGAGCCCCGGCGGCCGGTGACGGTCGCCGGGGCCACGTCAGCGGGGTGCCCCCGTTCCCGACGCTCACCCGTCGCGGTCGCCGCCGGGCAACCGGGACGAGCAGGGGTGCACCTCGCCGGGACGGCGCGTCGGCGAAATCGGCCGGACCTCCTTGGCCGTCGAGGTATGCGGCGAGCCGGAGACGTGCCGCCCCCAGACCCAGAGATCCGTGACCTTGAACCGAGTTCCCGGACCCCGCGCCCGCAGGCCCGGGCCGGTTGTAGCGGTCAGATCCGGGGTGGGCGCTGCGGGTTGTCGATCAGGTAGAAGTGCCTGCCTTGCACCTGCCATACGGCACCATCATCACCCTGTCCTGCGACCCTTCGCGGGCGTGGGCTGGGCGGCACGCCTGCCCCACTCCCCGCCGCAGGTCCCTCGCCAGCCCAAGACCGGAGGCCGGCGGAGGAGAGTCCGGTAGACGCCGTAGAAGTGCAAGCCACCGGCGCGCCGACCGCCACTCGGAGCGGACCGCGTCGGTGGCGATGACGAGCAGCCACGGCAGCGCTGAGCCGTCCACCAGGCGGGCGTCGTGGCGGCGGCGCCATGCGACGAGGAACGTCGCCTGGGTGACGTCCTCAGCCGTGGACCACGACCCGGTCAGCCGGAACGCGTGGTTGTAAACCGGGCGGGAGTACCGGTCGAAGAGCCGACCGAACGCCAACTCGTCACCGGCGGCGATCGAGGACCACAGTTCCTCGTCCGACGGCCGTACCTGATGCGTCACACCCGACTATGCCCGCCGAGGCCGACCCTGTTGCAAGCCGACGGTCAACGTCTGAGCCGTCGGGCTTCTGGACCTGATGGCTTCGCCCAGTACGGCGTGGCCGCCGAGCGCTGGGCAATCGCGTGCCGTGACCGACGGGGCCACCCGCAAATCGAACATCGGAAGCCGCGCAGACCGAACCCAGCGCACGTCGCAGATCGAAACCGGCAGCCCTCGCAGATCGAAACCGTCCCAGCTACCATAATGCCGTGCCCACGTCACACCTGATCCCCCGTCGCGCCGCCGCGCAGGTCGACGCGGCCCTGGCCGACACCCGCGTCGTCCTGGTCAGCGGAGCACGCCAAGCAGGCAAGAGCACGCTGGTTCGCCTCGTCGCCGGCGATCGTCTTGCTGAGCGCCGTGATCTCGATCGGGCGCAGGACCGGGCGGCGGCGATCGCCGACCCGGTCGGCTTCGTGGACTCCTCCGAACTCCTGGTCATCGACGAAATCCAACGCGCTCCGGAACTGCTGCTGGCCATCAAGGCAGCCGTCGACGAAGACCCCCGTCCGGGCCGGTATCTGCTCACTGGCTCGTCACGGTTGTTCGGCATGGTTGCTGCCCCGGACGCCTTGCCCGGCCGGATGGAGACCGTGGAGCTCTGGCCGTTTTCTCAAGGAGAACTCGACGCCGAGCCGGACGGATTCATCGACGCCGTCTTCACGCTCGGTCCGGAACTGCGACACGATTCGGAGGTGACCCGCGCCGACTACGCGGCCAGGATAGTGCGTGGCGGCCTACCCGAGGCCACCACCCGCACCGACCCGCGCCGCCGCCAACGGTTCCTCGACGCCTACGTCCAGGCGCTCATCGACCGCGATGTCCGGCAGCTTTCCGACATCCAGCACAAGGGCGAACTACGCAAGCTGGTACGCCTGCTTGCGGCCAGGTCCGCGACCATCATCGCCGCCAACTCCCTCGAATCCGCACTCGGGTTGAGTCGACCGACGATCGCCCGCTACCTCCAGGCCCTGGAAGAGATCTTCCTGATCAAACGGATCCCGGGCTGGTCCCGCAATCTGGGCACCCGGACCACCGCCGCATCGAAACTTATCTTCGTTGACTCGGGCATCGCCGCAAACGAGATCGCGACCGACGCCCGGGCACTGCTCCGGCCGGGCGCACCGTTCGGCCCGCTGCTTGAGTCATTCGTCCTGTCCGAACTGTCCCGTCAGCTCACCTGGTCCGAGCAGCCCGTCGACTTGTCCCACTACCGGGACCAGAGCAGGTACGAAGTCGATGCGGTGCTCGAGAACAGAACCGGCCAGGTGGTCGGGATCGAAGTCAAAGCAGCCACCACCGTCGGACCCGACGACTTCCGCGGGGTACGCCGACTCGCCGATCGCCTCGGCGACGACTTCATCGCCGGCATCGTCCTCTACACCGGAACCTCCACGCTGCCGTTCGGCGACAGACTCCGCGCCATGCCGGTCAGTGCCCTCTGGCAGGCTTCCACCTCGACAGCAGACTGACCTCGCTCGCAGGTCACACCCCAGCCAATCATCCCCACCGAGGACCGAGGGGCGTGGTCTGCTGATCTTCCCCGAGCGAGCACAGCAACGCGCCTGTGCGACCCCACCAACATGAAAAACAAAATAAGAACCCGCAGGTAATAAGCCTCCGGATACAGATAGAGCGTCGTCTTAGGAAATCGATGCTCTATCCCCTGAGCTACGAGGGCGCGAGGGCCCAGTCTAGCGACCTGGCGGCTCACCCTGGGTGGCAGGGAGTGGCCCACCTTCACCCGCGATCCCCGAGCCCCTGTTCCCCCAGCCCAGGACCACACCCGGAGCACACGACCCCGGTTTGCGACCGGTGGTCGGCCGGGGTGACCCGCGTTGGCGCCGGTTCACCCCGGTTGGCATCCGCTGGAGAGCACACCCCGCGCACCTCATCGAAGATCAACGACTTTCCGTCCGCATGCCCACAGTCGGCGCCGCCGCCGGAGACCAGGCACTCACCCCGGGGTCGCTCGGATCCGCCGCGAATTTGACCATGATCGATCACCAGGTACGTCCAGCCCACCGCCTCGCCCGGCTGGCAATCGCCACCCGGGCGAGGCAGGGAAGCCGCTGCGGGTAGCGCGGCGTCAGTTGGCCGCCAGGAACTCGATTTCGGACTGTTCTGGGGCGCGTTGCCAAGCCCAGACCTCATCGATGTCGCCGTCGAAGGACGCCCCAGTGAACGCGCCGCCGATGGTGAAGGTGCCGGTGGCGTCCCACACACTGGTGAAGGGTTGCGTCACAACTTCCGTGCGCGCCGGGTCGACGAACCACTCTGCGTCCTTGTGGTGGACGGAGAGAGTCATGGTTCCGGCGGGGCCGTCGTATACCCCCGCCAGGTGCACCCACTCGCCGACGATGACCGGCGCGGTAGCACAGGCCCGGACGGTGGTTGCGGTCACGGCGTCGGCCGCGGACATGGTGAAGCAGTAGTTGTTGAAGCTGCCTGCCTGGTAGCCGAGTTCGAACATGCTCCGGTTAGCACCCTGCTGAGATATTGCCGTGCGGGACGTGCTGGTGTCCGTCACTCTGATCCAGCCTGCGACGGCGAAACTGCGCCGCAGGTTTGTCTCGGGGTTCAGACCGGTAGCCAGTACAGGGACGTTCGTGGTCAGCTTTTCCCCGCTCGTAGCGTCGAACCGAGCCTCGCGGTAACCCTCGGGATAATCCGGCGTTGAAAACCCTGTGGGGGTGAAGGTGAAGCCCACGTCCGACCTGACCCGACCGTAAACGGGTTTGACAGCCTTGGTGCCCACGGCATTCTGGATGCCGGTCATGCTGACCCACCCGTTTTCGATTGGATTATCCGCATCAACGTCAGCGTAGGCGAAGACAACCTTGCCTGACTCCGCCAGCTGAACTTCGAAACTAAGCCTCGAGGCGGGATCGCCGTATACATTCACGTTTCGCCACTCAACGACGAATACCCGGTTCGGCGCGCTGCCGCTGACCGCCGTCCTAATGCTGGACTGCGCATCGATCCGGAGATCGGCCCAGAAGGGAAAAGCAGCCGGGCTGACCGAACTCCCCCCTTCATCTGGCCCGTACGGGAGTTCCTCGTACCACTTCAGAGATTCCGTCATCGCCGCGAAGGAGAGGATGCCGTTGGTGTCGATCCAGGCCTCGGTGTACGAGCCACCATAGAACCTGATTGGGAACGGCAAATCAATGCGTTGAATCGCGTCGTCGCCGGTCAAGGGCAATACCGTCTGGTTGGCAGGAAGGTACGCGACCGCGCTTTCACTCATCGTATACTCTTCGGCCGCATACCGATTCTGAACGAACTGAGACAAACCACCACCACCGAGAAAGTGCGGCTGGGTGACGATGTCCTCGTCGTCAGAACGGTTGTCCAGTTTCCAGTGGCCGGCCTGTGGCTCTGGTGAGCAGACCCGGAATTCGTGGCTGGTTTCGCCGTACCGGCCGGCGCCATCGTACGCCCGAACGTGGAGGGTACGGACCATGTCCTTGAGCGGTTGGACCAAAATGGTCGCGGTCTTGGTGGTGGTGCCCGTTGGGGTGATGGGGCTGCTGTAGGAGCCTCCGTCGAGTGCCCAGGTGAACTGGGCGACGCTGGATTCTCCGGAGAGCGCGAAGTAGCCATAGGCGCCGAGGCCGCCGGAGCATGCGCCGGACCCGTCGTCCTGGAAGTAGAGCGCGGGGTCTGTGGGGCTGATTGTCGGCGGCGCAGGGGCGGTGGAGTCGGTGGTGAAGGCGAACCAGTTGGTCGTCCAGCCGGAGTAGCTGCCTTGTTCGTCTTTGGACCGGGCCCGCCAGCGGTAGCTGCCGTCGCCGAGTAGCGGTGTCACTCGCCACTTCGCCGGCTGGGCCGGTTTCGTTGGTCCGGATGCGTAGCCGGTCTTGACGCCGGAGGCTACCGGCACTCCGGTTGAGGTCTGCACCTCGAAGTAGACCGTCAGGATGGTCGCCGCGTCCGGGTCGGTCGCGAAGACGGACAGTTCCGGGTCCTTACGCCCGATCAGCGGGTTCGACGTGCAGTTGAGGTAGCAGTCGGTGATCGCCTGGTTGGTCGGCGTGTTCGGGGGGCGGTTGTAGGTGGCCTGGAAGCTGACCGAGGAGGCGATGAACCGGGTCCACTCGTACTGGTTGGATTCACTCGTGGCGCGCAGGCCGAAGCTCATCGTCGGCGCCTTGCTGGTGGCCTGCGCCTGCAACTTCGTCTTCAACGAGCCGGTGAACTCACCCGGGTCGTCGGCCTTCGGGCAGGTGCTCTCATTCGCCGAGAAGGTTTCGGTGTCCACCCGCGCCATCCAGTCACCGTCGGAGTCGTTGTACCAGGTGTACGTCGACGGATTGTCGAACCGCGCGGTCTGCCACAACTCGATGCTGGTGCTGGCACAGTCGGCCGTGTGATCGGCGGTGATGTGCATCGACGACGAGATGATCGTCGACCCGGCCATCTCGGCGATGTTGAACTGCATGTGCGAACGCCACACATCCGAGGTCTGCCACTGCCGCCCGACCCGAATGTCGGAGTACTCGCCGTAGTACGCATGGTTCGGGTTGCGGTTCATGACGTTCGTCCAGTGCACCGGCGAAGGCTTGCTGAACGGCGGATCGATGAAGACGGGAAACACGGTGTCCGCAGCGGTCAACATTGCCACATCCGGGCGCACCGTCAGCCCCGAGGCCGACACCCGCACCGGCATGTCCACCAACCGGCGCGGCGTCGGCTCACCACCCTCGGAGGCCACCCGATCGGCCTGCGCCGCGGCACGTCGCGCGTCATCAGCACCCGCCGCAACCGCGGCCGGCACCGGGGAATCCCACATGCTCGCCCCCGACGAGGCGAACACCAACTCCCCCTTGCCGTCAACCGCCTCGATCCCGGCCCGCGCACCGTTGCGCAGCCGCACCCCGTCACCAGAAACCCGGAACGTGACCTCCCGCAACGCCGGATTCGCCGCCGCCTCACGCGACTTCACCACCAACACCTGCCGATAACCGGTAACCCCCGCCACCACCCGGAGATCCACCCCCGGCAACACCTCCGCATACGTCGCCGTGTCCCCCGACAGACTCGGCGCCGGCAGCCGCCCCGGCCACGTCAACGACAACCGCGCACCCGGCCGACCCAACGTCAACAACGGCCCGTCACCACCACCGGACAACCGCAACGGCTCCACCACCACCGCCGGCACCACAGCCCCATCCGCCGCCCGCTGCAACGTGGTGTCCACCGGCTTCCAACCCGAACCCGTACGCGCCCGCACCGGCACCGCCGACGCCACCGTCGTGAACGATCCATCCGGATTCACGAACGTCTGATTCGTCTCCGACCGCTGCCCGCCAACCTCAACCCGACGACCACACGAACGCGCCATACTCAACGCCGCAGATGTTCCTGGCACCTCCGCGGCGCAATCAGCTCGTTCCGGCGCCGCACCCATAGCCTGAGCCGGCACCACCATTGAACCCAACAGACCAACAACCGCCACCACCGCGACCCGACGTCTCCCACGTCGTGTCACGACACCAGAAAAGGGCAGCCTGCATCGACGACCAGTCACCAGAACCCCCGTCATCAAGGTGAATGAGTGGCTGAAACTGTAGAGATCGACCAACAGCTGTGTAAAGACTCGTCACAAGTTGCCACCACAAACCGGACGGTACGGCCCGAGTCACCGATACTGATCACTGCTTGTGATCAATATCAGGCCACTACCACGTCGCACAGGCAGGTGACGAGGGCTTCAAGAAGATTCAACAACGACACCCGAAGAGCCCGGAATGCGGTCCGAACCGGGCTGACGTTGGTTCTGCCGATCTTCGGCAAGGGAGCAGCGCTCGGGTGCAACCCGCTCGCCCAAAAACCGGATAGCAGCCCGCAGGCAATGAGCCTGCGGATACGGATAGAGCGTCGTCTTAGGAAACCGAGATCCGCTGCGGCACGCCTCCAACAGTCGCCTGAGCCCGAGCCGCTTGCATCCGCTTCTGGCCGATGAGCGTGCACACCGGCCAGAAGACGGGGAGGGATTCCTGGTCGTGGGTACGCGCTAGTCGTACAGCGCTGACACCCACAGGTGGGTCAGGGTGTCGACCAGCACCGTCCGGTCGTCGAACGGCGACACTCCGCACGCGGCCAGGTAGTAGAGCCGCTCGCCGGTCCAGGTCAGCGATGCGGCGAGCGCAGGCACGTCAACAGCGTCAAGCCGGGCCGCGACGGCGGGGTAGGCCCGTCGATCGGCCTCGATCCGCGTGATCGCGGCGTCGGTGAACGTCGCCATCTGGTCCAGCCACAGCTTGCGCAGCTGCGGGTCGGACGCCCAGCTCTCCACGATTGCGCGCAGCACGGCGGCATTGGCGAGCCACAGCCCGGCACCGGCGTCGATGCCCGCCCGCAGCGTCTCGCGCGGATCGGCCTTCGCCTGCACCCACGGCTGGGCGGCCTCGTGGCCGGCGCCCACCGCGCGACGCACCAACTCGGCCAGCACCGCCTGCTTACCTGCGAAATAGAAGTAGAAGCTCGCCCGGGAGACTCCTGCGGCGGTAATGATGTCGGCCACGCTGAGCGTGTCGAAGGTGCGCTCGCGCAGCAGCTCTCGAAGCGCGTCCAAGATACGTTCGCGCAGGTCGGCGCGGCTCTGCTGGGGTTCATCGCGTCGGGCCGTCACCTGCCGCAGCCTACCTTAGAAGCCGTCTGGACACTGTGACCAGACAAGCCGTATGGTGGAGTCATGACACAGGTTGCCGTCCATCTCGTCGTGAATGATCCCGACGCCGCGACCGCGTGGTACGCCGAAGTGCTCGGTGCTCAGGAAAGGAGCCGGGTTCCGCTGCCCAACGGCCGTGCGCTCACGGTCGAGCTACGCATCGGCAACACCGTGCTGGCCGTCGCGGGGGAATGGCCGGACCGCGGCCTGCGCACTCCGGCGGCGCTGGGAGGCAGCCCGGCCGCCCTTCATCTGTCGGTGCCCGATGTCGACGCCGTCTACGATCGGGCGATTGCCTCCGGGGCCACCGCGTTCGAGCCGCCGCACGATGCGTTCTGGGGCGACCGTACCGCGCAGTTCCTGGACCCGTCCGGGCACCGCTGGGCGGTCGACCGACACCTGCGCGACGTCCCCGCCGACGAGCTGGCCGAGCACGCGGCGGCGATGTTCGGATGAGGTACACGACGTTCGGGCGGACCGGCCTGCGGGTGTCCGAGTTGGTGCTCGGCGCGATGACGTTCGGTGAACGGGGTGGCGTCGGTGCGCCGATCGAGGAGTGCCGGCGCATGCTCGACGCCTACGCCGAGGCCGGCGGCAACGTCGTGGACACCGCCATCAACTACCGCGGTGGCGCCAGCGAGGAGATGCTGGGCGAGCTGCTCGCCGGGCGGCGCGACCGGTTCGTGGTGGCCACGAAGTACACGGTGACCCGTGACCCGGCCGACCCCAACGGCGGCGGCAACCACCGCAAGAACCTCAGGCTGTCGCTGGAGACCAGCCTGCGCCGGCTGCGCACCGACCACGTCGACGTCTACTGGGTGCACATCTGGGACCGGCGCACGCCCATCGACGAGACCATGCGGGCGCTCGACGACGCGGTCACCGCCGGCAAGGTGCTCTATGTCGGGGTGTCGGATACTCCTGCCTGGGTGGTCTCCCGCGCGAACACGCTGGCCGAGTGGCGCGGCTGGACCCCGTTCGCCGGCGTCCAGGTGCCGTACAGCCTCATCAACCGCGACGCCGAGCGGGAGCTGTTGCCCATGGCCGAGGCGTACGGCATGACCGTGACGGCCTGGAGCCCGCTCGGCGGCGGCGTGCTGTCTGGCAAGTACAACGCCGGCCCACCCGACGAGAGGACGCGGCTGAGCCGGGACGCGATCGGTGACCGCGACCTCGGGGTGGCCCGGGTCGTGCAGGAGGTCGCCGGTGAGCTGAGCGTCACCCCGGCGCAGGTGGCCCTCGCGTGGACCCGCCAACGCAGCGGCGTGCTGCCGATCATCGGTGCGCGTACCGTCGACCAACTGCAGGACAACCTGGGCTGCACCGCGGTCACGCTGCCACCGGAACTGGTCCTGCGGCTGGAGACGGCGACCGGGTTCAGTCTCGGCTTCCCGGCCGACTTCATCGCCGAGACCAGACAGTGGGTGCTCGGCGCCGCCGCGTGACCACGCTGGCGCGGGGCCAGCGACGGAAGCATTCGGGCCGGCCGCGATCGACACGCGGCCGACCACCGGTCACCGCCGACGGCAGAACCCCGACAGGGCTTCCACTCAACGCCAGACAACTCGTCGCGACGACGCACGCGCTGTCATCCGGCCCCGAACGCTTCGGCTTGAGCCGGCGATGCGGGGGCCGCAGTGCGAGGGCAAGAGCTTGCCCAACGGACGCCCAACTGCGCACCCGCCACCGACTCGGAGCGGCCCGTGCCGCTTAGGTCTGCTGGGGGAAAACCACCAGGCGGAGCCGGATGGTTGCCGGCTTCTGGCCGCGGCTGGTGTTGCCTAACGTCGATCTTGTGATCGAAGTACGGGAGTTGACCAAAAGCTATGGGGGCCGGGTCGCCGTGGACGGGCTGAGCGTCCAGATCCAGCCGGGGGTGGTGACCGGCTTCCTCGGCCCGAACGGGTCCGGCAAGTCGACGACGATGCGAATGATCCTCGGCCTGGATGTCCCGGACCGTGGTAAGGCACTGATCGGCGGGGTGCCGTACGCGAGCCTGAGTTGGCCGTTGAGATCGGTCGGCGCGCTCCTCGACGCCGGGGCGTTCCATCCCGGTCGCAGCGGCCACGCGCACCTGGCCGCACTTGCCGCGAGCAACGACATCCCCCGCTCCCGGGTCGAACAGGTGTTGCGCGTCGTGGGCCTGTCCGACGCGGCGAAGCGGCGCGCCGGCACGTACTCGCTGGGCATGCGCCAGCGGCTCGGGGTCGCGGTGGCGCTGCTCGGTGACCCGGGCGTCCTCCTGCTCGACGAGCCGGTCAACGGGCTGGACCCGGAGGGCATCCGCTGGATCCGGGACCTGCTGCGCGCTCTGGCCGTCGAGGGGCGGACGGTGCTCGTGTCCAGCCATCTGATCACCGAGATGGCACTGACGGCGGACCGGCTCGTGGTCATCGGCCGGGGCCGGCTGCTGGCCGAGACCACCGTTGCCGAACTCGCGGGCCGGCACGACACCCTGGAGGACGCGTTCTTCCGGCTCACCTCGCAGACCACCGACTACCGCGGAACGGAAGTGACATGAACGGCTACGGATTCCGGCTGGTGGCCCGGATGGAATGGATCAAGCTGCGTAGCGTCCGGTCGACGTGGTGGCTGACGACCGCGACGGTGGTCTCGATGGCGGCGGCAGGAGCCGGGGTGGGACTCGGCTACCGGTCCCACCTGCCGGCCGCTACCGCCGCCCAGATCCTGAACAACAGCCTCAGCGGTGCCATCCTGGCCCAACTGCTCCTGGGCGCGCTCGGCGTCCTGATGGTGACCGGCGAGTACGGCACCGGGCAGATCCGTTCGACGTTCGCCGCCGTACCGCGGCGGCGGACCGTTCTGGCGGCGAAGGCGGCGGTGTGCGGTGGCGCCGCTCTCGCCGTCGGCGTGGTGGGAAGCCTCGCCGGCTATCTGGGCGGGCAGCTCGCGATCCGCGGCACCGCCATCCCGGCCGCTTCCCTCGGGGACCTGGCGGTCTTGCGGGCGGTCCTGCTGACCGGCGGGTATCTGGCCGCCACGGCACTGATCGGGGTGGGTATCGGGGCGGTGGTGCGGCACTCGGGGGCCGCGATCGGCACGCTGTTCGGTCTGATGTTCGTTCCCATGGTCGTGGTCGGGTTGTTCGGCGAGAGCGGCATCGTGGTCGGGCGCTTCGTGCCGCTGCTGATGCTGCTCAACTCGGTCGCGGTGACCTCGCCGATACCCGGGCTGTTCGCCGGGTGGCTCAGCGTGCTGCTGATGTGTGGGTACGCCGCGGTGGCGATCCTGTGCGGCGGCATTCTGCTCCGCTTCCGCGACGCGTGACCGACGACAATGGGCCGATGACCGCGCTGCGCGCTCCGTTCATCACATCGGCCCTGCGCCAGGCGGTGTTCTGCGTGGTCGGTGTGCTCAGCGCAGCCGCGGTCCTGGCCGTACCGGCGCTCCTGCCTACCCTGGGCGTCCTCATGCTCTGGGCGACCGGCGCCACGTCCCGGGAGCCCGCCCCAGCCGTCGCGCCGCTGTTCCTGGTGCTGTTCCCGCTCACCGTGGCGCTGCTGGTGGTGCTGGCCGCTCCGATCGGGCGCGCGATGGGAACCGTCCATCGCCGGCTCGCGTCCCGACTGCTCGACGTGCACGTGGCAGCCCCACCACCGCGACCCTCGCGGCGGGTGGGTGCGCTGGTCGCCGACGGTCCGGGCTGGCGGGCTGTCGGCTACGGCCTGCTCAAAGTGCCACTGGCGATCCCGCAGGGCTACGGCGTGTTCTGCTACCTGTTCGGTCCGGTCAACCTCAGTTACCCGCTGTGGTGGCCGCTGTTCCGCAACCACCCGCCCGGCACGCGCCTCGGGCCGGTGTGGGCGCTGACCCCGTTCGGCGCGATCGGCACCCGGACGTTCGCCGGCACGTTCCTCGTCGCCACGGCCGGTCTCGCCATGTTGCTGGTGGCGCCGTGGGTGATGCGGGCCGGTACGACGGCGGACGTGGCGGCGATGCGGCGGCTGCTGGGCCCGCGCCGGCTCGCCGAGCGGGTACGCGAACTCCAGGCCAGCCGAGCCCGGGCCATCGACGACGCGGCCACGATGATGCGCCGGCTGGAACGGGACCTGCACGACGGCGCGCAGATCCGGCTGGCCACGCTGGCGATGAACCTCGGCATGGCGACCGAGAAGCTCGGCGCCGACGGCCCGCCACCCGACCTCGCGCAGGCCCGCGAACTGGTCGCGCTCGCCCACCGCGGCGCGAAGGACGCCCTCGCCGACCTGCGCGACCTGGTACGCGGCATCCACCCGCCGGTCCTCGACAACGGCCTCGGCGACGCGCTGGCAACCCTGGCGACCGGCAGCGCGCTCCCGGTCGCGGTGACCGTCGAGCTGACCGACCGTCCGGCACCTGCCATCGAAACCATCACCTACTTCTGCGCCGCCGAACTGCTCGCGAACGCGGCCAAGCACAGCCGCGCGACCAGGGTTGGGCTTGATGTCCTCGGATCCGGTCGGCGCCTGACGCTGAGGGTCACGGACGACGGCGTCGGCGGGGCGAACCCGGACGGCCCAGGCCTGACCGGCCTGGCCCGTCGGATCGCGGTCGTGGACGGGCGGATGCGCGTGCACAGCCCGGCCGGCGGTCCGACCCGGGTCGAGATCGAGCTGCCCACACAGGTGTGAACGGAGGCGACGGCATGCGGGTGGTGATCGCGGAGGACGCCGCGATGATGCGCGAAGGACTGGTCCGGCTGCTCACCGACCGCGGCTTCGAGGTGTGCGCGGCGGTGGCCGACGCGGACACCCTGCGCTCCGCGGTCGCCGCCGCCGTGCCGGACGTGGCCGTGGTCGACATCCGGATGCCGCCCACGCACACCGACGAAGGGCTACGCGCCGCGATAGACATCCGTCGCGACTGTCCCGGGGTCGGTGTGCTGGTGTTCTCGCAGTACGTGGAGACCCGCTACGCGACCCGCCTGCTCGCCGACCGGCCCAGCGGCGTCGGTTACCTGCTCAAGGACCGCGTGGCCGACGTCGCCGACTTCGTGGAGGCGCTGACCCGGGTGGCGGCCGGCGGCACCGCGTTGGATCCGGAGGTGGTCGGCCACCTGATGCGGGCCGGGCGGGACATGGTCGGGCTGGCGTCGCTGACCCCACGGGAGCGTGAGGTGCTCTCGTTGATGGCCGAGGGCCGGTCCAACGCGGGGATAGCCGCGGCTCTCGTCATCACTCCCGGGGTGGTGGAGAAGCACGTGGCGAACATCTTCGCGAAGCTCGGGCTGCCGTCCTCGGACGGCGACAACCGCCGGGTGCTGGCCGTTCTCCGCTATCTCGGCGGGTGATCGCACATGACCCGGAGCCATCGTCAGGCGTACTCGCCGGCCGGTAGCCGAAGTGGCTGCCGGCCGGCGGGAACAGTTCACGGGCAGCGGACGAAGGTGACGTCGCGCAGTCGTGGTGACGGACCGTCCAGCACGTGCCCGTTCCGGCCGCGTAGCCACCTGTCGAAGAACGCGGCGATCAGCGTCTCCTCGATCCGAACGGCGCGGGTCGGCTCGATGTCGCCGATGGTCTCGGTGACGAAGCTGTCGGGAAGGCCGAGCTGCCGGGCGATCTGCGGGAGCAGCGGCACGATGTCCTTGTAGGAGTCCTCGCTCTTCGCGCCGTCCAGCCGCAGGTCGACGTGCCAGCCGGTGCTGTTGTTCCACAGCATCCGCCAGGACGGCGTCTGGTGGTGGTCGGTGCCGGGGTCGCCCATGAACATGAACGGCCGGTCCAGGCCGCGCCGCGCCACCGGCCACAATTGGAGGGGATCGGGGATGATCGGCGACTCGATGCTGCCGCCCATGTCGACCGCGGCCCTGATCCGGGAGTCGTCGCTCATGGCCTGCAAGGCGGCCAGCCCACCGGCGGAGACGCCGAACATGCCCGTCCGGTCGAGATCCAGGGCGCCGACGATGCCCCTGGGAAGCGGCCGACCCGCCGCGTCCGGGTTCGCGCCCCGGTCGAGTGCCCCCAGCTGATCGAGCACGAAGCGGATGTCCGCGGTCCGCGTGTCGAACACCTTGGCCGCCAGTCTCTGGAACTCGTCGGGCTGGTGTGCCCGCCCGAACGCCTCCGGCAGCATGGTGCCGACGACGCGACCGTCCGGGAACTCCACCTCGGAAGCGTCGTAGGTGTGATCGATGGTCGCCACCACGTATCCGCGGCTGGCCAGGTCCTGCACCAGGGTGGTGCCCCAGGTCCGCGGGTCGCCGGCGCCGGCTGAGTACAACACCAGCGGGAACGGCCGCTCGCGTCGCGCCACCGGCGCACCTTGGTGGCCGCTGGTCCGGGTCGCGGCGAAGTCCACCGCGCCCGCCGGTATGCCGTACAGGCTGGCGCCGACGCCGGCGGCGCTGCCGAAGTGGGCCGCCGCTCCGGGCCGCATGTGGGGTGCCCGCGGGAGGCGGCCCACGTCGGTGGCCGGATACCAGAGGCTGACCATCAGCTCACGGTGGACCGGGGTCGCCGACCACGGGTCGCTGCGGGAGCGGTCGATCAGATGCAGGTCGACGGTCCCCACCGGGTAGGGCCCGGTCGGCGCCGGCAGTCGCAACCGAGCGGGCTCGTCGGCCCGCTGCTGGGCCTGCGGTGCGACGTTGCGAGAGGCGGACGAGGGTGCCGCGGAAGCGACCGTCACACAGCCAACAAGCAACGAAGCGAACAGGGCTGTGCCTAATCTTCCGGCCATTGAGCGACTCCTCAGGAAACCAGGGCTGCGCCTGCGGCTGCCCTTCATCGACCTCACGCTATGAGCGCGACGTAGCTCGGCAGAAGGCAGCTTCCACCCACTTTCGTGGCCGGGGATAACCCCCGCGGCGTACCTCTTCTCGGCACAGGCACGCGACGTGGGGCGTTCCGCGCGGCCAGTCGGCTCTCGTAGGCTCGGACGGTGGAGAGCAGTCAAGGGCGGATCATGGCGCAGATGTTGGATGCGGCAGAGAACGCCTCGCCGGTCGAGGCGGTCGAGGCGGTCACCCGGGAACTCGGCGTGACGCTCCGGGCGCGCACCGTCGCGTTCTTGATCGCGGACCTCAGCGGCCGGGCGTTGGTCCGGTTGGCCCACGTGCCGTTTGACGGCACGGGTGCGGGACGCCGGGGCGGTGATGAGGTCGCCACGGTGATGCCGTTCGACGGCGGCCCCGCCGAGCAGGCGCTACGCACCCAGACGGTGCAGGTGATCGCGCAGCCTGGCACCTGGACGGTGTTGGCGCCGGTGACCGACCGGGGTGAGGCGATCGGCCTGCTCGAGATGATCCTGCCGGACGAGCCGGACCCGCAGACGCTGGCGGAGATCACCCGCACGGGGCACGTGTTGGCGTTCGTGGTGATCGCCAACCGGCGGTACACCGACCTCTTCGAGTGGGGTCAACGCACCACTCCGTTCACCCTGTCCGGGGAGATCCAGCGCCGCCTGCTGCCCGCCTCGTTCACGTGTGAGGCCAGCGCGTTCACCCTCTCCGGCTGGCTGGAGCCCGCGGCGAGTATCGGCGGGGACACCTTCGACTACAGCCTCGCCCGTGACGTCCTGCACTTCAGCGTGACCGACGCGATGGGCCACGGGGTGGCCAGCGCGCTGACGGCCACCCTGGGCGTGGGCAGTCTGCGCAACAGCCGCCGCCGCGGGGTCGGCCTGGTGGAGCAGGCCGAGGCCGCGAACGCCGACGTGGCCGAACACGCCACCGTGTCCGGCAACTACATCACCGCGGTCCTCGGCCGTCTCGACCTGCGCACCGGGGTCTGCGCGCTGCTCAACGCCGGGCACGTGCCACCGATGCTGGTACGCGACGGAGACACCCGGACGCTGCCGCTACCGGCCAACTTCCCGCTGGGCATGTTCGCCGACGTCGAACACCGCGCCGGCGAGATCACGCTGCGACCAGGCGACCGTCTGGTGGTGATCACCGACGGCATGCGGGAGCGCAACGCGGCCACGCTGGATCTACCGACCTTGTTGCGGTCGATCACCGATCTGCATCCGCGCGAGGCGGTCCGGGCGTTGGCCGACGCCGTACTCGAGGTCAGTGGACCGACCCTGGCCGATGACGCCACCCTGTTCATCCTCGACTGGCACGGCGGCCACAGCGAGGACCGGCGTACCAGTGCCGGCGCCGACCAGGGGCGTGCCAGCAGCGCGCTGCCCGACTGACTAGCGGCCTGTCGCATGGTCGGTGGACGGCACATCGGCTTCGGCCGCCTGCACACTGTCGTAGACGTGGATCACGCGGTCCACCGACGTGACCGTCAGGACGCTGCGCACAGCGGGCTGCACCGCGGCGAGGCACAACCGGCCGCCGACCTCCCGCAACGCCTTGAAGGTCGCCACCAGCGCGCCCAGCCCGCTGGAGTCCATGAATCGCACCCCGGCCAGGTCCATCACCACCTGCCGGTCACCGGCGTCGACCAACCGTTGCAGTTGCTCACGCAACTGCGGGGAGGTCGCCATGTCCAGTTCGCCACGCACCTCGACCACGGTGCAACCCCGGCCGGGTAGGACCGACAGCAGCAGATCCACAACATCCTCCCCACGCCGATGATCCCGCCTACCCTATTCTGCCGGCAGGTGGACCGCCGTCGGACAGCGTACGTCGAGCCGGCACACTGACCGTTCCACCTCCGCAACCCCCGGGTCGGGCTGATCGCCCCCGGAGCATCGCGCCTCCGGGTGACGCAGTTCTCCGATGGGTCAGGCCGATCCGGGAAGGAACTACGTAATGCGGGTGAGCATGACCCTGTCACTCCCGGGTCAACCGTCCTCGGTGACCCGCGCCCGCCATGTACTCACCACCCTGCTGAGCCTCACCGACGCCGCCGAGGACCGCCGTGGCCACCTCGCCGTGCTGATCACCGAGGCGTGCGCCAACGCGGTGCTGCACGGCGATCCCGACAGCGCCGTCGACATCACCATCGACATCGACGACGACGTCTGCCTACTCGAGGTCGGCAACCGCGGCAGTACCCCCGACGGCGCTGCACTCGACGCCGAACTCCCCGCTCCGCTCACCGTCGGCGGCCGCGGCCTGCCCCTGATCGCCGCGCTCGCCGACACCGCCGCCTTCGTCGCCGGGCCTCCGGACCACGTGCTGCTACGCATCACCAAACACCTCACCGACACCCCACCGGCATCGGGCCGATGACCGGCTGCTGGCCGCAGGACGCATCTGCGGCGCCCGGGCACGACGGCCGGCCGATGAGCGGCGCCTCGGGCCCGTGGTGTCGCACCGCAACCGGCTGACCGCCCGGGAGGGAAGAGGTCCGACGAGCGGGAGGAAGTGCTGCCAGGGGTGGTTCGCGCTGGCGGGGCAGCCGGCTCACCGCCGGGCGGCGACCTCATCGGTCAGCCGTCCGGTCAGTCGCGTTGCCCCG
Organism: Micromonospora sp. NPDC050495; assembly: GCF_040655175.1. Taxonomy (NCBI): domain Bacteria; kingdom Bacillati; phylum Actinomycetota; class Actinomycetes; order Micromonosporales; family Micromonosporaceae; genus Micromonospora; species Micromonospora sp. NPDC050495. The sequence continues at coordinate 616,512 of NZ_JBFAJK010000001.1, read as the reverse complement.
TGCCGTACTGCTGGTTCTGGTTCTGCCGCAGGGCTTCCTCGAGTTGGTCTTCGAGGATGATGATCCGGCAGGCGGCTTCCAGGGCGGTGCCCTGGTCGACCATCTCCCGGGCCCGGGCCGCCAGGCGCAGCTGGTAGCGGGAGTAGCGGCGGTGCCCGCCGGTGGAACGGTGCGGGTTGATCAATTTCGCCTCGTCCAGGCGGCGCAGGAAGTCCTGCGTGGTACCGAGTAGCTCCGCGGCCTGACCGATGGTGTAGGCCGGAGTGTTCTCGTCGCCGAACATGTCATCGGGGTCTTGCCCCATGTCACCTCCACGTCGAGGGCCCCGGCGCTTACGCGCCGGGGCCCAGGGTTACGGGTCAGACACCATCTACCGACGGGAACGTCGGCTTGTCGTATCCGCACGAGCCACAACTGACGGCTTCGGGTGCGGGGATCGCATATGCGTGACCGGAGACCACCTCTCGTTCGATGGGAACTGCGGTGTCCGCCCGGCCTGACATGACGGCCGACGGCGGGCGATCCAAACGGTGTACGGCCCTCCCTTTCCTCTACTACCTGTTTCCCTGGCTGACGTACGGTCCGCCGACGCCGGGGCCCACGCGACTTCACGGCCCGCACACGTACGGCGAACATCAGCTGGAGCCCTGAAAGAGCCTTGGCCCCACCTGCACCCCGGCTCGTATCACGCCGGGTGACGTGCTCCTACTGCTTCTCGGGAGGGACGATGAAGACTGTTCCTCCCGCGCCGCCCGTCGTGACCTCACGGCCGGACGGCCCGTCTGCGTCCTGACGGATCTTTCCTCTCGACTTCAAGAAGAGTATGCCAGACCGCAGAAGATATCTAGCCGTTCCAGCCGAGATTTTCTAGCCGCCGACCATCAGGATGGCTGCGCCCCAGGCCGGCGGCGCCAGGCCAGCAGGAGGCGATCCGCGCCGGACGAGGCCGGCCCGCCGGGCGGGGCGGCATCCCGCACCGGGGGTGACCGGTGGTGGTCCGGCCGCCCCCGACGTCAGAAGTCGTCGTCGAAGGTGACGCTGCCGCTGACGCCGACCTGGTACGCGGAGACCCGCCGCTCGAAGAAGTTCGACAACTCCTGCACGTCCTGCAGTTCCATGAACGCGAAGGGGTTCGTCGAGCCGTAGAGCGGTGCGATGCCGAGTTGGGCGAGCCGGCGGTCGGCCACGTGCTCCAGATACTGGCGCATGTCCGCCAGGGAGAGCCCGGAGACGCCCTGTTCGAGGAGGTCCGCGGCGAACTGGGCCTCGCACTCCACCGCCTCGGCCAGCATGTCGCGTACCTGGCGGGCCATCTCGTCGTCGAACAGGTCCGGTTCCTCGGCGCGGACGGTGTCCACCACGTCGAACGCGAACGTCATGTGCATCGACTCGTCGCGGAACACCCAGTTGGTGCCGGAGGCGAGGCCGTTGAGCAGGCCCCGGGAGCGCAGGTAGTAGACGTAGGCGAAGGCGCCGTAGAAGAAGAGGCCCTCGATGCAGGCGGCGAAGCAGATCAGGTTGAGCAGGAACGCTCGCCGGTCCTCGCGGGTCTTCAGCGCGCGCAGCTCGAAGATCGAGTCGATCCAGCGGAAGCAGAACTCGGCCTTGCGGCGGATGGACGGGATGTTCTCGATGGCGGCGAACGCCGCGTACCGCTCCTTCTCGTCCGGAACGTAGGTGTCCAGCAGGTTGAGGTAGAACTGGACGTGCACGGCCTCCTCGAAGAGCTGCCGGGACAGGTAGAGCCGGCCCTCCGGGGAGTTGACGTGCTGGTAGAGGTTGAGGACGAGGTTGTTGGCGACGATGGTGTCGCCGGTGGCGAAGAACGCGACCAGCCGGGACACCAGGTGCTGCTCGGCGGGAGACAGCCGGGCCAGGTCCGCGAGGTCGGCGTGCAGGTCCACCTCCTCGACGGTCCAGGTGTTCCTGATCGCGTCCTTGAACCGGTCGAAGAAGTGCGGGTAGCGCATCGGGCGCAGGGTCAGGTTCATGCCGGCGTCGAGCAGCAGGTGCCCTGTCGCGGCGGTACGGGTTTCGGGAACGGTGGTCACTGGCACGCCTCGCAGCTCTCGGGGTTCTCCAGGGAGCAGGCCACCGCCTCCTCGTCGCGTACGGCGACGACGGGCTGGACGGCGACGGTGGCCTGCTGGATGCGCGTCGCCGGTCGGGAACGCAGGTAGTAGGTGGTCTTCAGCCCGGACTGCCAGGCGTAGCGGTACATCGAGGAGAGCTTGCCGATGGTCGGCGCGCTCATGAACAGGTTCAGCGACTGCGACTGGTCGACGTACGGGGCCCGCGCGGCGGCCAGGTCGATCAGTGCCCGCTGCGGAAGCTCCCACGCGGTGCGGAACAGTTCCCGCACGTCCGGCGGCAACTCGTCGATCGCCTGCACCGACCCCTCGGCGCGCTTGATCCGTTCCCGGATCTCCGGCGTCCACCGTCCCCGCGCCTTCAACTCGCGGACCAGGTACGTGTTGACCTGGAGGAACTCGCCCGACATGGTCTCGCGCTTGAACAGGTTGGACACCTGCGGCTCGATGCACTCGTAGCAGCCGGCGATGGACGCGATCGTGGCGGTCGGGGCGATCGCGACCAGCAGCGAGTTGCGCAAGCCATGCGCGGCGACCGCCGCCCGCAGCGCCGCCCACCGGTCCTGCTGGCTGGGCTCAACGCCCCACAGGTCCGGGTGCAGCTCCCCCCGGGCGGCGCGGGTCTCGGCGTACGCCGGGTGCGGGCCGAAGCGTTCCGCCAGGCCGGCGGAGGTCTCCAGGGCGGTCAGGAAGATCTCCTCCTGGATCCGGGTCGACAGCTCCTTCGCCTCGGCCGAGTCGAACGGCAGCCGCAGCGTGAAGAACACGTCCTGCAGCCCCATCAGGCCGAGCCCGACCGGCCGCCAGCGCGGGTTCGACGCGGCGGCCTGCGCCGCCGGGTAGTAGTTGATGTCGATCACGCGGTCGAGGAACACCACTGCGGTGCGGACCGTGCCGCGCAGCCTCGCCCAGTCGACGCCGTCGGCGGTGACGTGCGCGCCGAGGTTGACCGAGCCGAGGTTGCAGACCGCCGTCTCGGTGTCGTTGTTCACCTCGAGGATCTCGGTGCACAGGTTGGACAGGTGGATGGTGTTGCCCGGCATCCCGGTCTGGTTGGAGAGCCGGTTGGACGCGTCCTTGAAGGTCATCCAGCCGTTGCCGGTCTGCGCCAGGGTCCGCATCATCCGCCCGTACAGATCCCGGGCCTTGACCGTGCGGACCGCCTTCTTCTCGGCGATCCGGTAGGCCGCGTCGAACTCCTCGCCGTACAGGTCGGGCAGCTCCGGCGCGTCGGACGGGTCGATCAGCGACCAGTCGCCGTCGGCCTCGACCCGGCGCATGAACTCGTCCGGGATCCAGTTGGCCAGGTTCAGGTTGTGGGTACGCCGGGACTCCTCGCCGGTGTTGTCCCGCAACTCCAGGAACTCCTCGATGTCCGGGTGCCACGGCTCCAGGTAGACGCAGGCCGCGCCCTTGCGCCGGCCGCCCTGGTTGACCGCCGCGACACCGGCGTCGAGGGTCTTCAGGAACGGCACGATGCCGTTGGACCGACCGTTGGTGCCCCTGATCAGCGCGCCCCGGCCGCGCACCCGCGACCAGGCGATCCCGATGCCACCGGAGAACTTCGACAGCTTCGCCACCTGGTGGTACCGCTCGTAGATCGAGTCCAACTCGTCCCGCGGCGAGTCGACCAGGAAACACGACGACAGCTGGGTGTGCCGGGTGCCGGAGTTGAACAGCGTCGGCGAACTCGGCAGGTACGCCAGCGACGACATCAGCTGGTAGAACCCGATCGCCTCGCCCGGCGTGGTGGACAAGCCGCAGGCCACCCGCAGCAGCCAGTACTGGGGCGTCTCCACCACCAGCCGCGACCGCGGGTGCCGCAGCAGGTACCGGTCGGCGACCGTGCGCAGCCCGAAGTACTCGAACCGCAGATCACCGCCCAGGTCCACGGCGTCGTCCAGCTTGCGGGCGTTGCGGGCCACGAACGCGGCCGTGTCGTCCCCGATCAGGCCCAGCCCGTGGGCGTACCGGATCGACTGGCTGAAGCTGGCCACCCCCTGCCCACGGACCTCCTTGTCCACGTACGCGGCCAGCAACCGCGCCGCCAGCTTGGAATACTGCGGTTCCTCGCCGATCAGCTCCGCGGCCGTCTGGATCGACAACTTGTCCAGCTCGGCGGTCGTCGCGCCGTCGTAGAGGCCGCTGATCGTCTTCGTCGCGATCCGCAGCGGGTCCACCTCGTCCAGGTCCGCGACCCAGCGCTCCACCGCCCGGACGATCTTGTTGACGTCCACCGGCTCGGCGTCACCGTTGCGCTTGCGGACCTGCATCACCTGCCGGCGCTGCTCCGGCTGAGCCGGACCGGTGGGAAGCCCCTCCCGCACCACAGTCATGACCTCTCCCTCGCGCTGTCTCCGATGGCCTCGGACGCGTGGAAGGACGCCACGGCGCTGCCAGGAAGGGGTCAGCTCCGGTTGCCGGCGTCGGTCGTCCCACGCGACCTTCGACCGCCGTCCGCGTACGCGGACGGCGTGCTGGCAGGTCTTCGGACTCGTGGGCGTCGTGCTCGTTCCTACTGGCCGTCGCTTCCCGGGCCTGTTCGGCCCAGTGCTTCATGACGGCGGTCGTTCCCACTCACCGCTGCGGGGCAGTCCCGGTCTCGCACCGGATTCCCTCTTGCCTCGGCCACCCTGGATGGGTGCCGAACCAGCTACAGCGGACACTATATATGGACGCTGCCGCGAAGCTGAACCCCATATGCTGTGTCGGCGTGTGCCGGCGAGTCATCGGGCCGGCGCTGACACCGGTGGCTCAGAGCTGCACGACGTGGCCCACCCGGGGCGGCGTACGACCGGCGAGGACGTCGCGCCACGCGTCCAGCAGCGCCGCTGGCCCATTGCCCGGCCGCACATCGAGCCATCCGCTCACCACCTGCGCGAACCGCTGCCAGGCGTCGGTGAACCGCTCGTCGAGGCCGTCGCGACCCCAGTCCTGTCGGCGCTTGCGCATCTGCACCGGCGCGAAGAAGACCTCCTCGGCCGCGTCGGCGTTCGGCGTCTGGTTGGTGAGCCCGACGGCGATGTCCCGGACCAGCCGGTCGCCGAGGCGACCACGGAGGGCGGCCCGGGTCGCCGGCGCACCGGACAGGTCGAGGTAGACGGTGGGGACGTCGGCCAGGCTGTCGACCTCGTCGTAGCAGAGGACCTCGTCGTAGCAGCCGAGCGACCGGGTGAAGCTGAGGTTGCCGGGCGAGGTGAGCCCGACCACGCGCGGGCCACGGCCGTGCAGTTCGAACGCCGCGGCGTACGCCGTCTTGCTCGACGCCGACGACAGCACCAGCGACCGCGCGCCGTAGAAGTCGTTGTCGGCGACCTGGTCGGCCAGCATGAACGAGGTGAAGAACAGCGGGCGGAACAGGACCAGCAGGTCCTCCTGGTCGGCCCGGTAGGCGGGGTCGCCGGTGGTCGACCGGTACGCGTTGTACGGGGAGGGCAGGTCGGCGCGGTGGGCGCTCGCGTCCCGGAATCCGGACCCGTCCACCCGGTCGGGGCGTACCACGAGGTGACCGGCGGGCGGGAGGTAACCGTAGACCCGTCGACCGGGCTCCACCCCGGCCACGGTGGACGCGGTCACCTCGGCGAAGCCCCACAGCGGCGGGAGACCCCACTGCGGGTCCAGCCCGCGCTGCTCGGGTGGGAAGAACTCCCAGTAGCGCATCGCGTCGCCGAGCACCGCGTACGTCACGTTGTTGGCGGTGAGGCCGACGCGGTCGACGCGCAGCAGCGCCTCCCCGTCGGCGATTCCGGGCGCCGCGCCGTCGACGAGGGTGGTGCGTGCGAGATCGTCCCGAGCGACGGCGAACGTCCACGAGTCAGCCATGGTGTGACGCTAGACAGCCACGGAAACGGGGACAAGTGCACTGGGAGTGCAAAATCCCACTCCTCGTCGCGCAGCCGGGCGAAGAGCGTCACCTGCGCGCCGTGCCGATGAGGGAGGCCGCCGGCACCCGGACGAGGGCCACGCCCGCCGGGCCGGCCCCGTGGACTGGGACGGCCCGGCGCGGAGAGCGTCCTCCGCGCCGGGCCGGGATATCGGATGGCGTCAGCCGGCCGCGCAGGTGGCCGTCGCGCCCGAGCCGGTGCCGGTGCCCTGGAAGCCGAAGTTGGTCGACTGCCCGGCGCCGACCTGCCCGTTGTAGCTCACGTTGGTGAACCGGACGGTGCCGCTGGTGCCGCTGGCCTGGGCGTTCCAGACGCCGGTGATCGCGGCGCCGCCGGGCAGCGTCATGGTCACGGTCCAGCCGTTGATGCTCGCGGAGCCGGCGGTGACGTTCACACTCGCGGTGAAGCCGCCGGACCACTGGTTGACCGCCACCGAGGCGGAGCAGCCGTTACCGGTCGGCGGCGGCGTGGTGGGGGGAGCCGTGGTCGGCGGCGCGGTGGTCGGCGGCGCGGTAGTCGGCGGCGCGGTGGTCGGCGGGTTGGTCGTCGGCGGCGCGGTGGTGGGCGGGTTGGGCGCGCCGTTGGCCAGGCTGTAGGCCAGGTCCGGCTGGAACGAACCGGCCGTGTAACGGCAGCCGTCCGCCTCCCCTGGCGGCTTCACCCAGAGGTACGCGTCGATGTTGCCGTCACCGGTGTTCGTCGTCGGGTACTGCCCGATGCGCCGGTCGGTGTTGTCGTCGGCGCACCAGTCACCGCTGGCACCCCCGTTGCGGCTGGTGTCGATGACCTGGCGCTTGCCCTGGATGCCCATGCCGTTGAGGGCGGAGATGACCGCTCGGCCGAAGTTCGCCTCGCTGGAGGTGGAGTTGAAGTTCGACACGTTGGTGAAGAAGCCGTCGGCGTACTGCACGCCGGCCGCCCGGAGCCGGTTGGCCGTGTCACTCGCGCTGTTCCAGGTGGAGTGGCCACCGTCGAGGTACACCTTGGCGTTGGGGTTGGCCGACTTGATGGTCTGGGTCGCCGTCGAGAGCGCCTGGTTGCGCGCGTTGAGCTCGTTGCCGCTCAGGCACGTCTGCAGGGCGAGCGAGTCGGTTTCCAGGATGATGATGACCGTCTGGTTGCCCAGTCCCCGGGCGAAGTTGGACACCCAGGTCTGGTACTGGTTGAGGTCCGGCGCCCCGCCCGCGCTGGCTCCGCCGCAGTCCCGGTTGGTGATCTCGTAGACCGACAGCACCGGGATCTGCTGCGCCGAGTTGGCGGCGCCGACGAACCCGGAGACCTCGGACTGCACGGTCGACGGGTTGAAGTTGGCGAACCAGCGGGCCTGCGGCTGGCTCGCGATCTTGTCGCGGATCGCGGCGGCCCGGTAGTCGCCGGAGTTGGCGGCGACCCAGCGCACCACGGCCGAATTCGGGTCCCGGTAGAGCGATCCGGACAGCGTGCCGGCGGAGGCGCTGCCGACGGCGAGACAGACGCCGACGACGGTGGCGCCCGCGACGGCCGCCACGCTGGCTGCCACCGATCTGCGGCGGAGCGGGGAGAGGGTAGCCACGACGTGTTGCCTCCTGATCACATAGAAGTTTCTAAGTTTGTGGGAGCGTTCCCATGAACGTAGCGGAGGCGCACGCCGCTGCCAAGATGTCGAGACTCATCGTTGCGACCGCGGACGGGTTGCCGGGGCGAGGCTCGGGGCCGCGCGACGGACCGCGCGAGCGCCGGCTCAGGTCACCACGCGGACGCCCGGCCAGCGTTCGGCCGGGCGGTGGCGGGCCAGTCGTCGCCGGGAGACCTCCGGGCTGACCCGGGTGGGATTGCGCCGCCACACCCCGTCGAGCAGGTCGTCCAGGCCGTGCGGCGCACACACCCCGATCCGGTCCTGTCCGTCGAGGCGGACGGCCACGGCGGCGGCGTACTCGGGCCAGGTGGCGACCGCCTCGGCGATGCCGCGCAGTGGGGGCACCGGGTCACCGCCGAACTTGGCGGCGTACCAGGTGTGCACGGCGGCCTGGTTCTTCGCCTCCCACGGCGGCTCCGGCCAGGCCGCCACCAGTCGCGCGGTGGCCCGGTCGTCGTGATCGCGGCTCAGGTCAGTCGGATCGAAGAAGACGACATCGACATCCCGCACCGCGGACGGGTCGAAGCCACCGCCGTACCGCTCTCCCCAGACCAGATCGCGGACCGCGCCCGCGCCGATCCAGGCGTCCGGCAGGCCGGAGTCCCGAACGACGCCCAGCGCCCGGACCAGCCACGGGCTGCGCTCGATCAGGTTCCGCAGGTCATCTTCCCGCATCGGTTCCCCTCGTGGCCGCTACCCGGACCCCCGGTCGGTCGCGGTACCGCACCCCGGCCCAGGAGGTACCCGGCCGGGACGGTATCCGGAAGCAGTCGATCCGGATGGCCGTCCGCCCTCGCCGCGGCTTTCGGCCCCGGCCGCGTCCCGGCTCATCGCAGGGCGACGCCGGTCGGCGGTGGTGGTGGGGACCCGACGTCGTTCAGGTGGCGCAGTCCCTCGGCCCAGGAGCGGCCAAGCGAGGTTTCGCGATAGTCGATGTCGTGCTCGGCGCAGAACCGTCGGATCAACGGTCGGGCGCGACGCAGATTGGGACACGGCATGCTCGGGAACAGGTGGTGTTCGATCTGGTAGTTCAGGCCGCCGAGCGCGATGTCGAGGAGGCGCCCGCCCCGAACGTTGCGGGAGGTGACGACCTGCCGCCGCAGGTAGTCGAGGTTGTCGTCGGCGCCGAGGATGGGCATGCCCTTGTGGTTCGGGGCGAAGGAGCAACCGAGGTAGAGGCCGAGCAGTCCCTGGTTGACGAGGACGAACGCCACCGCCTGCGCCGGGCTCAGGACCAGGAACACGGCAGTGAGGTAGCCGCCCAGGTGCAGGGCCAGCAGTCCGGCCTCGACCGGCCGCCGAGCGATCCGGCGTGGGCCGAGGACCGCCTTCACGCTGGCGGCGTGCAGGTGCAGGCCCTCGAGCAGGAGCAACGGGAAGAACAGATAGGCCTGGTAGCGGACCAGCAGCGCACCGAGGCCACGCCGCCGGCGGGCCTGGTCGGCGGTGAAGGACAAGGGCACCAGACTGATGTCGGGATCCTTGCCCTCGGTGTTGGGGTGGGCGTGGTGCCGGTTGTGCTTGTCCACCCACCAGCCGTAGCTGATCCCGGTCAGCAGGTTGCCGTGCCCGATGCCGATCAGGTCGTTCGCCCGGCGCGAGCGAGCTATCTGCCGGTGCCCGGCGTCGTGGCCGACGAACCCGGCCTGCGCGAAGACCACCGCCAGGAGCGCCGCGGTGCCGAGCTGCCACCACGATTCACCCAGCCGGACGAAGAGAGCGCACAGCCCGGCGAAGGAACCGACGACGAGGCCGATCCGCACCGCGTAGTAGCCTCGCCGCCGCCCGAGCAGCCCCGCCGCCCGGACCAGCCGGGACAGCTCCGCGTAGTCGCTGCCCCGCTGCGCGGCGGTCTCGAGACTGGCATCGCTCACGTCGGGGCTCCGGTGCGGCGGATCGGGCTCAGCGACGCCGGGGCTGGGCGCCATGGTGGGACCTGCGCTGCCGGCGAGCGGTCCGAGCGGATCGCCCATCACGTGGCCGGCGCGTCGACGAGATCGGCCGGATCGAGCCGCAGGATGGCGAGCAGGCCGACGTGCTCCGTGGTGTCCACCCGCTCCGGCAGCTCGCGCTCGACCCAGTCGGCCCTGACCTGCTGCCCGCGTTGGCGAAGGATGCTGACGATGCGCTGTCTGGCGATCTCCATCGGGTGCTCCCTTGTGAAACCGTCCGGAAGCCTCGGGCTCACGGGCGGCCGTGCCGGTTGGATCGCACCACCATCGGGACGCACGGCGGCTCTGAACGGGTCGCGGTCGACGGATCCGGCGGTCGCGACGTGGTCGGCGATCCGCCAGCATGACCAGCGGGCTGTTACGGCGGGAGTGACGTCGCGCAGCACCCGGGCAGGCTGGTCGCGGCGGCGCCTGGCGGGCGTCGGGAAACGGGTGACCCGCTCACCGTACGCCTCGCCGCGCGGATCCGCACCGGGCCGGGCCACCGTGCGCGCAGGCTCAGCCGACCGACGCCACGTCATGGTGACCGGACGCCGCCGCGCCGCCGGGTCACCCCCGGCGGCGACGCCCGGCCCCACGCTGTCAGCTCTGCTGCCCCACCGCGGCGCGGACCGCCTGGGCGGGGCCGTCGAGCCGGCCGTTGAAGGGCGGGAGGCTGTTCTCGTCCAGCCGGCCGCCGGCACCCGCCCAGCCGTCCTCGTGCTGCTGCCGGCGGCGCAGCGTCATCGCGCCCGCCGCCCCGGCCAGTGTCCCCGCCGCGAAGGCGAGCAGCAGCGCCTGCCTCATGTTGGGGTGCCTCTTCCGCGCCATGCCTGCTCCCGATGTCCAACGTGTCTTCATGATGCTGATTGTCGGACTCCATGGCTGACCGTGACGGCCGAATCGGCACCCTTGTATGCCCGCGCAGGCGGCCCGGGCCGCCCGAGCGCGCGGGCGGCCCGGGTGGGCGGGCGGCCCGGGTGGTCCCGCCCGGGCGTGGCCGCCGGCTATGCCGGGACGACGTCGAGCCGGGGACCGGCGGGTCGCCCCGCCCCGGCCAGGGCGAGCACGGTCTGGCCGGTGGCGTCGTCGACGACGGCGACGCGTACCGCCGCGGGCTCCGGGTCGATCAACGGCACCGCGAACACGGCCGTCGCCGGGCGGCCCTGGTAGCGCGCGGCGTGTCCGACGAAACGCCACTCGCCGTCGTCCCAGTGCTCCCGCACGTCGGAGCGGAGCAGCGGCGCCACCCGCCGGTAGGAGTCGCTGAGCTGGACCTGCTGCACGGTGGCGAGCAGCGGGAGGCCGGACCCGCCGCGCAGCGGGTTGGTCAACCGGGCACGCAGCCGGCGCAGCGGCAGCAGCCAGGCCGCGTCCAGTTCCGGGGAGAGCGCCACCACGACGGCGGCCTCGGCCAACAGCACGGCACCGCCGGCCCAGGGACGGGCGGCCAGCGCGTCCGGCCAGGCGCCGGGGAGCAGCGCGGCCAGTCCGGCCGCCGCCACCAGCAGCGCCGCCCGGACCAGGCTGCGGCCGGCGACCGGGGTGGGGCGGCTGCTCAGGCAGCCGCAGGAGGAGGCGGGCGCGGCCCGGCGGGCGTACCCGAGATAGCCGAGGAAGCCGACGGCCAGCGCGGTCGCGGCGACCGCCGCCAGTCGCGGGGCGGGCAGCAGCAGGAGGAGCGCGCCGAGGGTCAGCTCGACGCCGCCGAGCAGGCGGTACGCGGGCAGCGCCCGGTGCTGGCCGAGCAGCCGGGCGAGGGCCGTCCGTCGGGCGGCCGCCCGGGCATGCCGGTTGAGCAGTTTGACGCGCGCTGACGAGATCAGCACCGCGCCGACGACCAGCGGTTGCAGCGCCGCGATCAGGTCGATCATCAGTTCTCCCCTCGAGTGGACCGACGGGTACGCCCGGGCGGCGCGAGCGGCGCGCGCCGTCCTCCGGCGGCTCCGGGCCGGCGCGTCTGCCGCGTCGCGACCCGGAGCCGTCGGGCGTGCCCGGTCAGGCGGCGGCGTAGACGGTGGCGATGTCGATCTCGTTGGTGTCCGGGTGCCAGGCGCCGAGCACCTGGACGTGCCGGCCGACCCGCAGCAGGGACAGGTCGCTGACCGCCGGCGTGCCGTTGTAGACCGCGGCGGAGCGGCCCTGCACCACGTGGGCGACGATCCGCTGCCCCTTGTGGTCGAGGTGCAGCAGGTTGCGGCCGACGGCGGCGATGTGCGCGTGCAGGTTGACGATGTTGACCCAGACGGAGTCGGCGGCGAGCGTGCCGTCGGGCAGGCGGACGCCGCGGGCGTAGAGCCCGTCGCCGATGGCGACCTGGTCGAAGGTGGTCGGGTGCAGCTTCCAGATGCTGGTCCCGTCGGTGATCCGGATGGAATGCAGCACCGTGTCGGATCCGGTGACCAGGAGCAGGTGACCGGAGATCTTGCTGATCCGGCCCTCGACGAAGTTCGGGTCGGGGGCGCCGGGCTCGATGGCCGCCGCCTCGGCGGCGAACGCGGCCTCGGGGGCGAGCGAGCCGAGCCCGGTGGCGCCCACCACGCCGCCGAGCGCGGCGGTGGCGAGCAGGCGCCGACGGTCCAGGGTCTGAGCCATGGGTAACCCTCCCGTTCAGACGGTGTCGACCGAGCAGGGCCGCAGCCCCACGGAGAGGCTGCCGATCGCGCTGAACGCCGCCGGCGTCAGGTCGATGATCCGGTTGCTGCCGCAGGCCGAGCCGCAGCAGGTGCGCTCGCCGCAGAACAGGTCGGTCTGCGGGCCGCAGTCGGCGATGGTGGTGCCGACCCGGGCGCCGTTGCAGAGGTTGGTGGTGTAGTGCCGGAAGCCGCACCCGCGCCGGCTCATGTTCAGCCCGCAGGTGTCCGGATGGGTGATGGCGTAGCACGCGTCCGAGGTGTTCGGCCAGGCGTGCTGGTAGTTGCCCGACCTGCAGGTGCCGCAGGCGCCGCCTCCCGCGGTGCCGCAGGGACCCCAGGCGGTGCCGCAGCAGAACCACGACACTTCGCCTCGTATGGCCGCCATGGATACCTCCCTCCAGAGGTGATCGACAACGATGGATGTCGATATAGATGGCGATTGTTGTGTTGGAAACCACCTCCGTCAACACCTGGGGCGAAGATTTCCTACGGGTGGCACTACCGGCAGCCGGCGGCGGCACGCGGGAGGCTCAGTCCGCCACCGGGCCGTCGCCGCGGACCTCCGGTTCCGGGGGCGTGAGCGAGCCGAAGGCCCGCCGCACCCGGCGGTTCGCCTCCTCCTGCGGCAGCGCCGTGGCGACCAGCAGATCACTGGCGGCGGTACGCACCTGGGCCACCACCACGGCGCCGGAGAAACCCACCCCGGCGCGGTAGGCGTGCCCAGCCTCGGCGACCGCCCGCTCCGCCTCTTCCCGGGTCCTGGTGGGCTCGGCGGCCCCCCGGGCGAACTCCCGGTGCAGCATCCGCACCGACCCGGCGAGCCGGGACACCCCCGCCGGCAGGGCCGCCGGGATCGGCTCGCCGTCCTCGATCAGGGTGACCGTGCGCCGGATCAGGGTGCCGCTGTTGCGCATGGCCCGGTCGATCGGGTCCACCGCCGCGGCGTACCGGCCGAGCGGCCCCTCCCGGGCGCTCCAGTAGACCGGGGACATCGTGCTGGCCTCCCGGGCGCCCTGCGCCGCCTCGCCGAAGGCGCCCAGCTCCGCCTTGTTGTTCCGGAGCCGGTCCCGGGCGGCCCGCGCCCGGACGGCGTCCCGCTCCCGCAGCGCGGCGGCGGTGGCGTCGAGTTGGTCGGCGAGCAGGTCCAGTGCGGGGCCGGCGGACCGGTTGATCAGCCGGAGCGGGTTGAGCGGCAACAGCACCGCGGTCACCACCAGGGCCGCCCCGCCACCGATCAGGGCGTCGGCGAACCGGGGCAGTTCGAGGTTCGACACCAGCGGCGTCAGGGTGCCGACCAGCACCGCCGTCGCGCCGGCCTGGACCACCAGGGCGGGGCTGCGGCCGATGAACGCGGCCACCAGGATCGCGAGCAGCACCATGACCCCGAGCTGCCACGCCCCGACACCGATCGCGCCGATCAACAGGTCACCGGTGAGGATGCCGAGCGCCACCCCGACGACCAGCTCCACCGTGCGGCGCAACCGCTGGCCGACCGACGCGGCCAGCGTCACCACCGCCGAGATCGGCGCGAACACCGGCTGCGGGATGTGCAGCAGGCTGTCGGCGACCCACCAGGCCAGCCCCGCGGCCAGCCCGGCCTGGGCGGCCAGCCCGAGACCGGCCCGGACCCGACGCAACCCATCGGGCAGCGCCCCGCCCCAGCGGCGGGACAGGTCGGCGATCCTCCCGCCGGCCCGGGTACGCGTCGCTCCGCTGCCTTCCCTCGACGGACCCGCGCCGGCCACGGCCGGGGCTACCCGCTACGGCGCGATCCAATCCTGCCGTCCGGTGCGGGGGTGGCCCACTCCCGGCGCCGAGCAGGCCGGCGGGTAATCCGGTTGGCGGGCGGCCGGGCGGCGGCTAGCCTCGCCGTCAACGTCACTCCGACTGCCTGAAGAGGGTGTTTTGGTGCCCGTGCCGCGCCGTGCCGAGCAGCGTCGTCTTCTCTCGACGTCCCCACCCTTCTTCTCCTGGAGTGATCGCATTGGATCTGCCACGTAGTTTCAGCATCCGCGAGGGCGACCTGCGGATCCTCAACCCGATCGACGACGTCAAGCTGGCCACCCTGGGCCGGGTGATCGGGCTCCGTCCGGGCGCGTCGATCCTCGACCTGTGCAGCGGCAAGGGCGAACTGCTCTGCACCTGGGCCCGGGACCACGGCGTGACCGGCACCGGGGTGGACATCAGCACCATCAACACCGCCGCGGCCCAGGCGCGCGCCGCCGAGCTGGGCGTCGCCGACCAGGTCCGGTTCGTCCACGGCGACGCCGCGGCCTACGTACCCGGGCAGGCCTTCGACCTGGCCGCCTGCGTCGGCGCCACCTGGATCGGCGGGGGTGTCCCCGGCACCCTGAAGATTCTGGAACGCGGGCTGCGCCCCGGCGGGATGGTCCTGGTCGGCGAGCCGTACTGGCGGCTCGACCCGCCCGACGAGACGACCGTGTCCGCCTGCCACGCCCGCTCCCGGGACGAGTTCCGGGACCTGCCCGGACTGGTCGGGCTCTTCGGCGAGTGCGGCTGGGACCTGGTGGAAATGGTCCTCGCCGACCAGGACAGCTGGGACCGGTACGCCGCCGCGCACTGGCTCAACCTGCGCCGCTGGCTGGACGCGCACCCCGACGACGAGTTGGCCGGGGAACTGCGCCGGGAGCTGACCGAGGACCCGCTGCGGTATGTCCGCTACCGCCGCGAGCACCTGGGCTGGGGCGTCTTCGCCCTGCTCCGCCGCTGACCCGCGCGGCCGGCTCCCGCTCGTCCCCCGGGGCGGGCGGGAGCCGGCTTAGCCGGCGGCTACGCAGGGTAGAACGCAGCCCATGGGACAGTTGCGCACCTCGCCGCCGCCGGAGGCCGTCGACCTGGAGCGGCGGGTGCTCGACAGCCCGGACGGACTGCGCGACCTGCGGGCGTCGCTGCGCGCCGCGCTGGACCGGCACGGCCTGGTGCAGGGCGAGGACCTCGACGAGGTGCCGCACCTGGTCGTGCTGGTCGCCACCGAGCTGGCCAGCAACGCGCTGCGGCACGGCCGGCCGCCGACCATCGTCACCCTGCTCGGCCGCGACGACTGCTTCCTGCTCGACGTGGCCGACCACGACGTCCGCACCGTGCCCGAGCTGACCGACATCCATCCGCTGGACTCCGGGGGACGCGGACTGTTCCTGGCCCAGCAGCTCTCGCTGGCCGTCGGCTGGTACGCCACCGCGCACACCAAGAACATCTGGGCGTCGTTCCCCCGCCCGGCCCGGGCGGCCGTGAACGCCTGAGCGGCGACCCTAGAAGCCCGCGACCGGGTGCGGGACGTACGGCGCCTCCAGCTGCGCCACCTCGTCGTCGGTCAGCTCCAGTTCCAGCGCCGCCACCGCGTCGGTCAGGTGATGCGGCTTGGTCGCCCCCACGATCGGCGCGGTCACCGCCGGGTTGCGGGCCAGCCAGGCCAGCGCCACCTGGGCCCGAGGCACCCCCCTTGCCCGCGCGATCCGGGCCACCGCGTCGACCACCGCCCGGTCGTTCTCCTCGGTCCGGGCGTACAGCCGGCGGCCGAACTCGTCGGTCTCGGCCCGCGCGGTCCGCTCGCCCCAGTCCCGGGTGAGCCGGCCCCGGGCCAGCGGGCTCCACGGGATCACCGCGATGCCCTGATCGAGGCAGAACGGCAGCATCTCCCGCTCCTCCTCCCGGTAGAGCAGGTTGTAGTGGTTCTGCATGGAGACGAACCGGGTCCAACCGTGCCGCTCGGCGGCCCAGAGCGCCTTGGCGAACTGCCACGCGTACATCGAGGAGGCGCCGAGGTAGCGGACCTTGCCGGCGCGGACCAGGTCGTGCAGCGCCTCCAGGGTCTCCTCGATCGGGGTGCCCGGGTCGAGCCGGTGGATCTGGTAGAGGTCCACGTAGTCGGTGCCGAGCCGGCGCAGGCTCGCGTCGATCTCACTCATGATGTGCTTGCGGGACAGGCCGGCCCGGTTCGGTCCGGGCCCCATCCGGCCGTGCACCTTGGTCGCGATGACCACGTCGTCGCGGCGGGCGAAGTCCTTCAGCGCCCGGCCGACGATCTCCTCGCTGGTGCCGTCGGAGTAGACGTTGGCGGTGTCGAAGAAGTTCACCCCCAGCTCCAGCGCCTGCTGGATGAAGGGCCGGCTGTCGGCCTCCGGCAGCGACCACGGGTGCCCACCCCGCCCCGGCTCGCCGTAGCTCATGCAGCCCAGGCAGAGCCGGGACACCTCCAGGCCGGTGGACCCGAACTTGACGTACTCCATGCGGTCGTCCTCCTCCTCGCACCCGCCGTCCATCTCACCACCGGCGGGCGCGCGACGCAGGCCGGCCGGCTCAATCCTCGGCCGGCACCGGGTCGTCGTACTGCCCGGGCGGGCCGGTGTGCAGGGCGCCGTCCGGCCGGGGCCACGGGTTCGGGGTGCAGCCGTGCAGGCCCAGGGTCTGCTGCTCCATCACCGGGGCCGGACCGCCGGCCCGCGGGCAGCGCTCGTGCCCCCGGCCCAGCCGGTGCCCGACCTCGTGGTTGAGCAGGTACTGCCGGTAGCGGCCAAGATCAGGGAACTGCGGCACACCGCGGACCCAGCGGGCCACGTTGATCACCACCTGGTTTCCGTTGCGGCAGGAGGTGTAGTGGTCGGTCGGGTCGGCGCAGAGCCGGCCCCGGGTCACCGGGGTGGTCAGCAGCACGGTGAAGTCGGCCGGGTCGGCCGGCCCGACCCGTTGCAGCCGCCACTCGCCGCCGCCGGTCCAGCCGCGCGGATCGGCCAGGATCGCGCCGACCTCCCGCCCGAACCGCTCCACGTCGAGGCGAGCGATGCCCCCCTCCACCGCCACCCGGTAGCGCAGCAGCCGGCCCCCGCGCCCGGCCACCGCGCCGAGCGCCGTGGCGGTGCGGAAGGCGCCGGTGCCCCGAGCCGGGTACGTGATCGCCGGGGTGGCCCGGCCGGCCGCCGTCACGACCGGCGGGGTCGGGGTGGCCGCCGGGCGGGCGGGGACCGCGGCGGGCACCGGGGCGCCGGCCGTGGCCAGCAGCTCGGTGGCGCCGCGCCGCGCCACGTACACCCCGCCGGCCGCCAGCCCGACCGCGACCACCAGCGCCAGCGCCGGCCCGACGCGCGGCCCCCGGCGGCGGTGCAGACCCCGGTCCCGCGCGCTCCGCCCACCCACGTCGCTCTCCGTCCGTCGTGCCGCCCCGGTCCACCCGGGAGTAGTACGGACGCGCGGGCCGCGCGGTTGAACGCCCTCGGTGCGGCCGCCACCGACCGGTCGTCGGGTCGGACCGGAGAATGATCCACTCCGATTGCCGCAATCCGGCCTCTCCGCAGCGCCGGAGACCCCCGTTTGCGGTATCCCGGCTGGATCAGGCGGGGCCGGCGCCGGAGACCTCCTCCCGCGTGGATCAGGCGGGGCCGGCCCTGCCGGGGCGGCCGCGGGCCGGCGGGACGGCCGAGGTGAGGGCGCTCACCAGCGGCGGCGCCCCGACCGCCGGTACCGTTCCTTTCCGGGGACCGCGGGTCGCGTTCCCCGCGGATCCGCAGGCGTCGCCGGACGACCCTGACCAGAGGAGGGGCCACCCGTGTCCGACGCCGACCGGCTGCTCGCCGACGCCCTCGCGCGGGCGCGCGGCACCGACGTACGCGAGGCCGAGCGGGCGCTGGACCGGCTGGTGGTCGGCGACGGCCCGGCGGTGGACGCGGCGCTGCTGGCCCGCCTGGTCCGCGCGGTGGGCCGGCTCTGGCCGCGCGGCTGGCAGCCGGTCGACCTGGACCGGATCGCGCTGCGGCGGCTGCCGCCCCGGGGCGCGCGGCTGCTCCGCGACGTGCTGGCCGCCCAGCGCCGCGAGCAGCCCGGCCCGGTCCCCGGCTGGTTCGACGGTCAGCTCGCCGAGCTGGGCGCGGAGTGGGACGCCGACCCGGGCTGGCTGGACCGCCGGGCCCAGGGCGACCGGATCAGCACGCTGCGGGACGCGGTGGAGGCGCTGGTGCTGGTGGAAGGGCTGCCGCCGATCGCCACGCTGCGCCCGCCGCCCGGCGGCCCGGGTGCCGCCCGGGGCGCCGGCGTGCCTGGTGCCGCTCGGAACGCCGGGGCGCCAGGCAGCGGCTCGCGGCTGCTGGACCGGGTCCGTGCCCTGCTGGCCAAGGCCGAGTCGACCACCTTCCCGGCGGAGGCGGAGGCGCTGACCGGCAAGGCGCAGGAGCTGATGGCCCGGCACAGCATCGACGCCGCCCTGCTCGACGCCACGGCCGAGCGGCCCGACCGGCCGGGCGGCATCCGGCTCGGCACCGACGCCCCGTACGCGGCCGCGAAGGCGCTGCTCATCCAGGAGGTGGCCGGGGCGAACCGGTGCGAGTCGGTGTGGTCCGACGACCTGGGCTTCGCCACCGTGCTCGGCTTCCCCACCGACCTGGCCGCGGTCGAACTGCTGCACACCTCGCTGCTGGTGCAGGCGACCGCCGCGATGCTGCGTGGCCGGGGCGAGCGCCGGCCGGGCAGCGGCCGGCGTACCAAGGGCTACGACGAGTCCTTCCTGAACGCGTTCGCCCTGCGCATCGGCGAGCGGCTGCGGGCGGCCACGGTGGCCGAGGAGCGGGCGGCCACCGGGGAGCGGGCCGGCGAGCGGCTGCTCCCGGTGCTCGCCGCCCGTACCGACGCCGTGCGGGAGCGCCTCGACCAGCTCTTTCCCGGGGTCACCCGGCACCGGCTCCAGGTCCGGGACCGGGACGGCTGGGCCTCCGGCACCTCGGCCGCCGACCGGGCCTCGCTGGCTGCCGGCGCGCCGGACCGCCGGCCGGTACCCGGTCGCTGATTTTCTTCTCGGGCAGGATGTCGGATCGGAGGTCCCGGCTCCGACCCGTCTGCGAGAGGCGCCACCGACCGGTGGCCCGTACCTGAGGAGTGGACCGTGAAGTACATGCTGCTGATCTGGAACCGTCCCGGCTTCGTCGAGGAGCTCTCCGAGGAGGACCGCAACGCGATCTTCGGCGACGTCGACCGGATCATGGCGGAGCTGACCGCCTCCGGTGAGCTGGTGGGCGGCGACGCGCTGGCCCATCCGTCGCAGACCCGTACGGTCCGGGCCGGCGCCCGCGCCGGTGCCGTCGAGGTCACCGACGGGCCGTTCGTGGAGAGCAAGGAGCAGTTCGCCGGTTACCTGATGGTGGACTGCGAGACCCCGGAGCGGGCCGCCGAGATCGCGGCGAGCTGGCCGGACGTGACGCACGGGGTGGGCGTGCTGGAGGTGCGCCCGGTGATGGACCAGGCCGGGACGGAGATGTGACCGAGCGGGCCGTCGAGGACCTGCTGCGTACCCTCGCGCCGCAGGTCCTCGGTGTGCTCGTCCGCCGGCACGGCCAGTTCTACGCCTGCGAGGACGCGGTGCAGGAGGCCCTGCTCGCCGCCGCCACCCAGTGGCCGGCGCAGGGGGTGCCGGAGCATCCCCGGTCCTGGTTGGTCACCGTGGCGACCCGCCGGCTCACCGACGAGTGGCGCAGCGAGCGGGCCCGCCGGGACCGCGAGGTCGCGGTGGCGGTCCGGGAGCCGGCGTACGCGGCGGCCGCCCCGGCCGCCGACGAGGAGCCGCCCGCCGAAGACGACACGTTGAAGCTGCTCTTCCTCTGCTGCCATCCGGCGCTGACCGGCTCCGCCCAGGTGGCGCTCACGCTGCGCGCGGTGGGCGGCCTGAGCACCGCGGAGATCGCCCGGGCGTACCTGGTGCCGGAGGCGACGATGAGCCAGCGGATCCGGCGGGCGAAGCAGCGGGTCGAGGCGGCCGGGGCGCGCTTCGTGCTGCCCTCGCCGGCGGACCGGGACGACCGGCTCCGGGCCGTGCTGCGGGTGCTCTACCTGATCTTCAACGAGGGGTACACCGCCTCCAGCGGCGACGAGCTGCACCGGGCGGAGCTGACCCGGGAGGCGATCCGGCTGGCCCGGGAGCTGCACCGGCTGCTGCCGGAGGACGGCGAGGTGGCCGGGCTGCTGGCGTTGATGCTGCTCACCGACTCGCACCGGGCGGCCCGGACCGGACCGGGCGGGGAGCTGATCCCGCTGGCCGAGCAGGACCGCAGCCGGTGGGACCGGGCGGAGATCGCCCCGGGCGTCGCCCTGGTGACCGAGGCGCTGACCTGGTCGGCGCCGGGCCCCTACCAGGTGCAGGCGGCCATCGCGGCGGTGCACGCCGAGGCGCCGTCGGCGGCGGAGACGGACTGGCCGCAGATCGTCGCGCTGTACCGGGTGCTGGCCCGGATCGCGCCGAACCCGATGGTCACGTTGAACCAGGCCGCCGCCGTGGCCATGGTGGACGGCCCCCGGGCCGGGCTGGCGCTGCTGGCGTCGCTGGACGCCGACGACCGCACCGCCGGGCACCACCGGCTCGCCGCGGTCCGCGCCCACCTGCTGGAGCTGGCCGGCGAGCGGGCGGCCGCACGGGCGGCGTACCTGGCCGCCGCGCGGGCCACCACGAGCCGCCCCGAGCAGCGTTACCTGGAGGTACGCGCCGCCCGGCTGGCCGCCGACCGATGAGTTTCACCGGCCGCCGACGTCCACCGGACATGACTCAGGTGACCGGTCAGATCTCGATGTCGCTGGACGGGTACGTCGCGGCGCCGGGACAGAGCAGGCAGGATCCGCTGGGCCGGGGCGGCCTGCGGCTGCACGAGTGGCTCTTCGCCACGGACGGCTGGCGGGCCCGACACGGGCAGGCCGGCGGGGAGCGCAACCTCGACGCCGAGGTGGTGGCCGAGATCACCGCCGGCGTCGGCGCGTACGTGATGGGCCGGCGGATGTTCGGCGGCGGCGAGGGTGCCTGGGACCTGGGTTGGACCGGCTGGTGGGGGGACGACCCGCCGTGGCACGTCCCGGTTTTCGTGCTGACCCACCACCCGCGCGAGTCGCTGGTGATGCGGGGCGGCACCGAGTACCACTTCGTCACCGACGGCATCGAGGCGGCGTTGAAACTGGCTCGGGCGGCCGCCGGTGACCGCGACGTCGGGGTGGCGGGCGGGGGGAGCACGCTCCGGCAGTACCTCGCCGCCGGGCTGCTCGACTCGTTCTGGCTGCACCTGGTGCCGATCGTCCTCGGCGGCGGCACTCCGCTCTTCGCGGGGCCGCTCGACGGCGTCACGCTGGAGCCGGTGCGGGTGGTCCCCGCACCGGCCGTCACCCACGTGTTGTACCGGGTCAGGCCCGGCAGTCCCGGGCCAGCCGGGGCGGGATCGCCACGAACGTCGAGCTGAGCCACTTCACCGGGGTGGCCGACCTGGCCCCGGCGTCGAGTTGCTGCGCGGTCCGGCCGACCAGCGTCCTGATCTCCGGGTCGGCGGCCCTGGCGGCCTGCTCGCGTACGTCGTCGGCCAGGTCGGCAAGGTCGGTCTTGACCTGGGCGTTGATCTGCTCGGGGGTGAGCTGCTTGCGGGTCGCCGCCACGGCGTCGGCGGCGATCTCCCGGCTCTTGGCGATGATGAGCTTGTCCACCTCGGCGCAGACCTCGGCGGTGTTCGCCGCGGTCGGCGGGGACGGCGTGGCGGTGGTCGGGGCGGGCTCGACGGTGGTCGGCGCGGCGGTCGGGCCGCCCGCGGGGGCCGCGGCATCCGGGCTTCCGTCGGCCTGGCAGGCCCCGGCGAGGGCGGTCAGGGTCACCAGGGCGGCGGCGCGCAGGGCGGTGGTGGCGGACATCCTTCTCCCCGTACGGTCTTCGGTCGTCGGTCGTCGGTCACGGTCGGTGGTCGGACCGGGGCATCCTCGCGGTGCCGCCACCCGGGCCCCGGACGGATCGGGCGGCGTGGCACCGAGTGTGCCAAGCGGGCGGCGCGGGTGCCGGACAGGCGGTCCGCGCGCAGCGCGCCGGGCCGGCGAGGTGCCGGCCCGGCGTCGCGGTAGTGGCGTTGGTCAGCTCTTGAAGGCGTCCTTGATCTTCTCACCGGCCTGCTTGAGGTCGGCCTTGGACTGGTCGTTGCGGCCCTCGGCCTCGAGGCGCTCGTTGTCGGTCGCCCGGCCGACGCCCTCCTTCACCTTGCCGGCGGTGTTCTCGGTCGCGTTGCCGATCTTGTCGTCGTAACCCATCGGAACCTCCACTCAGCATGACGTCCTGACGAGATGGAGGTACCCCGTCGCCGGTCGGCTCAACCACGGCCGCTCACCGAGGGTGAACGAACCGGGCTCAGCCGACCGGTCGGAAGCCGCGCAGCCGGAGACTGTTGGCCACCACGAAGACCGACGAGAAGGCCATCGCGGCGCCGGCGATCATCGGGTTGAGCAGGCCGGCGGCGGCCAGCGGCAGGGCGGCCAGGTTGTAGGCGAAGGCCCAGAACAGGTTGCCCTTGATGATGGCCAGCGTGCGCCGGGAGAGCCGGATGGCGTCCACCGCCGCCATCAGGTCGCCGCGGACCAGGGTCAGGTCGGACGCCTCGATCGCCACGTCGGTGCCGGTGCCCATGGCCAGTCCGAGGTCGGCCTGGGCCAGCGCGGCGGCGTCGTTGACGCCGTCACCGACCATGGCCACCGTCCGACCCTGCGCCTGGAGCCGGCGCACCGCGTCGACCTTGTCGGCGGGCAGCACCTCGGCGATCACCTGGTCGATGCCGACCTCGGCGGCCACCGCCTGCGCCACGGTGGCGTTGTCGCCGGTGAGCAGCACCGGGGTCAGCCCGAGCTCGCGCAGCCGGGCGACCGCCGCGCGGCTGGTCGGCTTGACCGCGTCGGCCACCGCGAGCACGCCGCGGGCCCGGCCGTCCCAGCCGGCCAGGACCGCCGTCCGCCCGGCGGCCGCCGCGTCGGTCGCCGCTTGCACGATCTCCTCGGGTACGTCGAGTCCGCGCTCCCGCAGCAGCCGCAGCCGCCCGACCACCACCTCCCGGCCCTCGACGGTCCCGGTGACGCCGAGCCCTTCCGCGTTGGCGAAGCCGCCGACCGCCGGCAGGGCGCCCCGCTCGGCGGCGCCGTCGGCGACGGCCCGGGCGATGGGGTGCTCGGAGGCGGCCTCCAGCGCCCCGGCCAGCCGGAGCAGTTCGTCGGCGTCCTGGCCGGCCGCCGGCAGCACGTCGACCAGGGTCATCCGGCCGGTGGTGACGGTGCCGGTCTTGTCCAGCACGACGGTGTCCACCCGGCGGGTCGACTCCAGCACCTCCGGCCCCTTGATCAGGATGCCGAGCTGGGCGCCGCGCCCGGTGCCGACCAGCAGCGCGGTCGGGGTGGCCAGGCCGAGGGCACAGGGGCAGGCGATGATCAGCACGGCCACCGCGGCGGTGAACGCGGCGGTCGCCCCTTCGCCGGTGCCGAGCCACCAGCCGAGGGTGCCCACCGCCAGGGCGATCACGATCGGCACGAACACCCCGGAGATCCGGTCGGCGAGCCGCTGCACGGCCGCCTTGCCGGTCTGTGCCTGCTCCACGAGCCGGGCCATCTGGGCGAGCTGGGTGTCCGCGCCGACCCGGGTGGCCCGGACCACCAGCCGGCCCCCGGCGTTGACGGTGGCGCCGACGACGGTGGCGCCCGGCCCGACCTCCACCGGCACCGACTCGCCGGTGAGCATGCTGGCGTCGACGGCGGAGGTGCCGTCCTCGACCACGCCGTCGGTGGCGACCTTCTCGCCGGGGCGGACCACGAACCGGTCCCCGACGGCGAGCTGGTCCACCGGGATCCGGGTCTCCCGGTCGCCGCGCAGCACCGCGACGTCCTTGACGCCCAGCTCCAGCAGGGCGCGCAGGGCCGCGCCGGCGGTCCGCTTCGAGCGGGCCTCGAAGTAGCGGCCGGCGAGGAGGAAGACGGTCACGCCGGCCGCCGCCTCCAGGTAGATGTTGCCGGCCCCGCCGCCGCGGCTGATGTCGAATTCGAACGGGTGCACCATCCCGGGAATCCCGGCGTCGCCGAGGAAGAGCGCCCAGAGTGACCAGCCGAACGCGGCCAGCGTGCCGAGCGAGACCAGGGTGTCCATGGTCGCGGCGCCGTGCCGGAGGTTGATCGCGGCGGCCCGGTGGAACGGCAGCCCGCCGTAGACCACGACCGGGGCGGCCAGGGTCAGCGACAGCCACTGCCAGTAGTCGAACTGCCAGGCCGGGACCATGGCGAGCACGATCACCGGCACGGTCAGCACGGCCGACACCCACAGCCGGGTACGCAGTCCGCGCAGCTCGTCCACCGGCGCGGCCGCCTCGGCGGCGGCCTGCGCGGGCGGCGGCGGTACGACGGCCGTGTAGCCGGTCTTCTCCACGGTGGCGATCAGGTCGGCCGGGGTGATCTGGTCGGCGTACCGAACGGTGGCCTTCTCGGTGGCGTAGTTGACGGTCGCCTCGACGCCGTCCATCCGGTTGAGCTTCTTCTCGATCCGGGCGGCGCAGGAGGCGCAGGTCATCCCGCCGATCGCCAGCTCGATCCGGTTCGGCGCGACCGGCAGCGACTTCGCGGTCGAGGTCATCGCGGCACCTCCTGTCAGCTGTGTCCGTGACCGGGGACGCCGTGTCCGGCGTCCGGGGTGGGTGCGGTTGTCGTGGCCGGCGTGGCCGGCGGCGGGACGTCACCGGCCACGACCGTGAACTCGGCGGTGTGCACCGCGTCGTCGTGCCGGAAGTCCAGGTAGAGACGGTACGTACCGATCGAGGGCAGCTCGGTGGTGAAGCTCACCGCCGGTCCGGCCGGGGTCGTCCCGTCGCCGGGCGCGCCCTCCGGGTGCACGTGCAGGTACGCCAGGTCGCCCTGGCGCAGCGCGACCAGGTGCCCGTACGCCCCGAGGTAGGGCTGGAGGTCGGTGACCGGGCGGCCGTCCCGGGTCACGGTCAGGGTGAGCCGGCCGGCCTGGCCGGGCTGTGGCGTGCCGGCCAGCGTGACGGTGTAGCCGTCGACGGTGCTGCTGGTCGCGGGGGCGGGCAGCGGGTGCTCCACCAGCGGGCCAGGGACGGTCATGTCGACGCCGAGCGTCAGCGGCTCGACGCCGCTCGGGGTGAAGTCCGCGAACGCCCGCCAGACGCCGGGCCCGGCGAGCGGCGAGGCGACCCGCCAGGTGCCGTCGCCGGTCAGCTCGGGGTGCACGTGCCGGAAGCCGGAGAGGTCGCGGCGGGCGACGATCAGGTGCATCCGCTTGTCGTGGGCGACGTCGTAGCGGGTGACCGGCCGGCCGTCCGGGCCGGTGATCCGGAAGGCGAACTCGCGGGTGGGGGCGCTCACCGGTTGCAGCGTGTAGCCGCGGTCGGCGACGAGCAGCCCGCCGGGCAGGTGGTCGGTGGACGGCTCGGCGTGGCCGTCGCCGTGGTCGGCCGCGGTGGGGTCGTGCGCGGGGTCGGTGGCGTCGTGGCGGGTCTCGGCGGCGGGCGCGACGGGGCCGGTCAGGTGACCGACCCCGTACGCCGCGCCGAACACCGCCGCGAGGCCGAGGGCGAAGCCGCTCAGCTTCGTCGCCGTGTTCATCGGGGTACCTCGGTTTCTCGGGGTCCGCCGGCCGTCACGCCGGGACGAGGTCGTAACCGGCCTCGTCGACGGCGGCACGGACGGCGTCCGGGTCCAGCGGGCTCTCGCTGTTGACGGTGACCCGGCCGGTGGCCAGGTCGACCTGGACGTCGGTGACGCCCGGGATCGCGCCCACCTCGGTGCTGACCGAGTTGACGCAGTGCCCGCAGGTCATGCCCTGCACCTGGTACGTGGTGGTGACCATGTCGAAACTCCTTCCCGCACCCCTATCCTATACCCCCCAGGGGTAGGAGAGGGATGGACCGCGGCCCGTCCGGGCTGTTACCGATACCCGGTGTGGGTATTCCCACGACCGGACCGTACCATACCCCCGAGGGGTACGCTATCCTCGACGTCATGACCGCACCGACGACCCCGACCCGGGGCTACACCGCCAGCAAGGATCAGCTGCTCGCGCGGCTCCGCCGCATCGAGGGCCAGGTCCGCGGCATCGAGAAGATGGTCGAGGACGACCGCTACTGCATCGACGTGCTGACCCAGATCTCGGCGATCCAGGCCGCCCTGGACAAGGTCGGCCTCGGCCTGCTCGACGGCCACGCCCGGCACTGCATGCACGAGGGCGCCGCCGAGGGGCGCGCCGACGAGATGGCGACCGAGATGATGGCCGCCGTCGGCCGGCTGATGAAGCGGGGCTGAGGTCGGGACTTCCGGCCCCGATCCCGGGTCGACCGGCCCGCCCGCCCGGGGCCGGGCCCGCCGTACGGTCGAGGTGGCGACCGGAGCCGGCGTCACCTCGCCGGACCGGCCGACCCTCGGGACGGACGGGAGGGCGGCCAGATGATGTGGAACGGCCCGATGATGGGCTTGATGTGGATCTGGCCCCTGCTGGGGCTGGTGGTGCTGGGCACGCTGGTGTGGCTGGTGTTCCGGCTCACCGATCCGGCGGGCGCCGCGCGCGCCTCCGCGGCGGCCCGGCGCATCCTCGACGAACGGTACGCCCGGGGCGAGATCGACGAGGAGGAGTACCGCCGCCGGCGCGCCGGCCTCGCCTGACGCCCGTCCCGCTGCCGGGCCACGCGTGCCCCGGACGGTGCGGTGGAACACCGGCCGGCATGACGCCACTCCGCAGCGTGACGACGGATGTCAAACGCGACGCTGGTCACGCAGGGCCACGACGAAATAGGGCTTCTGGTCGGCTTCCGGACGTAGATCCCCGCCCGGACTCTCAGGTAACCTCGCTGCCGGTCACCGCTGAAGGCGCGAACCGGCGCCTGCGGTACCGCCGCCCAATCGCCCGCGGGCGAGCCGGGGAACCAGGTACATGGGGTGAGTCCGCGTCAGCGGTAGGGGCCGCTTCCGTCCCGAACCCGTCAGCTAACCCGGTCGGCGGCCGACGGAAGGGAAGACTGTGACGGCACCCCTGCGCCGCTGGATCACACCGCTGGTGACCGTGCTCGCCGCGCTCGCCATCGTCGCCGGCCCCACCCCGGCCCTGGCCGCGCCCGCCACCCCCACCCCCTCGGGGCACGAGGAGGACGACGACCCGCCGCTCATCACCGAGGCGATCGAGTCGGCGAACCGGCAGTACGTCCAGGCGAAGACCAAGCTGGCGAAGTCGCAGCAACGCCAGCGCCAGCTGGCCGGCGAGGTGAAGGCGGCGCAGGACGAGCTGGAGGCGCTGCGGCCCCAGGTCAGCGCCATCGCCGCGCAGTCCTACCGGACCGGCCGGATCGGCGCCATGGCGATGCTGCTGGAGAGCCGGTCGCCGGACTCGTTCGTGCAGCGCGCCGCCGGCCTGGACGAGCTGAACCTGGTCAACGCGCAGAAGCTCGCCGCGATCAACACCGCCAAGACCCGGGCCGAGCAGGCCAAGCTCGCGCTCGACGCCGAGGTGCGCGAGCAGCAGAAGCTGACCAACGCGATGGCCCGGGAGAAGGCCGCGGCGGAGAAGGCGCTGAAGCTGGTCGGCGGGCTCGGCTTCACCGGCGGCCTGGTCTCGGCCACCTCCCGGGTGGCCGCGATCGGCCCGGGCCGGACCGCCGACGGCGACTGGAAGTCCGAGTCGTGCAGCGAGAACGACCCGACCACCTCCGGCTGCATCACGCCGCGCACCCTGCACGCCTACAAGGAGGTCAAGAAGGCCGGCTTCAACCGCTTCGTGGGCTGCTACCGGCCCGGCGGGCCGTGGGAGCACCCCAAGGGCCGGGCCTGCGACTGGTCGCTGCAGAAGAGCGGCTTCTCCCCCTGGCACAACAACGACATGCGGATGTACGGCAACAACGTGGCCGCGTTCCTGATCCGCAACGCCGACCGGCTCGGCATCTACTACGTCATCTGGAACCGGCAGATCTGGTTCCCGGCGACGGGCTGGAAGTCGTACAGCGGGCCGTCCAACCACACCGACCACGTGCACATGTCGCTGCTCTGAGTCCGTACGCGCCGAACGGGCCGTCCCCGCGACCACGCGGGACGGCCCGTTCGTCTGTTCGAGGGCGTCAGCCGGCGACGGCGGTGGGCGCCGGATCCGCGGCGCCGGCCGGCGCGGGCACGGCCGGGCCGGGAGCACCCGCCGGCACCTCCGCCACGGTGCGCACCTCGCCCGCGCCGAGCCGGTACGACATGCCGACCACCGCGCAGCGCCCGGCGGCCACCCGCTCGGCGAGCACCGCCGAGTTGGCGACCAGGGCCTCCACGGTCTGCGCGATGTGGATGTCGACGATCCCGTCGATGTCCGTCACGCCCTCCCGCAGCGCCCGGCGCAGGCTCGGCACCACCGCGTCCACCACGGCGCCGAGGTGACCGGGCGGGGTGGCGCCGGTGGCCGTGGCCTCCCGGGCGGCCTGCACCGCGCCGCAGGAGTCGTGGCCGAGCACCACCACCAGCGGCGTGCCCAGCACGGTGACCGCGTACTCGACGCTGCCGAGGACCTCGGGACCGGTGGTGTGGCCGGCGGTCCGGACCACGAAGAGGTCGCCGAGCCCGCGATCGAAGATGATCTCGGCGGCGAGCCGGGAGTCGGAGCAGCCGACGATCACCGCGAACGGGTGCTGCCCGTCGGCGACGAGGGCCCGATGGTCGGCGTCCTGGTTCGGGTGCCGGGGGGCGCCGGTGACGAACCGGTTGTTCCCGGCCTGCAGCTCGGCGAGCGCTCGCTCAGGAGTGGTCGGCGTCAATACACTCACCTCGTCCTCGGCGCAAAAGACCTGGTCAGCCCGGCCGGCGGCGGAGGCGGCCTCGCCGACCACAGTCACACGCAGCCGAACGCCCGTCAAGGTATACGTGATACAGACTTCATACGTCCGGAGGTACTTGACCGGCCGCCGCGACGCGTCCACGCCGCCCGCCCCGCTCGCCCGACGGCCCGGATCGGCGCTGCCGGGCCCTACCATGACCACCATGTCGACCACACCTGGCGCGCCCGGGAGCGCCCGGAACTGGACCTTCCTCACCAACCACGGGCACGTCCTGCTGGCCATCGCGCGCAACCCCACCGCCCGGCTCCGCGACGTCGCCGACGAGGTGGGGGTGACCGAACGGGCCGCCCAGGCGATCGTCACCGACCTGGAGGCCGGCGGCTACCTGCGCCGCACCCGGGTGGGCCGGCGCAACGAGTACACGATCAACCCGAGCGGCCACTTCCGGCACCCGGCCGAGGCCGACCAGCAGGTCGGCGCCCTGCTCGCCCTCTTCAGCGCCGGACCCGACGACGAGTCCACCGGGAAGTGACCCGCGTCGGCGGCCGGCGCCGCACCCCGCTCCCGTCACCGCACGACCGGGCCGGCGGCGGTAGTCTCACCGCGTGCGCGACAGCCTGCGGCCGGACGAAACGACGGTGAGCGCCCGGATCGGGCACCGGATCCGACCTGTCCTCTGTGGAACGGTCGCGGCGCTGCTCGGCACGGTCCTGGTGGCCCCCGCCCCCGCCGCCGCGGCCCCCCGCTGCGGCCCGGCCGGCAACCCCGCGCCGACCGCGCAGACCTGGGCACTGGACCGGCTCGCCCCCGCCTCGGCCTGGCGGGTGACCAAGGGCGGCGGGGTGACCGTCGCCGTGATCGACTCCGGCGTCTCGGCCAGCCACCCGCTGCTGCGCGGCCGGGTCCTGCCCGGCGAGGACTTCAACGGCCTGGTGAAGCTGCGCGGGCAGTGCGACCTGGTCGGCCACGGCACCCTGATCGCCGGCATCATCGCCGGCCGGGAGGGCACCGGCGTGCCGTACAGCGGGATCGCGCCGGAGGCGCGGATCCTGCCGATCCGGGTGCTCGCCGAGAACCGGGAGAACTTCGACCCGGCGGTGCCGGGCGAGATCGGGCGCGCCATCCGCTGGGCCGCCAACCATGACGCCGACGTCATCAACCTGTCGCTCGTGACGCTGGACGACCCGGCCCTCAAGTCGGCCGTCGACTACGCCCTCGGCAAGGGGGTGGTCCTGGTGGCCGCCGCCGGCAACCGGCAGGAGAACCAGGAGGACCGGCCCGCCTACCCGGCCGCGTACCCCGGGGTGATCGCCGTGGCCGGCGTCGACGAGCAGGGCCAGCACGTCGGCAGCTCGGTCAGCGGCGACTACGTCGACATCGCCGCACCCGGCCTGAACATCGTCGGTCCGGCTCCGCAGGGCTCCGGATACCTCGCCGAGCCGCAGGGCGGCACCAGCTTCGCCGCCGCGTACGTCTCCGGGGTGGCCGCGCTGATCCGCGCCGCGCACCGCAACCTCACGCCCGACGAGGTGGCCTACCGGCTGACCCGCACCGCCGACAACCCGCCCGACGGGCACAACGCCTCGGTCGGCTACGGCACGGTCGACCCGTACCGGGCGGTGACCAGCCTGCTCGGCACCCGGCAGGACCCGCCGCTCGGCGCGATGCCGGCCCCCGCGCCGCAGGCCGACCCGCTGGCCTGGCAGCGCACCGTGGCGATCTGGGTGGCCGTGGTGGGCGCGCTGCTGGCCGGCACGCTGCTGACGCTACGCCCGGTGCTGGCCCTCGGCCGCCGACGCGGCTGGCGACCGGGACGCCGGCCGGCGCAACTGGACAGCTGACCCCCCGGCCGGGTCCAGGCCCGCCGCCCGGACCGGCCCAGAGCGCGGTACGCGGCCCGGCAGCGCGCGCTGTGGCGCGAGGACCCGGTGCGCCGTCCGAGCCGCGCCACGGACCCGTCAGGGCGCGCGGTGGCGCGGTGGGGCGTCAGGGCGCGCTGCGGCGGTCGGCGGGAGCGACACGGTCATCCCGCGGGGCGGAAACGCACCGCGGCCCCGCCCCGGCAGAGCCGGGTGCGGGGCCGCGGTGGACCGGTCCGGGTCAGCCCCAGACCTTCGAGTTGCTCATCTCGGTGGTCATGTAGTTCTCGCGGGCGATACCGACCGCGCCACCGATCTCGTTCAGGACCTTGTTGATGTCCCGCACGGCGGCGTCCCACTGGGCCTGGTGCTGCTGGTAGGCAACCCGGTCCTGGCCCTCCCACTCGAGCTTGGTCAGCATCGAGCGCAGCGTGTCCAGCTTCTCGTCGATGGTCCGCGAGATGGCCTGCATCTGCTGGTTGCTGCTCTCGAGGACGGCGTAGTCAACCTTGATGCTCATGAGTTCCTCCTCTGCCTGTCTTCGCGGATCACGGGTTGAGAGCAGAGTGGAACTTGTCCAGCATCTGCTGCTGTTCTTCGTCGTTGACCTGGTGCGTCGTGCCCGACTTGTCGAGCAGGTCCGCGATGTTGTCCATGGCCTGGAGCAGCTTGGTCGTGTCCTCGTTCCAGCGCTGCATCAGGTTCTGGAAACCCGTGGAGGCTTGGCCCTTCCAGGCCATCGCCAGGTCGTCGACCACGTTCCACAGCTTCTTCAGCTCACCGTCGACGTCGCTGCGCGTGGACCGCACGTCACTCGCGGCGGTGTGCAGAGTCGCTGCACTGACCTCGAACGCCATGCTTCACACCCTTCCGTCATCTCTGTGGCGGCGGATCCGCCGCGCCCTCCCCCGCGGCAAGGCGTACACACCCCACCGACGGACACTTCAACCGAACCGTAGCGGACGACGTCCAACCCGCGCAGCCCTGCCTTCCCATCGTCGTCTTCCGACACGGCAGGATCCACAACGCAATCCGCCCCGGACCGTACGAGTTGGACGGTCGTTGGCCAGGTCAGGGCCCCGGCCGCCGACGGTCCGCTCAGGCCGGCTCCGTCCACGCCGTCTGAATCAACTGCTGGCCGTCCCGGCGGCGCACCAGGGTGCCCCGGCCCGGCGGCTGCGGGCTCGGCCGCAGATTGCCGAAGACGGCCCCCTCCTCCCGGCTGCCGGACATCAGCAGACCCGGCGAGTCCAGCTCGCGCAGGCGTTGCAGCACCGGCTCGTAGAGGGCGCGCGCCAGGCCGCCCACCCGACGCGTGATGATCAGGTGCAGGCCGATGTCGCGGGCCTGCGGCAGCAGCTCGTGCAGCGCGCTGAGCGGGTTGTTGCCGCCGGAGGCGACCAGGTCGTAGTCGTCGACCAGGATGTAGAGGTCGGGTCCTTTCCACCAACTCCGGTCGCGCAGCTGCGCGGTGGTCACGTCCGGGCCGGGCAGCCGGTTCTGCAGAGCGTTGCGGATCGAGCCGAGGCCCTGGCTGAACACCTGGTTCGACGGCGCGTAGTCCAGCAGGTGATCGCCCTCCACCGCGCCGAGCAGGCCGCGCCGGTAGTCGGCGATCACCAACCGGGCCTGGGCCGGGGTGTACCGCTCGGCGATGCCCCGGGCGATCAGCCGCAGCAGGTTGGTCTTGCCGCACTCGGCGTCACCGAACACGGTCAGGTGCGGCTCACCGGCCAGATCCAGGTAGACCGGGGCGAGCGCCGACTCGTTGACGCCGATCGGGATGCCCGGCGC
Source organism: Micromonospora sp. NPDC050495 (assembly GCF_040655175.1). Lineage (NCBI taxonomy): Bacteria > Bacillati > Actinomycetota > Actinomycetes > Micromonosporales > Micromonosporaceae > Micromonospora > Micromonospora sp. NPDC050495. Next base: position 584,132 of record NZ_JBFAJK010000001.1, on the reverse strand, counting down.
CGACCGGTCGATCACCTTCGCCAGCTCGCCGACCCCCAGCTTGCGGGGCAGCAGCCGCACCTTCGGCGCGGGGCGGCCCGGCCAGTTCGCCGCCACGTGCCCGGCCAGCGCCACCGACGCCTCGGTCAGGTCCTCGACCTCGCGCTTGCCGTCGATCCGCGAGATCGCGGTGAGGAAGTGCAGCTTGTCCCGGGTCAGACCGCGGCCGGGCGTACCGCCCGGCACGTTCTGCGCCGCCCGCCGGTCGATCTCCGACTCGGCCGGGTCGCCGAGCCGCAGTTCCAGCTTGGTGCCGAGCAGGTCGCGCATGTTGATCCGGATCTCCGCCCACCGCACAGCGGTGACCACCACGTGTACGCCGAAACCGAGGCCCCGGTTGGCCAGGTTGGTGATGGTCTGTTCCAGCTCCTCGTACTCCTGGCGCAGCGTGTTCCAGCCGTCGACGACCAAAAAGATGTCGCCGAACGGGTCGTCGGCGAACTCACCGGCGGCGCGGCGCCGCCGGTAGCTGGCCACCGAGTCGATGCCGTGCTGGGTGAAGCGCAGCTCCCGCTCGTCGATGATCGCGACCACCTCGGCCACGGTCCGGCGGACCGCCTCGGTGTCCCGCCGCCCGGCCACCCCGGAGGTGTGCGGCAACCCCTCCAGGCTGCGCAGCGCGCCACCGCCGAAGTCGAGGCAGAAGAACTGCACCTCGCGCGGGGTGTGGGTGAGCGCCAGCGAGGCCAGCATCGAGCGCAGCATGGTGCTCTTGCCGCTCAGCGAGGCGCCGACGATGACCACGTTGCCGCCCGCGCCGGCCAGGTCCACCATCATCGGGTCGCGCCGCTGCTCGTACGGCCGGTCCACGATGCCCACCGGCACGCTGAGCCGGCCGCGGCCCGGCCAGTCGGCGGTGGTCAGCCCGAACGTCGGGTGCACGCTCAGCGGCGGCAGCAGCTCGGCCAGGCCCGGCGGCTCGGCCAGCGGCGGCAGCCAGACCTGGTGCGCGGGGCGGCCCCGCCCCTTGAGCCGGTCGATCAGCACGTCGAGCGTCGCCACGGCCTTGCCGTCGCCGCTCTGCTCCGGCTCCGGCACGATCTCCGTCGGGGTGGGCAGGGCCGGCGCCGGCACGTAGTCGATGCCGTACGGGACGATCCGGCGCTGCACCTGCGCCCGGACCGACCGCTGCACCTGCCCCGGCGCCCGGTACGGGCCGGAGACGTAGGCGGCGCGGAACCGCAGCATCGTGCTGGTGTCGGTCTTCAGGTAGCCGTGACCCGGCGCGTTCGGCAGCTCGTACGCGTCCGGCACGCCGAGCACGATCCGGCTCTCCACCGCCGAGAAGGTCCGCAGACCGATCCGGTACGACAGGTGGGTGTCCAGCCCGCGCAGCTTCCCCTCCTCCAGCCGCTGGCTGGCCAGCAGCAGGTGCACGCCGAGCGAGCGGCCGAGCCGGCCGATCATCACGAAGAGGTCGATGAAGTCCGGCTTGGCGGCCAGCAGCTCGCTGAACTCGTCACAGATGATCAGCAGGCTGGGCATCGGCTCCAGCGGCTCACCGGCCGCCCGGGCCTTCTCGTAGTCGTACCGGGAGACGTAGTTGCCGGCCGCCCGCAGCACCTCCTGGCGGCGGTTCATCTCGCCGGCCAGGGCGTCCCGCATCCGGTCGACCAGCGGCAGCTCGTCGGAGAGGTTGGTGATCACCGCGCTGGTGTGCGGCAACGCGTCCAGCGAGGCGAAGGTGGCGCCGCCCTTGAAGTCGACCAGGACGAAGTTGAGCTCCTCCGAGGAGTGCGTCACGGCGAGCGCACCCACCACCGTACGCAGCAGCTCACTCTTGCCGGAACCGGTCGCGCCGATGACCAGGCCGTGCGGACCCATGCCCTCGTGCGCGGACTCCTTGAAGTCCAGCTCCACCACGTTGCCGTCCGGCCCGACCCCGAGCGGGATCCGCAGCCGGTCCCGGTGCCCGCGCGGCCGCCAGGTCTGCTGGGTGTCCACGGTGGCCGCGTCGCCGACCCCGAGCAGGTCCGGCAGCTCCATGCTGCGGGCCAGCGGCTCCTCCGCGGTGGCGCCCTGCTGCTGGGAGAGGCGGAAGGGGGCGATCTGCCGGGCCAGCCCTTCGGCCGCGGCCGCGCTCAGCCGGTCCGGCCGGCCCAGCCGGGAGGTCGTGGTGCCGCGCACCAGGTCCAGCCCGGTGCCGTCGCCGACGTCCAGGCAGAGCAGCCACCGGCCGGCGTCCCGCGGGACCGTGCCGGAGAGGTCGATGACCGTGGCGCCGAGCAGGCCGGCGCCCATCAGCGCGCAGGTCGGCGAGACCTCGCCGCCGTCGAGCAGCACCACCACGTGCGGCGCGGTGGTGAGCGGCTTGGCCTCCGGCGCGAACCGGGGCCGGCCACCGAGTTCGTTGCTGAGCGCCACCTCCGCCTCGGCGAGGCTGGCGAAGACCATCCGGCGTGCCCCCGCCGCGTCGGTCCGCCCCGGGTGCTGGGCGTGCGGCAGCCACTTCACCCAGTCCCAGGCCGGCTGCCGGTCCGGCGCGGCCACCACCGCCACGATCAGGTCGTCCGGGGCGTGGAAGGTGACCAGCTGGCCCACGGCCGCCCGGGCCAGGTCGAGCACCGCGGCCCGGTCGCCGCGCAGGGCCACCCGGCTGAACGCCCGCAGGGACAGCGCGGTGGGCAGCTCCGGCACGCTGGTGTGGGCCCGGACGAACCGGCGCAGCGCGATGGCGCTCATCGGCTCCAGGTCCTCGACCGGCTTGGTCTCCGGCGGCACGATCTCCACGGCCAGCCGCTGCGGGCCGAGCGCGATCCGGACCTCGCCGAAGTCGTCCTCGGTGATCCGCCGCTCCCAGAGCCGGCGGGAGGCGGCGATCGACCAGAGCGCGTCCGGCTCCGGGTGCCGCCAGGTCATCGCGGCCCGCTGCTGCTCGGCGGCCCGCCGGGTGCGCTTGCGCATCTGCGCCAGGTAGCGCATGTAGTCGCGCCGCTGGGCGTTCAGCTCGGCCTTGTCGTTGCCGCCGTTGCCGAGGGTGCCGATCGCCATGCCGAGCATCGACACGCCGAACAGGCCACCGGCCACGTACGTCATCATGCCGCCGCCGCGACCGGCGTAGAGGAAGGCCATCGCGCCGACGCCGCAGAGCATCGGCAGGATCATCAGCACCTGACCCATGCCCTTGGACTGCGGCTCGGGCAGCTCGGGCGGGGACTCCAGCAACACCTCGCCCCGCGGCAACGCGGGCCCCGGTTGACGCGGAAGCCGGCGGAACACCACCGTACTCACGGCTCTCCTCCCCAGAAGCTGCCCTGATCGTGGTCTGCCGACGGCCCGAGACGTCGGGTGGGCAACCTGTGCGACCGCCATCGTAGGTAATCTCCCGGAGGCGTCGTGGACCCGTGGGGGGCGACGTCACCGGCCGAGGTGGATCGTAGGCGAGCACGAGGAGGCCAACAGTGGCGACGAAGACGGCGACCGGCGGGCTCAGCCGGATCACCATCGTGGCGCCGCGGACCAGGATGGATCTGGCACTGCCGTCCGACGTTCCGCTGGCCGACCTGCTGCCCACCCTGCTCCGGTACGCGGGCGAGGACCTGGCCGACGAGGGCGTACGGCATGGCGGGTGGAGCCTGTCCCGGCTCGGCGGTCCGCCGCTGGACGGCGGCCGCACCGCCGCGCAGCTGGGGGTCCGCGACGGCGAGGTGCTCTACTTCAACCCGCGGGCCACGGCCGCCCCCGAGATCGTCTTCGACGACGTGGTGGACGCGGTGGCCACCGCGACCAACCAGCGGCCCGGGACGTGGCAGGTCGGCACCACCCGGTCGTTCGCCGTGTTCTTCGCCGGCGCGGCGCTCGCCGCCGGGGCGGTGGCGGCGCTCCTCACCGGCCCGCCGCAGCTGCCCGGCGCGCTGGCCGCGCTGGTCGTCGCGGTGACCCTGCTGGTGACCGCCGCGGTGCTGTCCCGGGCGGCCGGCGACAGCCGCACCGGGGCCGTGCTGGCCATGGTGGGGTTGGGGTACGCGGCGATCGGCGGCCTGCTGGTGCTCGCCGGCGACCGGAAGCTCACCGAGCTGGCCAGCCCGCACGTGCTGATGGCCGCGACCGCGGCGGTGCTCTTCGGCGCGGTCGCCGCGCTGGCCGTCGGCGACCGGCTGCCGCTGTTCCTCGGCGCGGTCGCGGTCGGCGTGGCCGTCGCGGTCGGCGCGGCGCTCAGCCTGGCCTTCGGCATCGGCGCGGCGGCCGCCGCGGCGGTGGTCGCGACCGTCGCGTTCGCCGCCCTGCCCGCGCTGCCGATGATCGCCTACCGGCTGGCCCGGCTGCCGGTCCCGTCGATCCCGACCGGCCCGGACGACCTGAAGACCGACACCGAGGCGGTGGACGGTCCGCAGGTGCTGCGCAACAGCGAGCGCGCCGACGCCTTCCTCACCGGTCTGCTGTGGACGGTGTCGCTGCTGGTCCTCGGCGGCGAGCTGGTGCTGGCCGACAACGGCCGGCTGCCGTCCGTGCTGCTCTGCCTGGTCCTGGCCCTGCTGTCGCTGCTGCGGGCCCGCCCGTTCCTCGGCCGCGCCCAGCGCACGCCGGTGCTGCTCGCCGGCACCGGCGGTCTGGGGCTGGCCGCCGCGGCCACCTTCGGCACCGGCTCGCTGCCGGTCCGGCTCGGGCTGATCCTGGGCGGGCTGCTGCTCGCCGCGGTGATCAGCCTGATCTACGGGTTGACCGTGGCCGGCAAGCGGATCTCGCCGGTCTGGGGTCGCACCCTGGACATCGTCGAGATCCTGCTGATCATCGCGGTGGTGCCGTTGGCGGTCTGGGTCTGCGGCCTCTACGGCTGGATCGTCAACCTTCGACCGTGACGGTGCCCATCGCGGTGGCCACCGGCGCGGTGGCGTAGACGCCCGGGCCGTGCTGCCCGTCCAGCGGGCGGGCCGGCACGCCGCACCGCTTCGCCACGTCCCGGACGACCTTCACCAGCGCCTCGGCGTGCCCGTCCATGGCGGCGACCCGCAGCAGCGGGGGCACCCGGCGGCCGCCGGGCAGCACCAGCGCCGCGACCGTGTGCGACGGCGCGGAGGTGGCGGTCACCGCGTCCACCAGCGGGCCCAGTGCGCCGTTGGGGCGTACCCGCAGGGCCAGGCAGTGCTGGGTCCAACCGCCGCCGCGCAGGCTGGTCCAGCTCTCCACCGGCGACTCCGGCGCCAGGTCCAGCCCGGCCCCGGAGACCACCGCGGCGTGCAGCTCGTCCCGGCTGAGCACCCGGTGGCCGAGGCCGGCCGCGGTGAGCGCCTTGCCCAGCCGGCCCATGCCGGCGGACACGGTGCGGTGCACGCCGCGCAGGCCACCGCCCCGGCTCACCGCCTCGGCGCGGGCGTCGGCGACGGAGAGGCGCAGCGCCACCCAGACCGTCCGGTGCGCGGCCGGCGGCGCACCGGGCGCCGGGTACCAGACCAGGGTGTGCGAGACGACCTGGGTCTGGGTGACCGGGCCGGCGAAGTCGGCGAGCACGGCGAGGGCCCGGTCCACCACCGCGGCCTCGACCGAGCCGGCCGGCGCGCCGGGCCGCCCGGTCAGCGCGACCGCGGCGAACCAGCCCCGCTCGTCCTGCCCGATGCCGAGCCGGGTGCCGCGCTCGGTCAGCTCGACCACGTTCAGCTCCGGGGCGAGCGCGGCCAGCCGCGGATCGCCGGCCGGCACCGCGCCCCGGGCCCGCTCCCGGCGGCGGCGCAGCCGGCGGCGCAGCGCCAGGTCCTCGTACCACCAGCGGCCGCCGCGCCGGGCGAAGGCGGCGACGACCGCCAGCAGGGCCGGTACGCCCACCGCCGGCAGCACCCAGGTGGGGCCGGCGGTGGCGAACCAGACCGCGAGCGCGGCGCACTCCAGCACCACCAGCTGGCCGACGACGACCGGGCCGAGGCGGCCCCGTCGGCGCTGGTCGCTGGGCGCGACCGGACGGTCGTCCGGGGCGGCGGGGGCGGTGGCCGTACGACCGGGTGGCGCCTGGACCTGCGTCATCGGTAGCGTCCCTTCTGGACATCCTGGGCATCCGCCGGATCATTGCGGGCCGGGAGGGCGGGCGGGGTCCCGGTGAACCCCCGGCGGCCCCTTATCGTAGGGAAGCCCGCGGCGGAGTTCGGACCTGATCGCCGCGGACCCACCCCCGGCCGGAGGTTAGTCATGCGGACCCGCCGCGATCAGGTGCAGGCGTACCGCTTCGTCACCCGCCGCATCGTCTCCGCGCTGCTCTCCGGCGACCCGGAGACCAGCGACCTGCCGATGCGGCGGCTCGGCATGGCGGTCTTCGGCAGCGTGCTCGCCGCCGCCGTGGTGCTCGGCGGCGCCGGGGCGTACGGGCAGCTCACCGGCAACGCGGCCCCGCTGGCGGCGGACACGCTGGTGATCGAGCGGGAGACCGGCGCCACGTACGTGTTCACCGACGGGAAGCTGCACCCGACGCTCAACTACGTCTCGGCCCGGCTCATCCTCGACAAGGCCGATCCGCCGGTGCGGACCATGTCGCGGGCCTCGATCAAGGACCAGCCGCGCGGTCGCACGGTCGGCATCGTGGGTGCTCCGGACGACCTGCCGGACCGCAAGTCGCTGGTCGGTCTGCCCTGGTCGGTGTGTGACGTGCCGGACCCGGTCGACCCCCGGCGGTCCACCACCCGACTGGTCATCGACCGGCCGCTGGCCGGCGGCGCCCCGCTCACGGACGAGGCGGTGCTGGTCCGCACCGACGAGGCGCGGTACCTGCTCACCGGCGGCGCGCGGCTGCGGGTGGTCGGCGACGAGCAGGCGCTGGTCGCGTTGAAGATGGCCGGGGCGCCGGCCCTCGGCGTGGGCCAGCAGTTGCTCAACGCGGTGCCGGTCGGGCCCGCGCTGCGCAAGCCGAACATCGAGGGGTACGGCAGCGCGAGCGGCCTGGCGGTGGCCGACCGCCCGGCCAAGGTGGGCCAGGTCTTCCGGGCCGCCGACCAGTACTACGTGCTGACCCGGCAGGGGCTCGCGGCGATCCGGGAGGTGACGGCGCTGCTGCTGCTCGGCGACGGCGGTCAGGTCACCGACATCACGCCGGACCAGGCCGGCCGGCTCCTCACCGACCAGCGGCTGGAGCCGGACGGCCTGCCGCAGCGGCTGCCCGCCCTGCACGAGGTGCGGGCCGGGCACAGTGTGCTCTGTGTCACATACCGGGCGAGCGGGGCGGGCCAGCCGCCGACCACCACGCTGGAGGTCTTCGACCAGCCCCCGCCCGAGTTGACCGCGACCACCGGGGTCGCCGCGCGACAGGGCTCCCGGGACGCGGTACGGACCGCCGAGAGCGTGCTGCTGCCCGGCGGCAAGGGCGTGCTGGCCCAGGCCGCGGCCGGGGAGACCGGGAAGGCGGCGGCCGGCGCCACCGTCTACCTGATCACCGCCCAGGGCGTGCGCTACCCGCTCGGCGCCGGTCCGGGCGATGCCCGGGTCGCGCTCGGCTACGGCGACGTCGCGCCGCTGGCGGTGCCCGCCTCGCTGCTGGCCCTGGTGCCCACCGGGCCCGCCCTGCAACGGCGGGACGCGATGGCGTACTTCGACCCGGGCGCGGCGTCGGCCGGCCCGGACGGGCCGGCCGATTCGGCGGCGGGCACCGACCCGCCGGCCCAGGGGGGCTGACCGCCGGCCGGTCCGATGTGGAGCGGCGGCGGACACGGGTCGCCTCGGCTGGCCCGGGTCGACTAACCTGAGCGTGGCCAACGATTCTCGACGATGACTACGGGGATGCAGCCATGAGCGGGCGCACCACAGTTGACGTACTGTCCTTGGAGGATTTCCACCAGCGGCTTGAGCGGCGGCTGAGCGAGGCTGAGGCGGTGTTGCGCAAGCTCAACACCGCTATGCAGTGCCGGCCCCCGGCGTTGGGCACGTTCACCGACGCGACCGACAACGCTCGCCGCTACTCCGAGACGTACCAGAGTTTCGTCAACCACGCCGAGCGGCTGCACCGGGCGATCGTGGCGGCCAAGCAGGCGACCAAGACGATCATGACCAATTACCGGACCGCCGAGGCGCGCAACGCCGCCGCCGCGGCCGACATCGTCGCCGCCCTCGCCGGGTTGTCCGAGGCGATGAAGCCGGCGAAGGGAGAGGATCCGCGTGTCTGAGTACACCCAGCGCTACGAGCACGTCAGCCACAAGGAGCTCTACCAGGCGGTCAACGCCGGCGACCCGACGCAGATCGACGCGCTCAGCGCCCAGTGGAGTTCCCTGAAGGACACCCTGGAAGGGCTCGGCCGCGACCTGCGCCACGACCTCGAGGCGCTCGGCAAGACCTGGACCGGCGCCGCGTCGCACGAGTTCCAGCAGCGGCTGAGCCTGGTCGCCACCTACTCGGGCAACCTGGCCGAGGGCATGACCGGCGTCCGGCAGGGGCTCGACATGATGGCCACCGAGCTGCGCACCGCCCAAACCAAGGCGGAGAGCCCGGAGGAGACCGACGACAACGACAAGATGCTCTCCGGGGCGACCAAGGGTTTCCTGGTGGGTGGCCTGACCGGCGCGGTGATCGGCGGCGTCGTCGGCCACGAGCAGGACCAGGCCGAGCAGGAGAAGGCGCACCAGCGGATGGTCAAGGTCGTCGCCGACCTGGCCGAGGGGTACGACTTCTCCGCGTACGGCCGGATCGTCGTGCCCGACGAGCCCGACAAGCGGCTGCCGGGGCACTCCGACCCGCCCGGCTCGTCGCTGAAGGACGGCCCGTCGGTCGGCACGCCGCACAGCGGGCCGACCTCCGGCACGTTCGGCCCGGGAGCCGGCGCCACCGCGACCACCTCCGGGGTGCACCACACCGCCCCGGGCAGCGGCACGCCGGGCGGTGGCGGGCCGGGGAACGGCACCGGGATCGGCGGCGTGGGCGGCCCGGGCACCATCGGCTCGGTCGGCACCGTCGACCCGACCGGCACCTCGCTGGCCGGCGCCGCCCCGCTGACCACCACCGGCCCGACGACCGGCCTCCCCAGCAGCACCATCGCCGGCGCGTCCACGACCGTCCCCACCGGCGGCGGGAACTCGCCCTTCGGGCTCTCCGGCGGCGTCGTGGGCACCGGGGCGCTGGCCGGCTCGACCAGCACGCCGACCGCGGGCCGCCCCGGCGGCCTGGAGAACCGGGCGGCCACCGGCTCCGGACGACTCGCCGGCGGCCGGAGCGTGGTGGTCGACGCCGAGGGCCGCGGCAACGGCGCGAAGGGCACCGGCGGGCGTCCCGCGCTGGCCGGCCGCAACGGCGTGCTGGGCCGGCAGGGCCAGCACGACGACGAGTCGGACGAGCGGTTCACCTGGCTGACCGAGGACGAGATGGTCTGGGGCGACGGCCGGTCGGCCGCCCCGCCGGTGCTCGGCACCGACTGATCGCAGCCGACCCGCGGCGCGGCGTCCCTCCACCCGGAGGGGCGCCGCGCCGTCGTCGTACCGGGTCGTTTCGTTCCGTCCACAGCGCAGCGTGGGGCGGGTCACGTCCGTGGCGAAGATCGTCGGGATGCAGGAGGCGGAACCGACCGATAGGTTGAGCGTGTGCTGGCCGTAGCGTTCACTCCGCCCCTCTGGGCGACGACGCTGCGCAGCCTCCGCCGGCTCACCCGGATGGCGGCCACCGCACTGGTGCTCGCCGTCGGGCTCAACGGTCTGGCCGCCGCGCCGGCCGGCGCCGATCCGGTCCGTCCGGCCGCGACGAGCCGCTCGATCGCCGACCTCCGGCTCGCCCCGGCCGCGCCCGACCTCCGCACCGTGCGGTATGCCGCCGCCGTGGATTCCGCCGGTCCCGGCACCGCGACGCCGGTCACCGGTGCCCTCGTCCCCGGGGCGAACGCCGCCGCCCGGGACCTGCGCGCGACCCCGACCGGGCCGGCGGTCCGCGTTCCGGCCCGCCACTCCACGTCGGAGGTCGCCTCGCCGCGGGCGCAGGCCGGCCCGGCCGTGCCGCCCACCGACCCGGGCCGGAGCACCGTCGCCCGCCGCGGCCCGCCGCACGCCTGACCCCGCCGGCCGCCGTGCCCGCCCGCGCCGCCTGATCCACCGCGGCCCGGCCGGAACCCGACCGGCCGCCGTGGCCACCGGAACCCGACCGGCCGCACGGCCCGCCGGAACCCGATCGGCCGCCGTGGCCCGCAGGATCCCGACCGGCCGCCACGGCCCGGCGGAACCGACCGGCCGCCGTGGCCCGGCGGGCCGATCCGGCGGCACGGCCACACGGCGATCCGTGGCACGAACCCCCGCCCGTCGACCGGGCCCCCGACCGCGACTCCCGAATGTCCCACCCTGAGGTGCTGGTGATGCAGACCGTCTTCTCCACCGTCCTGCCCGACGTCCCCCGGGCCGCCCTGATCTGGCTGGCCCTGATCGCCGTGCCGGCGATCGCGATCGCCGCCCTGATCATCCGGCCCGGCCGGCTCCGTCCGGTGTTCGCCGGACGGATCAGCGAGGCGGCCATGCCGAGCAGCCTGGAACTGGCCGAGGAGGCCCGTGAGCGGGCCCGGTACGCCCAGGAGGTCGAGGTCGCGGCGGCCCGGGCGGCCGCGACGGCCGAGCGGCGGCGCGCCGAGTGGCTGGCCGCCCAGGAGGAGGTGGACGAGGCCTGGCGCGCGTACGAGGCGGCGGAGGAGGACGTCCACCGGCTGGCCGCCGCTGCCGCGCTGCCGCTGCCGCGGACGGCACAGACCCCGGCCGAGTACGCCGACCGGGAGCGCTGGCTGCACCGGGCGGCGCTGGACGCGCAGTGGCGCAAGGAGATCACCGTCGAGCAGCTGAGCGACATCCTCGGCCACCGTGGCTGGGACCCGCGCCGGCACCCGGTGGAGCAGGAACTGCTGCTGCGCCGGCTGGTCCGGGACAACCTGCGCGCCCGCCAGCAGACCGCCCGGGAGCGGGAGCAGGCTGCCTGGCGGGACGCCGAGCTGGCCGCGGCCGCCGCACGCAGCCTGCGCGAGGAGGCGTACGCGGCGACCCGCCCGGCAGTCGAGCCGCGGTCCGCGCTCTCCCTCGCCGACCTGACCGGCCCGGAGGCCACCCGGGAGCTGCCCGTACGCGACCCGGCGCCGGCCGCCCGGGGTCGTGCGGCGGTCGCCGCGTACTGATCGTCGAGCACCACTGGCCGGGCTCGGCTAGCGTGACCCCGTGTCCCGCGAGATGTGGCTCCTGGTGGTGCTCGCCGGCCTGGTCGCCCTGGCGACGCTGGTCGGCGCGGTGCTGCTCGCCGTCCGGGTGGTCCGCACCCGCCGATTGCTCGGTGCCCTGGGCGCCGGCGGCAAGGTCGCCTTCTACGGCGCGCTGATCTACACGATCCTGCCGGTCGACCTGCTCCCCGACCCGATCTACCTGGACGACATGGGCGTGCTGGCCGGCGCCCTGGTCTATCTGGGGCGGCTGGCCGCCCGGCACCGGGCCGCGCAAGGAGCACTGCCGGGCCAGACCGCGCAACGCGGCCTGCCGGGCTCCGCCGCGCAACGCGGACTGCCAGACCGGACCGCGCAACGCGGCGTGCGGGATTAGGCGGCGCAGCGCGGCGTGCGGGATTAAGCGGCGCAGCGCGGCGTGCGGGATTAGGCGGCGCAGCGCGGCGGGCGCGACCCGGCGGCGCAACGCGGCGGGCGCGACCCGGCGGCGCAACGCGGCGGGCGCGACCCGGCGGCGCAACGCGGCGGGCGCGACCCGGCGGCGCAGCGCGGCGGGCCGGACCGGCCGGGGTTCCGCACACCGCCCGATCCCCCACGCCGCCTCGTGTCATGATCTGCCCCGGGCCGCCGACCGGCCCGGCTCGACGGACATCGGCGCGGCCCGCTCGGCCGCCGGCGACGGGGGACGGGACATGGCGGGCGACCACCGGCTGGAGCCGCACGACGCGCGGGTCGCGGCATTCTTCCGGGACCGGCACCTCGCCACGCTGACCACGCTGCGCCGCGACGGCACCCCGCACGTGGTCCCGGTGGGCCTCACCTTCGACCCGGACGCCGCGCTGGCCCGGGTCATCACCTCCGGCACCTCGGCGAAGGCACGGCACGTCGCGGCGGCCGGGCCGGCGGGCACCCCGGTCGCGGCCTGCCAGGTGGACGGCCGCTGGTGGCTGACCGTCGAGGGACGGGCCGTGCTGCGCCGCGACCCGGAGTCGGTGGCCGAGGCCGAGCGCCGGTACGCCGAGCGCTACCGCCAGCCGCGCCCCAACCCGCAGCGGGTGGTCATCGAGATCGCCGTGACCCGCCTGATCGGCAGCCTCCCCGCCGACTGACCGGCCTGACCCGCCAGCGGGTGTCGCCCGCGTCGGGCCGTCCCGCACCGACCGGTCCCGCGCGGTCCCGCGCTTTCGGTCCCCGCGCTTTCGAGCGGCGCTTTCGATCCGGACGCTTTCGGTCCGGCGCTTGCGGTCCGGCGCTTTCGGTCCGGCGCTTTCGGTCCCGCGCTTTCGGTCCCGCGCTGTCGATCCCGCGCTGTCGATCCCGCGCCGACCGGCGGGCCGATCCGCCCCAGCCCGGCCCTCCGGCCGATCCGCCCCAGCCCGGCCCTCCGCTCGGGGTGGCCTTGATCGACTCGGGATACCGCATGTTGTGCTGTCCCGGCTCAGGGAAGGCCCCACATGCCGCAACCCGGTGACGAACCACCCAGAACGGCCCGGCCACGCCTACCCGGAATCGGGTCGGCCGGTGCCGTCTGTCCGGTTCGGCGGTGAGCGCCGCCACCTGCGGAATCAGGGGCAGCCGGGAGCCGTTGCACTTCCCGAACGACCGCCGAGCGCCACTCCCGGTGCTCCGTCCGGCGGAGATCCCGTGCGGACGGCAACCCCCGAATGGAGCCTCGACCGTGATCGCAATTGTCCGGAAGTGCCTGCTCTCCGTCGCCTGCCTCGCCGCCTCCGGTGGTGTGGTCGCGGGCCCGGCCGTGGCCGCGCACGCCGCTCCCGCCAGTGTGGTCAAGAGCAAGGGCGAGCGCAGCGCCGGCTACGAGTACCAGGCCCAGCCGAACTTCTACTACTGCGGCCCGGCCTCGACCCGGATCGCCCTGTCCGCCGAGGGCAAGGAGATCAGCCAGGACGAGCTGGCCGCCAAGCTCGGCACCACCGAGAACGGCACCGACTCGGCCATCGACGTCACCCGGGTGCTCAACGAGTACACCGGTGGCAAGTACAAGACCACCGAGATCCGGGACGACGTGGCCACCCGTGAGCAGGTGGAGCGGCTGCGCGCGGACATCAAGGCCGCCGTGGACGCCGACCGGCCGGTGGTCGCCAACATCCTGGGCGGCGCGCTGGACATCGACGGTGTCGAGCACAGCTACCCCGGCCACTACCTGACCGTGGTGGAGTACAAGGACGACGGCAACACGGTGCTGATCGCCGACCCGGCCAGCCCGAACGAGCCGACGTACTGGATGGACGTGACCCAGCTGGCCAACTGGATCGCCGGCCGCGGTTACAGCTCCTGACCCAGCGACGGCGAGGGCCGGCCTCCCCCACGGGAGGCCGGCCCTTCGGCGTACGCCGGGTCGGGCTCAGCGGGTCAGGATCTGCGCGAGCACGTCGTGCACGTGGGTGTTGGGGTGCTTGCCGGTGAACTGCTCGGCCAGCGGGCCGTACGCGGTGACCGGCACGTCGGCGCCGGTGTGCCCGCTGGTGGTCCAGTCCAGGTTGAAGCTGAGGCTGCTGCCCTTGATCGGGAACGGCCCGTCCTCGGCGGAGATGTCGTCGCCGGACTCGTCGGAACTGCCGGTGTCCTCGACGGTCAGGCCGCCGCACTCGTGGTCACCGGTCACCACGACCAGGGTGTCCCGGTGGCTGGCCGCGTAGTTGCGGGCCACGGCCACGGCCTTCTCCAACTCGCCGAGGGCCTGGAGCATGCGGGTGCCGTTGTTGTCGTGGGCGAACTCGTCGATGCCCTCCTCCTCGACGAAGAGGAAGAAGCCCTTCTTGTTCGTCGACAGGGTGGACAGTGCCTTCTCGGTCATGGTGGCCAGGCTGGCCGGCGGGTGGTAGCTGTCGCCCTCGCCCTCGGCGCGCTGCTGGAACAGCTCCTCGTTGCCGAAGAGCCCGAGCAGCTTGCCGCCCTTGGCGGCGCGGAGCTGAGCGGCCGTGGAGACGTACTGGTATCCCTTGGCCTTCGCCTCGGTGATCAGGTTGCCCTTGGTGCCCTTGCTGGCCTCGGCCGGGTCCTCGGCCGGGTGGTCCGGGTACGCGCCCGGGACGTCGGCGGGCAGCCACCAGTCCTCGCCCCCGCCGAGGATCACGTCCGGCCGGGTCACCTCCAGGTACTGCCGGGCGATCTCGTCCTGCGCGGAGCGGTTGGCGGTGTTGGCGAAGAAGGCCGCCGGGCTGGCGTCGGTGACCTGGGCGGTGGTGACCAGGCCGGTCGCCTTGCCGGCCGCCTTGGCCTGGGCACCCAGGGTGGGCAGCGGGTTGCGGTCCACGTCGACGCTGATCGCGCCGTTGTAGGTCTTCTCGCCGGTGGCCCAGGCGGTCGCCGCGGCGGCCGAGTCGGTGATCGGCGTCGACGGGTCGTGCGGGCTGGTGGTGAGCTGGCCGGAGTAGGGCAGCTTGTCCATGGTGAGCTGGCCGTCGAGGCCGGCCAGGTAGAGGCGGGCCGCCTCGCGGTGGGCGGCGGACATGCCCTCGCCGTTGATGAAGATGACGTTGCGCGCCTTGCCCTTGGCCGGGCCGGCATCGGCCGCGGTGATCGGGTTGGCGAGGCTCAGCCCGGCGGCGGCGATGGCGCCGGCGACGACCGGGGCGAGCAGCCTGCGGCGGGAACGGACGGTCACGGGGGTCCTCCTGGCGGATGGAACGCTCATTGCGACCACCACGCAACCGCACTCCCCAGCCGAGGGCCTGACCAGCGGGTTAACGGAGGACGGCGGCTACCCGGACTCTTGTCGCCGGGGGCAACCGTCCGTCTCCTGGTCTCCCGGGCAACCGGCCGCCTCCTGGCCGCCGGAACCGTGGCCTCTGGTCAGCGGCGGCGGGCGGTCACTCCTCGGGCGCGATCCGTCGCAGGCTCGTCACATCGGACACGATGATCGCCTCCATGGGGCAGGAGTCGGCCGCGTCGAGCACCGCCTCGGCGGCGAGGATCCGCTCCACCAGCGGCCGGGACAGCCCGTCGACCAGCACGAAATGGTCGGGGGCGATGCCCGCGCAGATCCCGGACCCGATGCACCGGGTCGGGTCGACGTGCAGCCGCCATTCGGTCCCCTCGCTCACCGGCTCCCCCTCCGTTCGCGCGGACACCCGACGGCCAACTCCGCGCGCCTCGACAATGAGTCATGCTCCGACTGCGGATAGTAGCGAGGTTGGTCGATGAGGACCAGAGGGGCGGTCGTACCCCGGACACAGCGCTCCCGGGCCGTCCGCCAGGGACGACCCGGGAGCGCGGGCGGGATCAGCGGTCGGTGTCGCCCTGTCCGGTCCGCTGCTGCGCCATGTCGACGCCCTTGTCGATCTGCTGGTCGTACTTGCCGCCGGTGCGCTTGTCGGCCATCTCGCCGCCCTTGTCGAGGCCCTTGTCGACCTGCTTGTCGTGCTGGTCGGCGAAGTCCTTGGCCTTGTCCATGAAGTCGCTCATGTCGGATCTCCTCTCGGTGCCTTCCTGCCTTCCCTGGCCGGGTGGGCACAAACGCATCCCGCCCGGTTGGCGGCCGCGTGTCGGATTCCCGCCCGTCGGGTACGGAACGGCACGGTCGAGGAGGGTCGGCACGCCCGTCGGGCCACCGGACGGCCAGGTTCGAGGAGGGGGCCGACGTGGAGGATGAGCGCGGGCGCGGGTCCGAGGCCACGGACAGCGCCAGGGCGACCGACAGCGCCGAGGTGGCGGACGGTGAGGTGGCGGACGGCACCGGGGTGGCGGACAGTGCCGGGCCGGCGGCCCGGCGGCAGGCCACCGTGCGCCGCGAGGCCGGTCCGGCCGCGGGGCCGCGCCAGGCATGGGCCGGCCTGCCCTGGCCGGTACGGACGGCCGTGACGTGGAGCGCGTGCCTGGTCGTGGTGGTCACCGGGCTCTGGCTGCTGGGCCGGATCGCGGTGCTGCTGGCGCCGCTGGCGGTGGCGCTGGCCGGCACCCTCTTCCTCGCCGCGCTGCTCGACCCGGTGCTGCTGCGGCTGCGCCGGCTGCGGGTGCCGGCGGCGCTGGCCGCCCTGCTCACCATCCTGCTGCTGCTCGGCGTGCTGGTCGGGGTCGGCGCGCTGGTCTGGAACCTGACCGCGAGCCAGTTCGGCGAGCTGAGCCAGCAGCTCGACCAGGGGCTGGCCCGCGGGCGGGACTTCGTCACCTCCAGCCTGCCGGTCACCGACGCGCAACTCGACCGGCTGGTCCGGCAGGTCCGGGACGGGTTGAGCGGCAGCGCCCCCGACCCGGTCGCCGGTGCGCGTACCGCAGCCGAGGTGGCCGGGTCGATCCTGCTCGGCCTGGTGCTGCTCTTCTTCCTGCTCAAGGACGGCCGGACGATGTGGGGCTGGGTGCTGCACCGGGCGACCGGGCCGCACCGGGAACTGACCGCCGAGGCGGGCCGCGCCGGGTGGCGGACGCTCGGGGCGTACAGCCGGGGCACGATGATCATCGCGGCGATCGACGCGCTCGGTATCGGGCTGGGACTGGTGGTGCTGCGCGTGCCGCTGGCCCTGCCGCTCGCGCTGATCACCTTCGTCGGCGGGTTCGTCCCGATCATCGGCGCCACCGTGGCCGGGGCGGTCGCCGTGCTGGTCGCCCTCGCCGCGAACGGTC
This sequence comes from Micromonospora sp. NPDC050495, assembly GCF_040655175.1. Lineage (NCBI taxonomy): Bacteria > Bacillati > Actinomycetota > Actinomycetes > Micromonosporales > Micromonosporaceae > Micromonospora > Micromonospora sp. NPDC050495. Next base: position 567,429 of record NZ_JBFAJK010000001.1, on the reverse strand, counting down.
CCACCACCGCGCTGCTCACCCTCGCCGTCGTGATCGCCGTCCAGCAGATCGAGGGCAACCTGCTGGAACCGCTGGTGATGAAGCGGCAGGTACAGCTCCACCCGGCGGTCATCCTGGTCGTGGTCACCGCGGGCACGCTGGTCGCCGGCATCGCCGGTGCGTTCGTCTCGGTGCCGATCGCCGCGGTCACCTGGCGCGTCCTGGACACGGTGCAACAGCACCGGGTCTCCCAGCCGGCCGGCTGACCCCGCCGGCCGCCCCGGTCAGGCGGGGTGCGGCTGCCGGAGGTGACTGCCGAACCAGGCCCCGGCCTGCTCGGCCACCTGGTCGAGGGTGCCGGGCTCCTCGAAGAGGTGCGTGGCGCCGGGCACGATCCGCAGCTCCGCCACCTCTCCGAGTTGGTCGCGGGCCTGCTCGTTGAGCACGATCACCTGCTCGTCGAGGCCGCCGACCAGCAGCAGCGTCGGGGCACGCACCGCGGCCAGCGAGCTGCCGGCCAGGTCGGGACGCCCGCCCCGGGACACCACGGCACCGACCCGGTCCGGCCGCGCCGCCGCGGCGACCAGGGCGGCGGCCGCGCCGGTGCTGGCCCCGAAGAGCCCGACCGGCAGCCGCCCCAGCGCCGGGTCGGCGGCCACCCAGTCGACGATCGCCGCCAGCCGCTCGGCCAGCAGCCCGATGTCGAAGCGCAGCTCGGCGGTGACCTCGTCCCGCGCGTCCTCCTCCGGGGTCAGCAGGTCCACCAGCACGGTGGCCAGCGACCGGTCGTTGAGCTGGTGCGCCACCGCCACGTTGCGCGGACTGTGCCGCGAGCTGCCGCTGCCGTGCGCGAACAGCACCACGCCGACCGCCCCCGACGGCACGATCACGTCCCCGACCAGCCCGCCGTCCACGACCGGCACCGTCACCTCGTACCCCGCCATGCTCCCCACCTCCACGCGGCGGATACCCCCGCCCACCGCGCCCTCACCCGGGACCTGTGGAACTGACGTCGGAAACGACTCGAACCGACGGTGACTGCCTGCCCAGATCGGGCAATTCGGCCGCGCGCCCTGACGTTCCGGACGGATCGCGATATCAGAAACGACTCAGCTCCACAGCGTGCCGCATCCTGTTCGTCGGTCCAGCCGCCGACCCGGTACGCGGAGCACGGCCGGGGCGACGGGCGTCACCGCGGGGTTGCGTTGACGTCGGTGGCAAGGTTTAGCGTCGGCTGGGCGAGGTGAGCTGGGAGGCGGCATGCGGATCGGGGAGCTGGCGCAACGAGCCGGGACCAGCACCCGGACCCTGCGCTACTACGAGTCCCAGGGGCTGGTGCGGCCGGGGCGCTCGGCCAACGGCTACCGGGTCTACGACGAGGCGGAGCTGCGCGTCGTGCACGAGATCCGGGCGCTGCTGGCGGTGGGCTTCGGGCTGGACGACATCCGTCCGTTCGTGGCCTGCCTGCGTGCCGGCAACAGCTCCGGTGACGTGTGCCCCGACTCGGTGGCGGTGCTGCGGCGCAAGCTGGCCGAGGTGGACGACTACCTCGACCGGCTCGGCACGGTCCGCCGGCAGCTGCACGATCAGCTCGCCCGCGCCATCGCCCATCGGGAGGAAACATGCCTCAGGACACGCAGGCGCGACTGACCTCGGTCACCGACGCCACCTTCGCCACCACCGTGCTGGCCGCCGACCGGCCCGTGGTGGTCGACTTCTGGGCGGAGTGGTGCCCGCCCTGCCGCGCCGTCTCCACCCACCTGGCCGAGCTGGCCGAGGAGTTCGGCGACGCGCTGCGCATCGTCGCCCTCAACTCGGACGAGAACCCCGAGACGACCCGGGCGTACCAGGTGATGTCGATGCCGACACTGCTGACGTTCCGGGACGGGCAGGTGGTCGGCTCGATCGTCGGGTCCCGGCCCAAGAACCACCTGCGGCTGAGCTTCGCCCGGCACCTGGACGGTTGAGCGGCCGGGGATCGGGAAGGCGCGGGGTGACCACGGACCCCGACGGATCGCGAGGATCGTCATGGCGAAACAGGACAGGTCCCGGGAGCAGGAGCTCGCCGAGCAGAAGCGCCGCGAAGAGGAGTTGCAGGGCTCGTCGGAGTGGGCGGACCGCGCCTCGCTGGCCCGCACCGCCGACGACCCGAAGGCGGCGGCGCCGCGGGACGCCGGGGGCCGGCCGTCCAACGGCCGCCAGTTCTGACGTACGCCTGAGCCGCCCCGGATCGCGACGACGCGGCCCGGGGCGGCTCAGCTCAGGTGCTGACCACGCGGCCCGGGGTGGCTCAGCTCAGGTTCTCCGGCAGATGCATCAGGGGTGACCGGCCCGGTGGCTGCTCCGGTGGCGGCCCGGTCGGTGGCGCCGGCGGCACCGGCACGGTGACCGGCTGGGCGGCGGTGACCCGGACCGGTTCGCCGTGGTGGCGCAGGGTCAGCACGGTGTCCGCTCCCCCGTTGCGCAACGAGTACGTGGCCTGGTGCGGCCGGACGTCCACCCGCAGTCGCATCCCCCGCCACTGCAGCGCGAACTCCAGCCGGCTCAGGCGGCTGGAGAGCCGGGGCGAGAAGGAGAGCGTCCCGTCGTGGTCGCGCAGGCCGCCGAAGCCCGCCACCAGCGCCAGCCAGGTGCCGGCCAGCGAGGCCATGTGCACCCCGTCGCGGGTGTTCTCGCTCAGGTCGTGCAGGTCCATGAGGGCGGCCTCGCGCAGGTAGCGGTGGGCCAGTTCGGGGTGGCCGACCTCGACCGCCATCACCGCCTGGGTGCAGGCGCTCAACGAGGAGTCCCGCACGGTACGCCGCTCGTAGTAGTTGAAGTTGCGGACCTTCTCGTCGTCGCTGAACGCGTCCCCCCGCCAGTGCATGGCCAGCACCAGGTCCGCCTGCTTGACCACCTGTTTGCGGTAGAGGTCGAAGTACGGGTAGTGCAGCAGCAGCGGGTACTTCTCCGGCGGGGTGTGCTCGAAGTCCCACTCCTGCAACCGGGTGAAGCCCTCCACCTGCCCGTGCACCTGGGCCTCCGGGTCGTACGGGAGGTGCATGGAGTGCGCGGCGTCCCGCCAGGCGGCCGCCTCCTCCTCGCTGACGCCCAGGTCGAGGGCCTGGTCCCGGTGGCGCATCGCGCAGTCGGCGGCGGTGAGCAGGTTCCGCTGCGCCATCAGGTTGGTGTAGACGTTGTCGTTCTTGACCGCGGTGTACTCGTCGGGGCCGGTCACCCCGTCGATGTGGAACCGGCCGGTGCGGTCGTGGTGGCCGAGCGAGCGCCAGAGCCGGGCGGTCTCGACCAGCAACTCCAGCCCGATCTCCTCCTCCAGCGCCTGGTCGCCGGTGACGAGCACGTAGCGGCGCAGCGCGTCGGCCACGTCGGCGGCGATGTGGAAGGCGGCCGTCCCGGCGGGCCAGTACGCCGACGACTCCGGCCCCTCGATGGTCCGCCACGGGAAGGCGGCCCCGTGCAGGTTCAACGTCCGGGCCCGCTCCTGGGCCTGGGCGAGCGTCGAGTAGCGCCAGTGCAGCGCGTCCCGGACCGCGCCCGGCTGGGTGTAGGTGAGCACCGGCAGCACGAACATCTCGGTGTCCCAGAACGCGTGCCCGTCGTACCCGGGGCCGGTGAGGCCCTTGGCGGCGATCGGCCGGCGTTCCGCCCGGGCGCCGGCCTGGAGCACGTGGAAGAGACCGAACCGGACCGCCTGCTGCACCTCCGGGTCTCCCTCGACCCGCACGTCGGCGGCGTCCCAGAACCCGTCCAGGTATTCCCGCTGTTCCCGGCGCAGCCCGTCCCAGCCGTCCAGCCGGGCCGCGGCCAGCGCCGCCCCGACCTGGTCGCGCAGCGCGGGCAGCGACCGCCGGCTGGACCAGCCGTACGTCAGGTACTTCACCACCCGCAGCTTCTGCCCGGGCTTGAGCACGCAGCCGATGGTGGTCCGCACCCAGTCCTCGTAGCCCTCGGACTCGATGCTGGTGCGCTCCGGGGCGTCCACGTCGTGCGCCATCTGGGCGGCGACCCGCAGCCCGCTGACCTTGGTGCGGTGGATGAGCAGGCCGCCGTCGTCGGTGGTCAGCTGCTCCTCGGCCTGCAACGGTGACTCGAGCACGGCGGCCACCCGGGGGTCGCGGCTCTGCGGCGGCAGCGCCTCGTTCGCCACCAGCTCGGATTGGAGGATCAGCCGGAGCGGCCCCTCCAGCGCCTCCACCTCGTAGTGGATCGCGGCGACCGCCCGCTGGGTGAACGACACCAGCCGGGTGGTGCGGACCTTGACGTCCCGGCCGGCCGGGGAGCGCCAGTGCAGCTCGCGGTGCAGGGTGCCGGCGCGCAGGTCGAGGACCCGCTCGTGGGAGAGCAGCTCGCCGTACCGGACGTCGAGCGGCTCGTCGTCGACCAGCAGCCGGATCAGCTTGCCGTTGGTGACGTTGACGACGGTCTGCCCGGACTCGGGGAAGCCGAAGCCGGCTTCGGCGTACGGCAGCGGCCGCAGCTCGTAGAAGGAGTTGAGGTAGGTGCCGGGCAGGCCGTGCGGCTCGCCCTCGTCGAGGTTGCCGCGCAGCCCGAAGTGCCCGTTGGAGAGGGCGAAGACCGACTCGGACTGGGCCAGCACGTCCATGTCGAGCCGGGTCTCCCGGACGTGCCACGGTTCGACGGGATAGGCCCGTTCGCGGATCACCGGGCCGGCTCCGTCATCAGCTCGGCGAGGTCGGTGACCACCACGTCGGCGCCGTGCGCGCGCAGCTCGTCGGCCTGGCCGACCCGGTCGACGCCGATCACGTAGCCGAAGCCGCCGGCCCGGCCGGCGGCCACCCCGGCGAGGGCGTCCTCGAAGACCGCGGCCTGTCGGGGCGCCACGCCGAGCAGTTGCGCGCCGGCCAGGAAGGTGTCGGGGTGCGGCTTGCCGCGCAGCCCGCGCTCGCGGGCCACCACGCCGTCCACCCGGGCCTCCAGCAGCCGGTCCAGCCCGGCGGCGGCGACCACCGCGGCGCAGTTGGCGCTGGCCGAGACGACCGCCCGGCGCAGCCCGCTGGCGGCGGCCGCCTCCAGGTAGCGCACCGACCCCGGGTAGACCTCGACGCCACCGTCGGCGATGCGCTGGAGCAGGATGGCGTTCTTCCGGTTGCCCACCCCGTTGACCGTGTCCGCCTCGGGCGGGTCGTCGGGGGAGCCCTCGGGCAGGGTGATCCCCCGCGAGGCGAGGAAGGAGCGTACGCCGTCGGCTCTCGGTTTTCCGTCCACGTACCGGTTGTAGTCCGGGCCGGGGTCGAACGGGCGGAACGGCTCGCCGGTGGCGGCCGACCGTTGCTTCAGGAAGGCGTCGAAGGTCTGGGTCCAGGCGGCGTTGTGCACCTTGGCGGTCTGTGTGAGGACGCCGTCCAGGTCGAAGAGACAGGCGGTCACGTGAGCGGGTAGGCCCAGCATTGCCTGAATCTATCCACCGGCCCCGCTGGGCAAACCCGATTCGGCCGTCAGCGGTTCGGGCGGAGCGTCCAGACGACGGTGAGGGCCGAGGTGACGGTGCCGTCCTCGGTGCCGATCTCCACCTCGACGGGGAACTCGGGCCGCTGCCCGGCGTCCAGCTCGGCGAGCACCTCGGCGGGGGCACGGCCCAGCCGGGCGGTGGCCCGCACCGGCCCGACGGCGACCTTCTGGTAGCGGATGGTGGCGGTCACCGCGAGCGGCACCGCCCGGTCGAGCACGGTGCCGAAGGCGGCGAGCACCACCGCCCCGGAGGCGGTCTCCCCGAGCGTGAACATGGCGCCGGCGTGCGGGCCGCCGACGTGGTTGTGGTGGGCCGGGTCGTCGGGCAGCCGGACGACGGCGCGTACCCCGCCCTCGGCCTCGGGCGCGACCTCGACGAATTCGATTCCGAGCGTGCGGGCGAACGGCACGGCCTCCAGGAGACCGGCCGCGACCTGGCGAGAGTCGACGGTCATGCCCGAACGCTACTCGCCAGTAACCAGCGCCGGCAAGGCCGGCCTCCCCGCCCGGGGAGGCCGGAATCAGCGCCAGCCGACATCGATCCGGTCACCCCGCTCGTCGAAGAAGTGCAGCGCGTCCATCCGGATCTGCACGGAGAGCGGGTGGCCCGCCGACACCGCCGGGTACGGGGCCAGCCGGACGGCCAGCTCGGCCGGGCGGCGGTGGTGCCGGCCGGGGTCGGGCAGCACGCTGGTCCGGTTCCCGCCGCCGACCGGGGCGGCGGCCTCCGGCGCCTCGGCGGCCCGGCCGGTCAGGCGCTGCATGACCTGACCGAACCGGCGCAGGCCGCGCTGGCCGGGCAGGGCGTTCTCCACCGGGGTGCCCATCTCGTCCACCACGATGGCCGTGGCGCCGATGTCGAGGAAGGCCAGCGACTCGTGGCCGTGGTGCTCCAGGTACCGGATCCGGCCCTGGAGCACGTCACCCGGGGTGTCCGGGGCGACCGGGGTGAGCGCCTCGGCCCGCATGCCCACCACGATCCGCTCGCCGTGGTAGTGCGCGACCGCCCGGCTGCGGATGTCGTCCCAGGGCAGGTAGAGCGACTGCTCGCCGAGGTTCAGCGCGACGTACCGGTCGAGGTGGACGTAGACCGAGGCCTCCAGCAGGTTCATCCGGGGGCTGCCGAGGAACGCGGCCACGTACAGGGTCGCCGGCCGGCCGTACACCTGGGTGGGGGTGCCGACGTCCTGGAGCACGCCCTTGCGCATGATGGCGACCCGGTCGGCCATGGTCAGCGCCTCGGCCTGGTCGTGGGTGACGTAGATGGTGGTGACGCCCAGCTCGCGGGTGAGGCCGGAGATCTCGGCGCGCAGCTCGGCGCGGAGGCCGCTGTCCAGGTTGGAGAGCGGCTCGTCCATCAGGAACAGTCCGGGCCGGCGCACTATCGCCCGGCCCATGGCGACCCGCTGGCGCTGGCCGCCGGAGAGCTGGCTCGGCTTGCGGCCGAGCACGTCGCCGATGCCGAGCGCGCTCGCCACGTCGTGGATCCGCTCCCCGCGCGGGGACGGTTCGACGCCGGCCAGCCGCAGCGGGAAGCCGATGTTGTCGCCGACCGTCATGTGCGGGTACAGCGCGAAATCCTGGAAGACCATGGCGATCCTCCGGTCCCGCGGTGGCAGGTCGTTGGCGACCTCACCGTCGAGCATCACCGCCCCGGTGGTGGGGTCCTCCAATCCGGCCACCATCCGCAACACGGTGGACTTGCCGCAACCCGAAGGGCCCAGCAGCACCATGAACTCGCCGTCATTGACGTCCAGATTGATGGTGTCGACCGCGACCGTTCCGTCCTGGAAGACCTTGGTGACATCCTTGAGCGCGACGGTGGTCACCGTCTCCTCCCCAGTGCTCGGCTGAACCCGGACATGACTGTGACCAGGATCATCGGATCAGCACATCGGGTAAACGTTCCATGTTCCCCCCGTGACAGACCGATTACAGCGGATCGGCGGGTACCGATCAGTAAGGTGACCCGTCGGTAACCCCGCTCAGGCCAGCTCGCCGAGGAACACCCGCCGGACCACCCGCTCCGCCGCGTGGCCGTCGTCCAGCGCGCAGAACCGGGCCCGGAACCGGTCCCGGGCTCGCTCGGCAGCCGGCCCGCGTACCGTGCCGGAGCGGAAGACGTCGAGCAGGGCCGGGAAGTCGAGGGCCACCGCCCCGGGCGGCTCGGCGAGCAGGTCGAAGTAGACCCCCCGGGCCACCCGGTAGGCGTCCCAGTCCGGGGCGTACACCACGATCGGCCGGTCCAGCACGGCGTAGTCGAACATCGCCGACGAATAGTCCGTGACCAGCACGTCGGCCGCGAGGTAGAGGTCCTCCACCGAGTCGTGGCCGCTCACGTCGAGCACCCCGCCGGCCGCGGCCGGGCCGCGGGGCCGCCGGTCCCGGTCGTGGAAGTAGTGGCTGCGCATCAACAGCCGGCCGGACGGGCCGAGCGCGTCCAGCATCCGGTCCGGATCGAACGGCGGCCGCCAGCCGGGCAGGTGCTCCCGGTGCGTCGGGGCGTAGAGCACCACGTACTCGTCGGGGCCGAGGCCCAGCTCCGCGCGGACCTGGCGGCACTCCTGCGGGGTGGCCAGGGCGAGCCGGTCGTTGCGGGGGTAGCCGACCTCCAGGGAGGTGTACCCGGCCGGGTACGCCCGCTCCCACATCTGGGTGGAGAAGCTGTTCGCGCTGACGCTGTAGTCCCAGCGGTCCACCCGGTGCAGCAGCTTCGTGAAGTTCATCCCCATCGCGCCGACCGGATACCGCTGCTGGTCCAGCCCCATCACCTTGACCGGGGTGCCGTGGTGGGTCTGCAGGTGCACCGAGCCGGGCCGCTTGCGGACGAAGTCCGGGAAGTTGACGTTGTTGACCAGCCAGCGGGCCCGGGCCAGCACCCGGTAGTAGTCCGGGCTGCCGGCGACCACGTACTCCACGCCCGGCGGCAGGCTGGCCACCCGGTCCCGCCGCACGATCCACACCCCGCGCACCTGCGGCGCGAGCCGGCGGGCCGCCGCGTAGATCGCGGCCGGGTTGCAGGAGTACCCCCGGTACCAGTACGCGGCGTAGACGGCCAGGCTCGGGTCCAGCGGCCGGTGCAGTTCGGCCCGGTAGTACTCGCGCAGCGCCGCGTCCCGGGCCCTCCGGGCGGCCCGCCGCGCCTTCGGCAGCGCCCGGCGCCGGGCCCGGCGGGCGACCCGCACGGCCGTCTCGGCCACCTGGTTGGCGTCGCGCAGCCCGCTGAACGTCCGCCACCGCCCGGCCGCCACCAGCCGGTGCTTCAGCCCTTCCACGCCGGCCGGCACCGGGTATCCCTCGGGCGGCCGAAAGCGGACGTGGTCGGCGTGGATCTGGGTGAAGAACGCCGGCCGCAGCTCGGCGGCGATCCGCTCGCCGTTGCCCAGCACCGTCAGGTAGTGCCAGATCATCCGCTCGAAGACGGCCGGGCGCAGTGGGGCGACCGCCGGCCCCCACCGGTCCATCAGCCGGAACACCCGGTGCCACTGGGCGAAGACCTCGAAGTGCCGGTCGCCCCGGGTCCGGGTGATCGCCCCGGTACGGCGCTGCCGGTAGTTGAGGCAGACCCGGTCGAGCACCCCGATCCGGTCGGCGGCCATCAGCGCCGGATAGCTGAACGAGACGTCCTCGTACCAGCCCGGTTCGAAGCGCAGCCCGCGGTCGAGCAGGAACTCCCGCCGCAGGACCCGGTTCCAGGCGGTGTGCAGCAGCCGTACCGCCTCCGGCCGGTCCCGCAGCCGGAACGTCTCCTCGCCCACCGGTTCGGGGAAGACGTCGCGCATCGCGCTGCGGGTGCCGGTGTTGTTCCAGTGGGCCCGGACGTGGTCGACGATCAGCACGTCCGGGTGGGTCGCCACCAGCCGGTCGGCGACGTGCGGCAGGCAGCCGGGGACCAGCCAGTCGTCCCCGTCGACGAACCAGACGTACTCGCCGACGGCCCGGTCCAGCCCGATGTTGCGGGCCGGACCGAGGCCGGCGTTCTCGGTGAGGCGGACCGGGCGGACCCGGGGGTCGCGGTCCGCGTACTCGAGCAGGATCTCGCCGCTGCCGTCCGGGGAGGCGTCGTCGATGCCGATCACCTCGAGGTCGCCGTAGGGCTGCTCCAGGATGGAGTCGAGGCACTCCCGCAGGTAGCCCTGCACCAGGTAGGCCGGTACGACGAAGCTGAGCAGAGTCATCCCGGCCGGCCCTCCGTCAGCCCGGCAAGCGCTCACCCCCGTTCACCGGGACCGGCGTCCGGCGGGCGCGGGCCGGCAGGACCACCCAGGCGAGGGCCACGCTCGCGACAAAAACCACGAGAAGGTACGCACCGAGTGTAGCCAGAGCAATGCTCACGATTCCGGCGTTTGCCGCTGCGGCCAGCAGGAGGGAGCGCCCCTCCCAGCCCAGCGAGGCGGCGTGCAGCGGCGGCGCGGCCTGCCGCTTCTCCAGCCGGGCGGTCAGGTCGTAGTGGTGCAGGGTCAGCACGAAGACGTACCCGAAGATCAGCCAGGCGGGCGCGCCGCCGAGCACCCCGACGGCGATCGCGAACAGGTACTCCCCGGCCCGCAGCGCGGCGGGGACCAGCCAGTCCAGCGGCCCGTCCGGCGTGGCCCGGACGCCCACCGCGGCCAGCAGCCAGACCAGCATGGCCACCCCCACCAGCCAGCGGGGCGTGTCCGCACCCCACCGCCAGGCGAGCAGCAGCAGCGCCAGCGGCGCCAGCGCCGGCAGCACGGTCAGCCCCAGCACACCCACCCCCGGGCGGGCGGCGCGCAGCAGGACGCGGGTCAGGCCCGCGGGCAGGGCCGCCGCGAACCGCCGGACCAGCGGGCCGTCGTCCCGGTGCAGGGTCACGTCGACCGTGGTCAGCACCGGCACCTTCATCCACCGGGCGCGCAGGGTCCGCAACGCCCCGGTGTACGCGAACGCCAGCGTGCCCCAGACCAGCACCGCGCAGAGCGCCACCAGCGGGCCGAAGAGCGCGGCCGCCAGCGCGATCAGCGCCCACCGCTCGCCGATCGGGAAGACCACCGTCCGCTTCAGCCAGTACGACACCGAGCCGGTGTCCGCCTGCACCTTCGTCGAGGCGGCGTTCAGCTTCCCGCCGATGCCGTCGGCCGCCCCGGCCGCCGGACGCGGTCGCCGGGCCGCCTCGTCGTGCAGCACGCCGTACCAGGCGTCGGTCATGTGCCGCACGGTCTGCAGGGTCATCGCGGCGATCGCCAGCGCCCAGCCGTGGCGGAAGCCGGCGTGCGTTGCGCCGTAGCCCAGGCCGGCGTAGACGACGTACTCCTTGGCCCGGTCCGCCATGGTGTCCAGCCAGCCGCCCCAGGCGCTGAAGTGCCGGGTGTAGCGGGCCAGTTGCCCGTCCACGCAGTCCAGCACGAAGCCCAGGTAGAGCAGGACCCCGCCGGCGACCAGGGCGGGCCGCCCACCCGCCGCGAAGAGCAGCGCGGCGGCCACCGCGAACGCCACCGAGATCATGGTCACCGCGGTCGGGCTCAGCCGCAGCCGGGCGGCGGCCTTCGTCACGTACGGGGACCAGGTGCTGACGAAGAAGGTGGTGAAGAAGTCGTCCCGCTCCTTCACCGACAGGCGCAGCTCCGCCCGGTCCTCGTCGACCCGGGCCACCGCCGCACCGGCCGCCCGCAGCTCCGCCTCCGTGCCGACCCGGTGCGCCACGAGCAGGCGTACCCGGTGGGCGAAGGTCAGCGTGCCGGCGGCCGCGAGCGCGGCGAAGAGCCGATCCACCGTGCCCCCCTGGCCCGCCGCCGTGCGGGCGGCGGCCGCGAGGGCCGGCAGGTCCCCCGGCCCGACCCGCAGCGCACCGCCGAACACGCCGGTCGCCCCCACGGGCTCGTCGACGCCGACGACCTGGCCGCGTTCCTCCCGGACCGTGGCCTGCCCGGCCGCCGACGGGTCGGTCAGCACCAGGGCCACGGTCGGGCCGACCGGGCTGGTGGCCAGGTGCCGGAGCACGGCGGTGTGCGCCACCAGGTCGGCCCCGCTGACCAGCACCGGGCCGGTGGCGCCGGTGACCAGCGCGGCCAGTTCGGACAGGTCGGCGGCCACCCGGACATCGGCCGCCCCGGCGTCCCGCCACTGCCCGGCGAGCCGGTCGGCCAGGCGCTCCCCGGCGTCGGTGGTCAGGCCCGCCGCGGCACCCGCGGCGAGCACGATCGCGAGCGTCACCGCTTGGCCCCGCCGGCGTACGCCCGCAGCGCCTCGTCGATGGTCCCGTCGACGGTCAACCGTCCGGCGTCGAGGTAGAGCCCCCGACGACAGAACCGGGTGAGGTCCTTTTCGTTGTGTGACACCAGCACCAGCGTGCGCCCTTCCGCGAGGAGTCGCTCGATGGTCGCATAGCACTTCGCGCGGAACTCCGCGTCCCCGACCGCGGTCACCTCGTCCATCAGCAGGATCGGGTGGGGCAGTTGGGCGATCACCGCGAAACCCAGCCGCACCTTCATGCCGGAGGAGTAGTGCCGGACCGAGGTGTCGATGGAGCGTTCGATCTGCTCCCCGGCGAACGCGACGATCTCGTCGAAGTGTTGCCGCAGGTAGCCGGCGGAGAGGCCGTGCAGGCCGCCGACCAGGTAGAGGTTCTCCCGGCCGGTGAGGTCGTTGGAGAAGCCGGCGGAGAGTTCCAGCAGCGGGGCCACGTCGCCACGGACCCGGATCCGGCCCTCGTCGGGGATCAGCACCCCGGCGATCAGCCGCAGCAGCGTGCTCTTGCCGGTGCCGTTGCGCCCGATCACCCCCACGGTCTCACCCGGCTCGATCCGGAACGACACGTCCCGCAGCGGCCAGAAGTCGCCCGCCCCGGCGTCCCGCCCGCCCCGGTGGATCAGCAGCTCGCGGAGGCGCAGCTGGCGGCGGCGGTTGCGGACGAACCGGATGCCGAGCCCGTCCGCCTCGATGATCGCCGCCATTCAGAGTTCCTTGAGCACGGCCGGTTCCAGCCGGCGGAACGACCACCAGCCGAACGCCAGCACGAGCAGGCTGCCCAGCACGGTCACCGCGAGCAGCCGGGCGTCCGGGAACTCGTCCGGGTACCAGATCGCGTGGTGCAGCTGGAAGATGCCGACCAGCGGGTTCAGCTCGTACCCGAACTTGACCCAGGCCGGCATGCCGGAGTCCCGGACCAGGGCGAGCGGGTAGATGATCGGGGTGGCGTAGAACAGCAGCCGGATGATCAGCCGCATGAACCGCTCGATGTCCCGCATCAGCACGTTGGCCGCAGAGAGCAGCAACGCCACCCCCACCAGCAGGACGAACTGCACCCCGACGGCCAGCGGCAGGGCGAGCAGCGACCAGCCGGGGTGGATCTCGCCGTGCGCCGCGTAGACCGCCGCGATGGCGATCAGGATGGGCAGGCCGGCGAGGTACTCGGCGAACCGGCCGGTGACCCGGCCGATCGGGAAGACCTGGCGGGGCACGTTCATCGTGGTGATCAGCCGGGCCTGCCCGGTCAGCGCGTTGGCCGCCTCGGTCAGCGCCGAGCTGGCCCACATCCAGGCGAAGATGCCGGTGATCAGGAACAGCGGGTACGACCCGGCCGCGTCACCCAGGTGCCGGCGGGTGGCACCGGAATAGAGCACGCCGAAGACGAACCAGTAGATCAGGCCCATGCCGAGCGGCTCGATGAGCGACCAGAGGTAGCCCAGCACCGACTGCTGGTACTTCACCGCGAGGTCCCGCCGGACCAGGATGCGCAGCGAGTGGCGGGCCGACCAGAGCGCGGCGACTCCTGTCGTCACCGCCCCATCCTCGCCGCCGGCACCCGGCACCGGCGCTCGTACCGGCCGCGTCACCCCTTCGGGTTCAGCACTCGATCACGTTGACCGCGAGCCCGCCCCGCGCCGTCTCCTTGTACTTGACCTTCATGTCCGCGCCGGTCTCCCGCATGGTCTTGATGACCTTGTCCAGCGACACGTGGTGCACCCCGTCGCCGCGCAGCGCCAGCCGGGCCGCGGTGATCGCCTTGATGCTGGCCACCGCGTTCCGCTCGATGCACGGGATCTGCACCAGGCCGCCGACCGGGTCGCAGGTGAGCCCCAGGTTGTGTTCCATGCCGATCTCGGCGGCGTTCTCCACCTGCTCGGGGCTGCCGCCCAGCGCCTCGGCCAGCCCGGCCGCGGCCATCGAGCAGGCCGAGCCGACCTCGCCCTGGCAGCCGACCTCGGCCCCGGAGATCGAGGCGTTCTCCTTGAACAGCACGCCGATCGCGCCGGCGGCGAGCAGGAACCGGACCACCCCCTCCTCGGAGGCGTCCGGCACGAAGCGGGTGTAGTAGTGCAGCACGGCCGGGATGATCCCGGCGGCGCCGTTGGTCGGGGCGGTGACCACCCGCCCGCCGGCCGCGTTCTCCTCGTTGACCGCGAGGGCGAAGAGGGTGACCCAGTCCATCGCGCGCAGCGGGTCGCTGGCGTTCGCCTCGGCCGCCAGGCTCCGGCGCAGTTCGGCGGCCCGGCGGCGGACCTTGAGCCCGCCGGGCAGCACGCCGTCGCGCTCACAGCCGCGCGCCACGCACTCCCGCATCACCCGCCAGATCTCCAGCAGTCCGGCCCGGACGTCGGCCTCGCTGCGCCAGGAGAGCTCGTTGGCGAGCATCACCTCGCTGATCGACAGCCCGGTCTCGGCGGTGACCCGGAGCAGCTCCGCGCCGGTGAGGAAGGGGTACCGGACCCGGGTGGCGTCCGGCTTGATCCGGTCGGCCCCGGCGGCCTCCTCGTCGACCACGAACCCGCCGCCCACCGAGTAGTAGGTCCGGGCCCGGACCTGGTTCCCGGCCGCGTCCAGGGCCACGAAGGTCATCCCGTTCGGGTGGTACGGCAGCGAGCGGCGCCGGTGCAGCACCAGATCCCGGTCCGGGTCGAAGTCGATCTCCTGGACGCCGAGCAGGCCGAGTCGCCGCTCGGCGCGGATCCGCTGCACCCGGGGCCCGACGGTGTCCGTGTCGACGATCTCCGGGGCCTCCCCCTCCAGCCCGAGCAGCACCGCCCGGTCGCTGCCGTGGCCGTGACCGGTGGCGCCGAGCGAACCGAAGAGTTCGGCCCGTACGCCGGCCACGTCGGCGAGCAACCCGTCGGCCTTGAGCCCGGTCACGAAGGTCCGGGCGGCCCGCATCGGCCCTACCGTGTGCGAGCTGGACGGCCCGATGCCGACGCTGAAGAGGTCGAAAACACTGATCATGGCTGCACTTCCTCGCCGCCGCGCCCGTCGTGCGGGCGCGGACCGAGTGGTGCCGCCCCGGGGCCGGGACGGCGGGCGGGTCCCGGGTTGCGGGTGCCCGACCGGCGAGCCTACCCGCCCAGCTCACCCGGCGACCCGAACCCGCCCTCTCGCCTCCCCTCACCCCGCATCCGGCTATCGCTCACGTCGCCCCCGGTGCCCAATCGCCCTCGGGCACCGCGACGGCGACCGGCCCCGCCTCTCGGCGCCCCGACTTCGACCGGCCCCGCGTCTCGGGCGCGCTCTCCGCATCGGGACGTCCCGACATCGAGATCTTGGTAAGAAGCGGCCCTTATAGGGGCCGTTTCTCACCAAGATCTACAGCTGTCCCAGGATGCGAATCGCGGCTCCCCGGATGTGGGAGAACCTCGCCGGGTCGGGTGGCGATCGGGCAGCAGCCGGCAGCGGGCGAGCGGGGGCGGGTGGGGCAGGGATGGTGGCGGGAGAGCGGGGGCGGTTGGGCAGGGATGGTGGCGGGAGAGCGGGGGCGGGTGGGCAGGGATGGTGGCGGGAGAGCGGGGGCGCGTCGGTGGGGGGTCGGCGGGGTAAGCACCTACGGGTGCCGGGGCCCCTGATCCTCCTCGGGACCGAGGGCGCGGCAGGTAGCCGTTTCTAGCCTGGAATCCAGCGCGGCGGATCGCCGCGGAGTTGGGAGTACGACTGATGAGTCGCAAACTGGTCCGGCCCCGCCAGGGGCGCATGTTCGCCGGCGTGTGTGCCGGCCTGGCCCAGCGGTTCGGCCTCTCGGCCGGGATGGTCCGGCTGCTGTTCCTGCTGTCGCTGCTGCTGCCCGGCACCCAGGTGATCGTCTACCTGGTGCTCTGGATCCTGATGCCGAACGAGGACCGGGTGCGGTACTGACCCACCGCGCGGCCCGCCCCGCAGGCCGCGAGCACGGCAACGCGCCGGCGAGGACGTCCGCTCCCGGGGTGGTGCGCCTCGGGTGCGGCCGCCCGGCAGGCCGGGAGCACGGCAACGCCCGCCCCGCCGACCAGGCCGGGAGCACGGCAACGCCCGCCCCGCCGACCAGGCCGGGAGCACGGCAACGCCCGCCCGGGCGGGCCGGGCGGGCGTTGGGGTCCGCCGTTCAGGGTGCGGTGTAGCTGACCGTGATCTTGGTGTAGCCGAGCGAGCGGAGCAGCCCCTCCAGCATCTTGCGGGTGTTCTCCTGGGCCCGGGCGGTGAGCCCGCTGTCCCGGGCGGCCGCGCCGATCCGGTCCTCGGCGAGCTGGTAGACCTGCTGCTGCCGGTTGGGGTCGCCGCCCACCAGGTCGTTCAGCCGGTTGATCAGGCCGCGCTCCTCGGCGAAGACGTAGCTCTTGTCCATGTCGAGGTCGGTCTCGCCGAGCTGCGGCGCCGGCAGCTTGATCTCGACCGACTTGCCGTCGTCGGAGACCACCACCGCCCCGTCCGCGATCTTGGAGAAGTCGACGTACGCCTCGACCCGGCCGGCTCCGACGAAGAGCGTCCGCTCGTTGAGCAGGAAGTCGGGCACGTTGCGCCGGTCCTTCTGCACGTCCACGACGACCTGGAAGTTGCCCTCGGCGGCCACGTAGCGGCTCAGGTCGCGGATCGACTTGAGCAGCGGCGGTTGGCTGCGGTCGGTCTGCTCCTTGGCGAACGGGTTGCGGAAGTCCGGCAGGAGGCCGGTGGCCTGGATGCCGAGCAGCACCACCACGGCCAGCGCGACCGCGCCGAGCACCCCGAGCAGACCGCGCACCGGACGCGCCGACGAAGCCGGGGCACCGGCCCCGGGCTCGGGTGGAACGTCCGACCGGGCGCGGAGCGACTCCCCGGTCGGGTATTCCGGAAACTCCCTGGTGGGCTCGCTGATGTCACCGTCGCGGGCCATCGCCCCTCACCATCCTCGTCAGAAACATCGACTGAGAATGACGGTACGGCCACCATGCGACAGTCGCTCGTCGAGCGACCCGAACGGGTGAATCCGGGTTTCGACGGAGTCGGTGGACTGATCCACCGGGAAGCCCTCCGTGCCGAAGATCGGCGGGTCGAGGGCCCCAGCAGGCGGGTGCCGGCGAGCCGCGGTGGTCGATTCAGGCGAAGGCGGAGAGCCCGGTCAGCTGCTGGCCGATGACCAGCTGGTGGATCTCGGAAGTGCCCTCGTAGGTCAGCACGCTCTCCAGGTTGTTGGCATGCCGCATCACCGGATATTCCCCGGAGACCCCGTTGGCGCCGAGGATGGTCCGGCACTGCCGGGCGATCTCCAGGGCCTCCCGGACGTTGTTCAGCTTGCCCACGCTGACCTGCGCGGGCCGCAGCCTTCCGCTGTCGGCGAGCCGGCCCAGGTGCAGCGCGAGCAGCAGGCCCTTGTTCCACTCGACGGCCATGTCGGCGAGCTTGGCCTGGGTGAGCTGGAAGCCCGCGAGGGGCTTGCCGAACTGGGTCCGGGTGGTCGCGTACGACAGGGCGGTCTCCAGGCAGTCGCGGGCCGCGCCGAGCGCGCCCCAGACGATGCCGTGCCGGGCCTCGGTCAGGCAGCTCAGCGGCGCCTTCAACCCGACCGCCTCGGGCAGCCGGGCGTCCGCCGGCAGCCGCACGCCGTCGAGGGCGATCTCCCCGGTGAGGGAGGCGCGCAGCGACATCTTGTGCCGGATCTCGCGCGCCGTCACGCCAGGCGTGTCCATCGGTACGGCGAAGCCGCGTACCCCCTCGTCGGTGCGCGCCCAGATCACCCCGACGTCGGCGATCGGCGCGTTGGTGATCCACATCTTGCTGCCGGTGAGGATCCAGTCGTCGCCGTCGCGCCGGGCCCGGGTGGCCATCGAGGCCGGGTCGGAGCCGTGGTCGGGCTCGGTCAGCCCGAAGCAGCCGATCGCCTCGCCGGCGGCCATCGCGGGCAGCCAGCGCTGCTTCTGCTCCTCGCTGCCGTAGCGCCAGATCGCGTACATGGCCAGCGAACCCTGCACGGAGACCAGCGAACGCACCCCGGAGTCGCCGGCCTCCAGCTCCAGGCAGGCCAGCCCGTACGCGACGGCCGTCGCGCCGGCGCAGCCGTACCCGGTCAGGTGCATGCCGAGCAGGCCGAGCTTGCCGAACTCGCGGGCCAGCTCGCGGGCCGGGACCTGGCCGTCCTCGTACCAGCCGGCGACGTGCGGGCGGACCCGGTCGTCGATGAGCCGGCGCACGACGGCGCGGATCTGCCGCTCCTCCTCGCTGAGCGACGCGTCGATGTCCAGCAGGTCCAGCGCAGTCATGCGGCCACCTTAACGAAGACTCAGGAAGACGTCACTCGCCCTGACCGCTGAGCACCAGCACCCGGGCGTGGATCTGGTTGCGCTGCTGGAGCGCCGCGCGCAGCGCCCGGTGCAGGCCGTCCTCCAGGTAGAGGCCGCCGTTCCACTGCACCACGTGCGGGAAGAGGTCGCCGTAGAAGGTCGAGTCCTCGGCGAGGAGCTTGTCCAGCGCAAGCTCGCGCTTAGTGGTGATGAGCTGGTCCAGCCGCAGCGGGCGCGGCGGAATCTCCGCCCACTGCTTCAGCGTGAGGTTGTGCTCCGGGTAGGGCCGCCCGTCCCGGACCGCTCTGAAGATCACGGCGCGCTTCCCTCCCCCTGGCCGGCCGGTGATGTCGGTGCCAGCCTAACCGCACCCGGCACACCGCGTTTTACTCCCTCATGTCGGTTTCGCCACGCCGGTACCCCCGCGTGGGACGGGCGAATCACCTCAGCTCCACCGGCCCCGCCGGACGACCTCGTCCATCGGCCGACGTCCCCGACGCAGCGACGGCGACCGGTGGTCCGGCGCCGGGTAGCCCACCGTCACCGCACCGATCGGCTGGTACTCCGGCGGCACCCCGAAGGCCGCCCGGTACGCGTCGAGCCGCTGCGGCGGGATGCCGAAGAAGCACGCACCCAGCCCCTCGTCCACGGCGGTGAGCAGCATCAGCAGCGCGGCGAAACCGGCGTCCACGTGCCAGTACGGCACCGGCCAGCGGTCGGTCGACCGGTCCGCCCAGCCCTTGTCCGGCTCGGCGTAGCGGTCCAGGTACGCCGAGGCGTTGCCGTGCGGCACCACGATCAGCGGGGCGCGGCGCATCCCGGCCAGCCAGCGTTCCCGGCCCCCGCCGCCCGGCGTGGCCGCGGCCCAGAAGCGGTCCCGGTCCGCCGGCTCCTCCAGCACCAGGAAACCCCAGCCCTGAGCGAACCCGGCCGAGGGCGCCCGGACCGCGTGCGCCAGCAGCCGCTCCACCACCTCGGGCGGGACCGGCCGGTCCGGGTCGTAGTTGCGGACCATCCGGCGGCGGCGGACGACGTCGGCGAACTCCACGCTCAGCCGCCCGGCCGGATGCCCCAGGCGCCCCGCCAGGTCTGCCCCGGCTCGAGGATGATCAGATCCCGGCCGGAGCGGAACGCGTCCGCCGGGCAGGTCATCGGCTCGACCGCCACCGACCGGCGGTACCGCTCCCCGGTGAGGGTGTCCCCGGTGAAGACCTGCCACCAGCCGAACGCCCGGTCCGCCCAGATGTGCACCGCCGACCCGTCCGGCGCGGCCAGGGTGACCGACGAGCCGCCGTCGGCGTCCCGCACCAGGTCGCCGAAGGCCAGGTCCAGCACCGCGGCGCCGATCACGCGAGGCTCGGTGAAGTCGTACTCGGTGCCGGCCACCTCGGTCGCGGCCACCGGCAGCAGGCGGCTGTCCAGCAGCACCCGGTTCCGCCCCGGCACCCGCATCGACACCTCGTCCACGGCCGCCTTCGGCAACCGCAGGTAGGGGTGGACGGAGAAGCCGAACGGCGCCGGCTCGCCGGACAGGTTGGTCACCTCGTGCTCGGCGCGCAGCCCGTCCGCCCCCACGCTCCACCGGGTACGCAGCCGCAACGCCCACGGGTAGCCCGGGGTCGGCGGCAGGTCGTAGCCGAGGGTGACCGTGTCCGGGGCCGCCTCGACGAGCTGCCAGGCGCCCCAGTTGACCAGGCCGTGGATGGCGTTGTGCCGGGCCGGCTCGGTCAGGTCGAGCTGGTACGACCGGTCGCCGAAGCGGTACGCGCCGTCCCGGATCCGGTTCGGCCAGGGGGCCAGGATCTGCCCCGCCGAGCCGGCACAGATCTCGTCCTCCGCGTACCCGTCGACGTGGTCGACCCCGTCCTGGCGGTAGGTCCGCAGGCCGCCCCCGACCTCGACGACGACCGCCTCGTGCCCGTCGGCGGCGATGGTCCACTGCGTCCCCGACGGGGACCGGTACCCGGCGTTCTCCATGCCGGGGACCTTAGTCCGTCCCGCGCCCGGGATGCCGGGCCGGCGCTGCCCGTCCCAGCCGTCGGTCAGTCCGGCCGAGCCGCCGCCCGGTAGCGCAGCAGGGCCGGGAAGACCGCCACCAGCAGGACCGCGAGCACCGCGGAGGCCAGCCCACCGGCGACCATCGCCGCGCCGGTGCCGAACGCGGCGGCCATCGCGCCGGCCCGCAGGTCACCCAGGCGCGGGCCGCCGGCGACCACCACCGTGTTGACCCCCTGGAGCCGGCCGCGCATCCGGTCGGGCGCGTAGATCAGCAGCATCGACTGCCGCAGCGTCGCGCTGACCAGGTCCGCCGCGCCGGCCAGCCCGAGCAGCGCCACCACCAGCCAGAGCTGGTGGGCCAGCCCGGCCAGGGCGATGGCCACGCCCCAGCCGACCACGGCCACGGTCAGCGCCAGGCCCTGCCGGCGTACCCGGCCGATCCAGCCGGAGGTGAGGCCGCCCAGCATCGCCCCGATCGCGATCGCGCTGTAGAGCCAGCCGACCGCCGCCCCGCCGCCGAAGCGGTGCTGCGCCAGCTCAGGGAAGAGCGCCCGGGGCATGGCCAGGATCATGGCGATCAGGTCGATGGCGAACGACAGCAGCAGCACCGGCGTGGTGGCCAGGTACCGGAAGCCGTCGACGATGCTGGCCAGCCCGGCCCGGCGCGGGGTGGCCGCGTCCCCCGGGTCCGGTTCGGGCGGCATGGCGGGCAGCCGCAGGGTGGCCCAGAGCGAGACGGTGAAGAGCAGCGCGTCCATCGCGTACGCGATCGGCAGCCCGACCTCGGTGGGCCAGGCGGCGAAGATCAGACCCGCGGTGAGCGGCCCGAACACCGAGGTCGCGGTGAAGGTGGTGTAGTTGAGCGTGCTGGCCGCCGGGATCAGCTCGGCCGGGACCAGCCGGGGCAGGATCGCGCTGCGGGTGGGTGAGGTGACCGCGAAGGCGATCGCCTGCACCGCCACCAGGACCAGCAGCAGCGTCGGGCTGCCGACCCGGAACAGCGCCTGGAGCAGCAGCGACAGGGTCGACGCCCAGAGCAGCGCGCCGCCGGCCAGCAGCACCCGGCGGCGGTCCCGGGCGTCGGCGACCGCGCCGCCCCAGAGCCCGAACACCAGCAGCGGCACGAAGCCGGCCACGCCGAGCAGGCCGACCCAGAACGAGCCCCGGGTCAGCGCGAACATCTCCACCGGTACGGCCACGGCGGTGAACTGGAAACCGAACATCGCCACCGCGTTGCCGAGCCAGACCCGCCGGTACGCGGGCACCCGCAGCGGGCGCAGGTCGATCGCCCAGCGGCGCGCTCCGCGCGGCCGGGCCTCCTTCAGTCCCGTCACGGCGCCAGCCGCTCGGTGATCCAGGCGCCGTCCCCGGTGCGCCGGTAGCGCAGCCGGTCGTGCAGCCGGCTGGCCCGGCCCTGCCAGAACTCCACCGTCTCGGGGTGGACCCGCAGCCCGCCCCAGTGCGGCGGCGCGGGGATCTCGGCGACCGCCGCGAAGCGCTCGGCCGCCGCCCGGTACGCCGCGTCCAGCGCCGCCCGGTCCGGCACGACCCGGGACTGGGTGCTCGCCCAGGCGCCGAGCTGCGAGCCGCGCGGCCGGCTGGCGAAGTACGCCTCGGTCTCGGCCCGGTCGACCCGGGCCACCCGCCCGGTGACCACCACCTGCCGCTGCATCGGGAACCAGGGGAAGACCAGGCTGGCCCACGGGTTGGCGGTCGCCTCGCCGCCCTTGCGGGAGTCGTAGTTGGTGTAGAAGACGAAGCCGTCCGGGTCGTACCCCTTCAGCAGGACGGTCCGCCCACTCGGCCGGCCCTGCGCGTCGGCGGTGCCGACCACCATGGCGTTCGGCTCGGGCAGCGGGTACGCCACCGCGTCGGCGAACCAGCGGGCGAACTGGCTGTGCCAGTCGGGTGCCAGATCGGATTCGGAAAGGCCCAGGTCGGCGGCGTACTCGTTACGCATGCCGGCCGGGGCGGGTGTGTCGCCGGTCACAGTCTCCGTCCTTTTCGTCGGGGCGACCGCGTCCCCCGACGCTGGCCAGACCCCGCCACCCAGTCTTGTCCAGGTAGCGCGCCTGTCCACCGGCGGGGGTGTCATGTGGCGCACACCCACGGTGGGTCGCGGACTCGGTTACCGAGCAGGCAAGATGTCACGAACACATCCCTGAGGGTCGCCTAAGCCGCGGGCCGGTCGAGCCCGCGCCGCCACCACCGCCGGAAGCCAGGAGACGACATGGCCGACTTCAAACCGGGCCTCGAGGGCGTCGTAGCCTTCGAGACCAAGATCGCCGAACCGGACCGCGAGGGCGGCGCGCTGCGCTACCGCGGCGTGGACATCGAGGATCTGATCGGTCAGGTCTCCTTCGGCAACGTCTGGGCGCTGCTGGTCGACGGCCGGTTCGGTCCGGGCCTGCCGCCCGCCGAGCCGTTCCCGGTGCCGGTGCACTCCGGCGACATCCGCGTCGACGTGCAGTCCGCGGTCGCCATGCTGGCCCCGTACTGGGGGCTCAGCCAGCTGCTCGACATCTCCGACGAGCAGGCCCGCGAGGACCTCGCCCGGGTGTCGGTCACCGCGCTCTCCTTCGTCGCCCAGTCCGCCCGCGGCCTCGGCCTGCCGGCCGTGCCGCAGAAGGAGATCGACAAGGCCGAGACCATCGTCGAGCGGTTCATGAAGCGCTGGCGGGGTGAGCCCGACCCGCGGCACGTCAAGGCCGTCGACGCCTACTTCATCTCGGCCGCCGAGCACGGCCTGAACGCCTCCACCTTCACCGCCCGGATCGTCGCCTCCACCGGCGCCGACGCCGCGGCCTGCATCTCGTCCGGCATCGGCGCGCTCTCCGGCCCGCTGCACGGCGGCGCCCCGTCCCGGGTGCTCAGCATGCTGGAGGCGGTCGAGCGCAGCGGCGACGCCGAGGGGTACGTCAAGGGCGTGCTCGACCGGGGCGAGCGGCTGATGGGCTTCGGTCACCGGGTCTACCGGGCCGAGGACCCGCGCGCCCGGGTGCTCCGGCGCACCGCCAAGGAGCTGGGCGCGCCGCGCTTCGAGGTCGCCGAGGCGCTGGAGAAGGCCGCCCTGGCCGAGCTGCAGGCCCGCCGCCCGGACCGGGTGCTCGCCACGAACGTCGAGTTCTGGTCGGCCGTGGTGCTCGACTTCGCCGAGGTCCCGGCGCACATGTTCACCTCGATGTTCACCTGCGCCCGGATGGGCGGCTGGTCCGCGCACATCCTGGAGCAGAAGAAGCTCCAGCGGCTGGTCCGCCCGTCGGCCCGGTACATCGGCCACACCCCGCGCAAGCCGCAGCAGGTCGAGGGCTGGGACGCCATCCCGCACGGCGTCTGAGCTGTCCCGCCCGGGCCCCGCTCGACGCCTTCGGGGGCGGCGGGGGCCCGACGCAACGCGCCGAGGGGGCCCGGTCCGCGACGGATGCCGAATTAACCAACAGCATCCGCGACGGACCGGGCCCCCTCGCGCTGTGGCGCATCCCTCAGCTCCGGGGGTGGGACCAGCCACCGGGCCGGCCGGCCCGGGTGCGAGGATGAAGGCCGGCAGCGCCGCCGGACCGGGCTCGGACCCGGCCCCGCCGCGCGTGCGCGCGTGGCCGCCCACGGTCCGCGCCCACTGAAGGGCCGCCCTCCCCCATGCGGAAGGATCGAGACAACAGTGGCTGACGCACCGACCATCCGGATTCCCGACGACATCAGGCCCGCCGACGGACGTTTCGGCTGCGGGCCGTCCAAGGTCCGTCCGGCGGCGGTCTCCGCGCTCGCCGAGGTCGCCACCAGCTACCTGGGCACCTCGCACCGGCAGAAGACGGTCCGCGACCAGGTGGCCCGGCTGCGCCGGGGCCTCGCCGAGTTCTTCTCCCTGCCCGAGGGCTACGAGGTGGTGCTCGGCAACGGCGGCACCACCGCCTTCTGGGAGGTCGCCACCTTCGGCCTGGTCCGCGACCGGGCCCAGTTCGCCAGCTTCGGCGAGTTCGGCGCCAAGTTCGCCAAGTCGGTCGCCGACGCCCCGTTCCTGGGCGAGCCGACCGTGCGCAAGTCCCCGGCCGGCAGCGCGCCGACCCTGGTCGCCGAGGCGGGCGTGGACGTCTACGCCACCCCGCACAACGAGACCTCGACCGGTGTGGCCGTGCCGATCAGCCGGGTGCCGGGCGCCGACGAGGGCTCGCTGCTGCTGGTCGACGCCACCTCCGGCGCCGGCGGCCTGGAGGTCAACGTCGGCGAGACCGACGTCTACTACTTCGCCCCGCAGAAGTGCTTCGGCTCCGACGGCGGGCTCTGGCTGGCCCTGATGTCGCCGGCCGCGCTGGCCCGGGCCACCGAGATCAAGGAGTCGGGCCGCTACATCCCGGCCTTCCTCGACCTGGTCACCGCGATCGACAACTCGCGGCTCGAGCAGACGTACAACACCCCCGCGCTGGCCACCATCTTCCTGGCCGCGGAGCAGACCGACTGGATGAACGCCCAGGGCGGCCTGACCTGGGCGGCCAAGCGCACCGCGGAGAGCGCCGGCATCGTGTACGGCTGGGCGGAGCGCGCCGAGTTCGCCACCCCGTTCGTGGCCGACCCGGCGCTGCGCTCCAACGTGGTCGCCACCGTCGACTTCGCCGACGAGGTGGACGCCACGGCGATCGCCAAGGCGCTGCGCGCCAACGGCATCGTGGACACCGAGCCCTACCGGAAGCTGGGCCGCAACCAGCTCCGGGTCGCGCTCTTCCCGGCGGTCGAGCCGGCCGACGTCGAGGCGCTCACCGCGTCCATCGACTACGTGGTCGAGCGACTCTGATCACCTCGTGACGGTGGGTGGTCGTCGCGCCTCCGACGACCACCCACCGTGATCATCGCCGCAGCTCAGTCGCGACATGCCGGGGTGTCGCATCCCCCACCTTCAGGTAGATGGGCGTACGGTGGTTCGAGACGCCCGGGTGGCCGGCTCGCGGCGTGACACGGCCAGCGAAGCGGGACGGAGGCAAGCCCATGCGCCCAGTACGCTTCGTCGCCCTCTCCGAGGACGGCCAGGCCCTGGTGCTCGCCGACGAGGTCGGGCGCCTGCTCGCCCTCCCCATCGACGAACGCGTCGCCTCGGTGCTGCACGCCGAGCCCGGCGCGACGCCCCTCACGGTGGTGCCGACCGCCGCCGACCCGATCCCGTCGCTCTCCCCGCGGGACATCCAGGCCCGGATCCGCTCCGGCGAGTCCGCCGAGGACGTCGCCCGCATCGCCGGCGTCCCGGTCGACCGGGTGCTGCGCTACGCGGGCCCGGTGCTCCAGGAGCGGGCCATGCTCGCCCAGCACGCCCGGCGTACCCGGCTCAAGGGCGCGGAGAAGCCGACCCCGCTGGCCGAGGTGGTCAACGGTCGGCTGGCCCAACACGGGATCGACACCGAGAAGATCTCCTGGGACGCGTACCGGCGCGACGACGGCACCTGGCGGATCATCGCCACCTGGCCGTCCGGCAAGGCCACCGCACAGGCGGTCTGGGATCTCGACAAGACCCGCCAGCAGGTCGCCCCGCACGACGACATGGCGCAATACCTCTGCGCCGAGCGGCCCACCCCGATCCTCGGCCAGGAGCCGGCACCGGAGCGGGGCGGCCACGCGCTGCCCGGCCCGTCGCGCGGCGAGCCGAGCCGAGGCGGGCACGGCCTGCCGCAGCCGTCCGAGCACGCCCGTCCGGGTCGGGATCCGATCCGCGCCGGCCGGGACGCCCTGCTCGCCTCGCTGGACCGTCCGCTCGGCGGCACCTCCGGCCGGGGTCTGGACACCCGTTCCCCGGCCGCCCTGGCCGGGTCGGACGCGTCCCGCCAGCGGGCCGTCACCGGCGGGGCCGCGGCGCTGCTCGGCGGCGGTCAGGGTTCCGCGTTCGACGACGACTCGGACGCGCCGAAGGAGGTCCCGGCCGTACCGTCGCTGGCCGTGCTCCGGCCGCGCCGCACCGGCACCCCGGCTGCGGCCGCCGGCGGCGCCGAGTCGACGGACGCCGCCGGCAAGCCGCGCAAGCGGCTGCCGAGCTGGGACGACGTCCTCTTCGGCAGCGGCCCGGCGGCCCGCGAATCGTCCTGATCCACCCTGGCATCGCAAGGCACTCTAAGTGCCGGCGTGCCAGGGTGGACCCATGGAGTACACGAACCTCGGACGCACCGGACTCTCGGTGAGCCGGCTCTGCCTCGGCACCATGAACTTCGGGCCGCAGACCGACGAGCCGGACAGCTTCGCCATCATGGACCGGGCACTCGAACACGGGATCAACTTCTTCGACACCGCCAACGTGTACGGCTGGAAGCTCGGCGAGGGCGTCACCGAACAGATCATCGGCCGCTGGTTCGCCCAGGGCGGCGGACGCCGCGACCGGGTCGTCCTGGCCACCAAGGTCTACGGCAAGATGGGCGAGTGGCCCAACGAGCAGGGCCTCAGCGCCCGGCACATCATCCGGGCCTGCGAGGACTCGCTGCGCCGGCTGCAGACCGACACCATCGACCTCTACCAGATGCACCACATCTCCCGGGCCACGCCGTGGGAGGAGATCTGGCAGGCGATGGAGACCCTGGTCGTCCAGGGCAAGGTCCTCTACGTCGGATCGTCCAACTTCGCCGGTTGGCACATCGCCCAGGCGCAGGCGGCGGCGGGCCGGCGCAACTTCCTCGGCCTCGTCTCCGAGCAGTGCATCTACAACCTGATGTTCGGTTCTTAGCCTGTAAGCTACGCGCCATGGTGGACACCCCGCAAGTACGCGCGGCCGTGTACGGCCGGCAAAGCCGTGGTAAGGCCAAAAGCATCATGGAGCAGATCACGGCCGGCCGGGCCGTCATCGCCGAAGAAGGCTGGACCGACGCCGGCAGCTACTCCGACGGCACCAGCGCATCCCGCAGCGCGCGCACCGTCCGCGACGACTGGCAGCGCGTCCTCACCGACATCGGCGACGGGCAGCTCGACATCCTGATTCTCTGGGAGTCCAGCCGCGGCGACCGCACCCCCGAGACGTGGTTCGCCTTCCTGTCGCTCTGCCGCAGGCAGGGCGTGAGGATCCACGTCGTATCCCACGAGCGCACCTACGACCTGGCGCGCGCCCGCGACTGGAAGACCCTCGCCGAAGAGGGCGTGAGCAACGCGTACGAGACGGAGGTGTTGTCGGTGCGCGTACGCCGTGGCCACGCCGGCGCCGCCGCCTCCGGTCGCCCCTCGCACGGCCGCACCCCCTACGGCTACCGG
Organism: Micromonospora sp. NPDC050495; assembly: GCF_040655175.1. Taxonomy (NCBI): domain Bacteria; kingdom Bacillati; phylum Actinomycetota; class Actinomycetes; order Micromonosporales; family Micromonosporaceae; genus Micromonospora; species Micromonospora sp. NPDC050495. The sequence goes on along the minus strand of NZ_JBFAJK010000001.1, from coordinate 540,322 downwards.
CGCACCTACGACCCCGCCACCGGCGAGCTGGTCGGCCAGGAGCCGGACGCGGAGCGCGCCGCGGTCGTCCGGGAGATCGTCGACAAGGCCGCGCGCGGGGTGCCCATCCTCGCCATCGTCCGCGACCTCAACGACCGCGGCGTGCCCACCCTCAACGCAAAGCGCTGGTACCCGATGCGGGTCCGCGACATCGCCACCAACCCGGCGTACATCGGCGTGCGGGTCTACAACGGCCAGCAGTACCCCGGCGACTGGCCGGCCATCGTCGACCCGGCCGTGTTCTACGAGGCGCAGCGCGTCCTCACCGACCCGGCGCGCGTCACCACCCGGCCCGGCCGGCAGAAGCACCTGCTGTCCTACCTGGCCGCCACGCCGTGCGGGTCCGGCCTGACGTCGGTGCGCGGCCGGTACCGGTGCTTCGCCGACGGGTGCGTGAGCATCCTCCAGGCGCCCACCGACGACCTCGTGACCCGCATGGTGCTCGGCCGGCTGGCCCGACCCGACGCGTACGCCGCCCTGCGCCAGGAAGGGGCGGAGTCCGACCGGGAGGTTATCGCCGCCCGCCGTGAGGCCGCCGAGCTGACCGCGAAGCTGGACGAGTGGCGGCTGTCCGCCGCGAAGGGCGAGACGTCCCCGGCATCGCTGGCCGTCATCGAGGCGGACCTCACCCGGAAGATCCGGGCCGCCGAGCGGAAGGCCGAGCACGCGTCGATCCCGCCGGCGCTGCGGCAGATCCTGGAACCGGGCGTGGACGTCCGGGTGCGGTGGGACAGCGCGCCGCTGCCCGCCCGCCGCGAGGTGATCCGGGCACTCGCCGTGATCGTCGTCGGGCCGGCCACCCTGCCGGGGTCGAAGGTGTTCGAGCCGGAGCGGTTGGGCCTGTCGCGGTGGGTCGGCGACGAACGCACGTGGGGCGACATCTGGGCCTGATACAGGCGTTCGAATTGTCGGTCCGTTCGCGTCGTACGGACAGTAGTTTCGGGGCCGACGTGGAATCCGCCACGCCCCGTGACCAAATCGTTATCTTGCGCCTGCGGGGCTCGGGCGTGGCACTTACGCCCCGGATCAGCCGGAAGCGGCTGACCTGCGGTTTTGCCAGCCGGTGCCAGCCCATGCGTGCCAGTGCGGGACTCGAACGGACGTACGGCACCGTCGCCATCGCACTACCTGCAACTCCCCGTTGTTCCCCGTTGCTCAGTGCTGCTCAGTCACCTCGGCTGGCCTAGTAGAACTTGAGCGCTCTGCCGTACTAACGTTCATCAACAAGCGCGGGGCCCCACCGACGATCGCGTCAGCAAGGCCCCGCACCACATGGGATGTACTACCCGACCCGCGCCAACGGGCGGGACGCAGTCCACGCCAATGGTCCTGCGTCAACCACAACTTAGCGCTGTGCCTCACGTGTTGCCAGTAGGGGGACCACGTGAAGGCGCCCGGGCAGGGGTGACGGCTTCTATCCGTCACCCGGCATGCGACTACCCAGCGTGAGGTGTGACCGTCCGGCGACTCGGGTCGGGGCCGACCGAAAGGCCCCCCGATGGCATCGAACCACCCGGGCGACGCCGCCCAGATCGCCAGACTCGCCGCCCACGTCAAGTGGGCGCAGTGCCCCGACCGCGCCGCGGCCACCGCAGCCGCCCGCCAGGCCTTCCACGACCGGTGGGAGCAGCTGGTCGACCCCGACGGCAAGCTCGACCCGGCCGAGCGCGCCAAGCGGGCCGCGTCGGCGAAGTCGGCCCACTACGCCCGGATGGCGCTGCGCTCGGCGCAGACCCGCCGGGCCAAAGCCGCCGCCCGCAAGGCGGCCACCGATGCGTGACGTCGAGCGGCTGATCGCCGCCACCGTGGCCGCCGCCCCACCGCTCACCCGCGAGCAGACCCGCCGCCTGGCGGTGGCCCTGCCGCCGGCGCGGCCCCGCGAGGCGGTGATGGCCGCATGAGCGAGTGGCCGCACGTCAACGTCCCGCCCACCCCGCCGCCGGCTGGCCCCGCCACCGTCGACCCCGACCGGGCCCGTACCCGGTGGCGGCTCGACCGGCAACGCAACCGCCGCCGCGTCAGCCAGGCCCTCGACGAGCTGTGCGTGCGGATGTACGGCGCCGACGAAGCCGCCAAGTACGGCATCCCCGACCGCCGCCGGGGTGGTCGGTGACGGCCGGCTGCACGCCGTCGGACCCATGCCACAGCGACGCGTGTGAGTTCTGCTCACCGGGCGGCTGGCTCGACGAGCAGATGCCCGTGAGCGGACCGCCCGGTGAGCCTGAGCCGGACCGGCCATCACACCTCGACCGGCTGCGGGCCGCGCTGCTCGACACCGCGGGCCTCGACTCCATCCCCGACCCGGAGCCGCTGATCGGCGAGGACATCCTCTTCCGCGACTCGCTGGTGTGGGTGGTCGGCAAGCCGGGCCACGGCAAGTCGTTCGTCGTACTGGACATGGTCGGCTGCGTCGGCACCGGCGAGACGTGGCAGGGCTACCAGGTGAAATCCGGCCCGGTGGTCTACCTGGTCGCCGAGGGCGCCCGCGGCACCAAGAAACGCGTCCGGGCATGGGAGGCGTCCATCGGCCACCCCATGACCGGCGTGCAGTTCCTGCCCCTGCCCGTGCAGTCCACCAACGCCGCCCAGTGGGGCGCCCTGGTCGAGCTGGTCCGCCAGATCCAGCCCGTCATGGTCGTCATCGACACCCAGGCCCGGGTCACCGTCGGCGTGGAGGAGAACAGCAACCGGGAGATGGGCGAGTTCGTCCACCAGGCCGAGAAGCTGCGGGAGGCATCCCACGCGTGCGTGGTGATCGTCCACCACATCGGCCGCAACGGCGACACCGGCCGCGGCGCCACCACCCTCGACGGAGCCGTCTCCACCATCATCAAGGTCAGCAAGGACGAGGACCTCATCACGCTCCAGTGCACCAAGAACAAGGACGCCGAGGAATGGGACGACATCGAGCTACGGGCCGTCCCCACCGGCGAATCCCTGGTCCTGATGATGTCCGACCCGCTGCACCGCCCCAAGCGGGCCGCCATCGCGTCCCGCAAGTGGGTGCGGGACTGGTGGACCGTGCACGAGAAGGAACCGGTCAGCGTCTCGGTGCTGGTCAAGAGCGGCGTGGTCAGCGAAACCACCTTCCACCGCAGCAAGCTCGACCTGATCCGCGAGGGCGTCGTGGCGCGCGAGGGCGAGGGCAACAGCACCCGCTACCGGCTCACCAACGATCCCACGGACGGGTGACTGCCATGGCTGGACTGCCAGGTGACTCCCACACTCCCACCCCTAAGGGGGGTGGGAGTGGGCGGGAGTGTAGTCACCACTCCCACGGGACTCCCACGGGAGCCATGGGAGCCACAAAAGGAATCGATGAAAAGTACGCCCTGACCAGGGAAGAGCTAGACGAACGGCTTCGAGCGTCCGTAGAGGCTGCCAGAGAACGCCGGCAGGCCCGACAGTCCACACGGGACACCCTGAATGGGAGTCGGCAGCGAGGGCTCAAGGCCAGGCACGCACAGAAGCTGAGCCGACCCCTGCTGCACCAGTGCGCGTGCCAACACCCCGATGAGCCGGACAAGTGGCCCAAGTGCTCGGGCTGCCCCGGCTGGAAGTGGAAGGACAAGCCATGACCGTTGAGATCGGTAACAACCTGGCGTTCCTGCTCATCATCGCCACCATCTGGGGCGGCGTAGCCCTCATGACGTGGATCAACCGCAGGCGATGAGCCGTAGCTGGGCCAAGGGCAGCACCAGGGAATGGCGCAGACGCCGCGCCCTGGTGCTGGCCCGCGACCGGGGGGTATGCCAGCTACGCATACCCGGGGTGTGCACCACCGTGGCCACCCACGTACACCACACACAAGGCCGAGCCACCACCGGCGACGACATCCGCTACCTCGTGGCAGCCTGCCCCGCCTGCAACCTCAAGGTCGGCGACCCAACAAAGACCGCAGACCCGAAGCCGCAACCGAGAACGCGATGGTGACCGCGGTTTTCCCCGCCGCCCGGGGCCACGGACACCCGCCGAGTGTTCTTTTCTCTCTCCCCGAGGTGATCAGTTGACTCCCGAATTGGCCTGGAACCGCCGCCGGCTGTCCAAGTACGCATGGCTGCGCCCGCTCCTGGCTGTCCCTGACGACGCTTCTCCGCCGATGGCCATGTCGCTGCCCCCGAAGGACGCCGTCGGGTCGTACGGGGCGGATGCGGTGGCGTGGATCGAGTCGTCGCAGCGGATCCGGCTGCGGTGGTGGCAGGCGCTGGCGATCACCCGGCAGCTGGAGCACCGCGAGGACGGGTCGCTGTGTCACCGGGTGGTGGTGGAGTCGGCGCCGCGGCGCGCGGGGAAGTCGGTTCGGGTGCGTGGGCTGGCGTTGTGGCGGATGGCGCACCCGGACCTGTTCGGCGAGGTTCAGACCGTCATCCATACGGGCAGCGACGTGGCGATCTGCCGTGAGATTCAGCGGGGCGCGTGGCGGTGGGCGGAGGAGGTCGCCGGCTGGACGGTGAGCAGGAGCAACGGTAAGGAGGCGGTGGAGACGCCCGACGGTGACCGGTGGCTGGTGCGGGCGCAGCGGGCGGTGTACGGGTATGACGTGTGTCTGGGGATCGTCGATGAGGGGTGGAACGTTGCGCCGGACACGGTGTCGGAGGGCTTGGAGCCGGCGACGCTGGAGCGGCTGTCTCCGCAGATCCACCTGACGTCGACGGCGCACCGGCGGGCGACGAGCCTGATGCGGTCGCAGTTGCAGGTTGCGCTGGCCGGTGGGGACGCGGGCACGTTGCTGCTGTTGTGGGCGGCGCCGCACGGGTCGGACCCGGGCGATCCGAAGGTGTGGCGGGCGGCGTCGCCGCATTGGTCGGAGGACCGTCGGCAGATGATCGCGAAGAAGTACGCGAAGGCGCTGGCGGGGGAGGCTGACCCGCAGGCCGACGACCCGGACCCGATGGCAGGTTTCACCGCGCAGTACTTGAACATCTGGCCGTTGCGGGAGGTGCCGGATCCGGCAATCGACCTGGATGCGTGGGCGGCCTGTCTCGAGGTCGGGGACCTGGCGGCGGTGCGGTCGCGGGTGGCGCTGTTCCTTGACGTGGCCCCGGACCAGCGGCACGCGACCCTCGCGGCGGCTGCGGTGCTCGCCGACGGGCGGGCCCGGGTGGAGGTGGTGGCGGCGTGGGACGGCACCGGGTGCACGGACCAGCTGCGTCGGGACCTGCCCGCCCTGCTGGCCCGGGTGCGCCCTCAGGTGCTGGGCTGGCTGCCGGCCGGCCCGGCGGCGTCCCTTGCGGCTGACCTCGCCGACCGGGGGCGGGCCGGGTGGCCGCCCCGCGGGGTGCGGGTGGAGGAGGTGCGCGGCGAGGCGTCGGCGGTGTGCATGGGCTTCGCCGAGCTGGTGACGGCCGGCAAGGTGGCGCACTCCGGTGACCCGCTGCTCGACGCGCACGTGGGCGCCGCTGAGCGGCTGGCGCGGGGTGACGCGTGGGTGTTCTCCCGCAAGGGCAGCGGGCACGTCGACGCCGCGTACGCCGCTGCTGGCGCAGTGCACCTGGCGCGGACGTTGCCGGCGCCGGTGGGCAAGCCGCGGATCATCGTCGCGTCGTAGTTGAAAACGGTTTCCATGTGCGACAATCCGCATGTGGGGATGCTGCGGCGGGCGTGGGACTGGCTCAGCGCCAGTCCCACCGTCACGTTCTCCGAGTCCACGCCCCGGCCCGTCGACCAACTGCTGCTCGCCCGACTGGACCGCACGGGCGCGCTGACGGTGGACCGCGGTGAGGCGCTGTCGGTGCCGGCCGTGCAGCGGGGACGCAACCTGATCTGTTCGGTGGCGACGCTGCCGCTGGTGCAACGCGGCCCCGACCGCGCGGTGGTCGACAACCCGCTGTTCGCGCAGTTCGACCCGGACGTCCCGAACGTGGTGCACCTGTCGCAGACGATCGAAGACCTGGTATTCGACAGCATCTCGTGGTGGCGGGTGCTGGCGTTCGGGTGGGACGGCTACCCGGTGAAGGTCCGCCGGCTCGACCCGTCGTCGGTGTCGCTGACGCCGCCGAGCCGCCGTACTCCGGCGCCGCTGCCGTCCGGGCACGACCCGCGCGGCGCGGTGGTGTACGTGGAGGGCCGGCCGGTGCCCGCGGCGGAGATGATCCGCTTCGACTCCCCGAACCCGGGTGTGCTGGCGGTGGGCGGCCGGGCGATCCGGCGGGCGATCCTGCTCGATGAGGCTGCGTCGTCGTACGCCGACGACCCGGCACCGACGGGTGTGTTCACCCCGTCGGAGGGTGCCGACCCGGCCGGCGATGACGACATCCGGGAGATGCTGGCCGCCTGGCGCAAGGCCCGCAAGGACGGCAGCACCGCGTACGTGCCGGCGGCGTTGCGGTGGAACCCGGTGTCCGCCCCGTCCCCGCGGGACTTGCAGCTGGTCGAGTTGCAGAAGCAGGCCGGGCTGGAGATCGCCAACGCGTTCGGCGTGGACCCGGAAGACCTGGGCATCTCGACGACCAGCCGCACGTACGCCAACAACGTGGACCGGCGGCGGGACCGAGTCAATGACGTCCTGGCCCCGTTCATGCGGGCGATCACCGACCGGCTGTCGATGGGGGACGTGACGAAGCGCGGCTACACGGTCGAGTTCCGCCTGGACGACTACCTCAAGAGCAACCCGACCGAGCGGTGGGCGACGTACACCGCGGCGAAGAACCTGGGGGCCATCACGGTGGACGAGATCCGCGAGGCGGAGGGTTGGGCCGCTCTGCCGGCAGGTGCGGAGAACTCCGCACCCGAGCCGGCGCCGGCGGACCAGCCGGAGCAGGTCGACGCCGACTCCCGGCCGGCCATGACGTTCGACGGCCCATCCACGCTCACCTTCGACGCCGAGGTGCTCCAGTTCTCCGTGGACGCATCCGCGCGCACGATCGAGGGCCTGGTCGTCCCGTACGGGCGGGTGGGCCGCAAAAACGGCATGGCGTTCCGGTTCGAGCGCGGGTCGCTCCAGTGGAAGGACCCGGGCCGGGTGAAGCTGCTGGTCCGCCACGACACCACGCAGGCGATCGGCCGGGCAGTCGAGCTGAAGGACACCCCGGCCGGGCTGCGGGTGAAGTTCAAGGTGGCCCGCGGCGCCGCGGGCGATGAGGCGCTGTCGCTGGCCGAGGACGGCGTCCTTGACGGGCTCTCCCCGGGCGTGGACCTCGACATGTCCGCCGACACCAGCCCCGACCCGAAGAACAGGGGCGCGGTGCTGGTGCGCCGCGCCGATCTGCGCGAGGTGTCGATCACTCCGATGCCCGTGTTCGACGACTCTCGCGTGACCTCCGTGGCCGCGAGCAGAGATGAAGGGAACGCCATGAAGTGCACCCACTGCGGGCAGGTCCACGCGGAGGGCGTGGCGTGTCCGACCAGCACCGACCAGACCGCGACCGCCCCGGCCGGCGCGCCGGCCCAGACCTTCAGCATGGACGACCTGGCGGCGGCCGTCGCCGCCAAGCTGGGTGCCCAGCAGGTGAGTACCCCCGCCGAGCCGGAGACGCGGCAGGTGGTCAACCCGACCCGGCTGACCGCCAGCGTGTCCGAGCCGCTGCCGTACCGGTTCTCCTACCAGGGTGGCCGGCACGTCTTCGAGGCCGGGCCGAGCGGCTACGACTTCTCCACCGACCTGTTCGCCTCGATCAACAGCAACGGCGCGGACCAGGCCGCCCTGGGCCGGGTGAACGCGCTGATCTCGGCGGCGTTCGACGTGGACCGGGCCGACACGGCGGCGCTCAACCCCAACGCGTACCGGCCGGACATGTGGCAGCCGCAGATGGACTACGCCACCCCGCTGTGGGACATGATCGCCTCCGGCACCACCGACGGGCGTTCGTTCGACGTCCCCAAGTACAACAGCTCGTCCGGGCTCGTCGGCCCCGCGACCGAGGGCACCGAGCCGGCCGCCGGCGCGATGACCGTCACCGACCAGACCATCACCCCCACGCAGGTGTGGGGCAAGGTCGAGATCACCCGGCAGGCCGCGCGGCGCGGCGGCAACCCGCAGCTGTCCGGCATCATCTGGGACCAGATGCTCCGCGAGTACTACGAGGACCGGGAGGCCGCCGTCGCGACCTTCCTGAACACCCTCACCGCGGCTACCGACATCACCCTGACCGGCACCCCGGCGGCCACCCCGGACAACGGCGACGACCAGGTGACCGCCAACGACCTGGAGGCGGCCATCACCGCGTTGCAGTTCGTGCGCGGCGGCAACCGGTTCCGGGCGTTCGCCGTCCACCAGGACCTGTACGAGGTGCTGGCCCGGGTGAAGGACGGTTCCGGCCGGCCGCTGTACCCGCGGCTGGGCCCGACCAACGCCAACGGCACCACGTCGGCGCTGTTCGCGACGCTCGACATCAACGGCACCCTGGCGGTCCCGGCGTGGGCGCTGGGCGCGGGCGGGCAGACCGCGCCCACCAACTCGTGGCTGTTCGACCCGGCGAAGGTGCGCGGCTGGGCGTCGGCGCCGGAGCGGCTGGACTGGAACTTCGGTGCCACCGTCCAGACCGCGAACATCCCGCAGCTGTCGCACGTGACCATCGGCATCTACGGCGATATCGCGCTGGCGAACCTGGACATCAACGGTGTCCGTCAGGTCATCTTCGACCCGTCGGTCTGATCCGACTGTTCAGTTCTGAACACCTGGAGGGGAGGTGACCGTCATGGGTGTGGAGGCGATCAGCGCCGACGCGGTGCTGCTGCCGATCGGCGGCGTGTGGGAGATCCGCGTGTCCGTCACGGACGTCGACGGCAACACGGTCGACGCCACGCCGACGGTGACGGTCACCCTCCCCGCGGGCTCTACCGCCACGCCGACGGTGGAGGCGGTCGCCGGCGGCTACCGGGCGACGTACGAGGTCGGCACGGCAGGCCGGTATGTGGCCCGGGTGGTGGCGGCCGGCTACGGGGCGGCGGACTTCGCCGCGTACGCGCTGGCCACCACGGCGGGCACGGGCATGCCCACCACGGATGACGTGGCCGACTACCTGCGTGAGGGCGCCGCGTCGTGGGCGACCGAGGACCTGCAGGACGCGCTCGACGCTGAGGCGGCGGCGCAGCGGGCCGTGTGCCGGGTCCGCGCCGTCTACCCGGACGACCTGCGGCAAGCCCTGCTGCGGCGCGTGCAGCGCAACCTGGCGCTGCGGCAACTGCCGCTGGCTGTGCACCAGGGCGACGCGGAGGCCGGGCCGATGCTGCTGCCCGGCCGTGACCCGGAGGTGCGCCGCCTCGAGGCCCCGCATCGGAAGCTGGTGGTGGGATGAGCACCGTCGCCACCGACCGGGCCGCCATCGCCGCCGCCCTGTCCACGGTGCCCGGCGTGAAGGGCTACGAGTACCGGCCCACCACGCCCCGCCCGGGCGACGCCTGGCCGACCCTGCCGACCCTGGACCGGCAGGCCGACATCGTGTGGCGGGCCACCTGGACCGTCAACGTGTTCCTGCCGCAGGACGAGCGGGCCGCCTCGGACTGGCTGGACGCACACTTCGACGCGATCGTCACCGCGTTGCAGGCCGGGCCGATCTACCCGGAGACAGCCGAGCCGGCCCTGATGAACACCGGTGCCGGGGACATGTACGTACTGGAAATCACGGGTAGGAGCTGACGGGCCATGGCCGAAGTGCACAGCAAGAACACGGTCGTCCTGCTGGACGACAACGACCTGTCGGAGTTCCTCAACGACTCCGATTGGACCCGGGCCCCGGAGTCCCACAAGCTCACCACGTACGGCCAGAACAACAACGTGTACGGCGGCGGTCTGGGCGACGGCTCCACCGACCTGTCGGGGAAGTACGACAACACCGCCTCCACGGGCCCCGCGGCCGTGTTGGAGCCGCTGGAGGGGCAGAACGTCACCCTGGTGTACCGGCCGGAGGGCACGGGCGCCGGCCTGCCTGAGCGGTCCGTGGACGTGCTGGTCGGCGAGTACAAGGAGACGCACCCGGTCGCCGACTACGTGATGTGGACGTGCAAGCTCCAGCACTCCGGCGACGTCACCCGAACCACGCAGGCCTGAGGGGGAACCGGTGGACAAGGAGCTGCTGTTCAAGCCGCGGCTGACCGAGGCCGACGTGGAGATCCCCGGCGTCGGTGTGGTGCGGGTGCGGGCGCTGAACCGGGCCGAGGCGATGAAGGTCGAAGGCACGAAGGGCACCGAGGCCCGGGAGCGGGTCATCCTGTCGCTCGGCTCGGTCGACCCGGAGCTCACCGAGGCGGAGGTGGGCCGCTGGCAGCAGGCCGCGCCGGCGGGCGAGTTGCAGCCGGTGGCGCTGCGCATCGCCGAGCTGTCCGGGCTGCTGGAGAACGCCCCGAAGGAGGCGGTGGAGACCTTTCGAGGCGAGCCCGGAGACGGAGTTTGAGTTCATCCTCGCGCAGAAGCTGGGCCGCACCGTCGGCGAGCTGCGGGCGGGGATGAGCAACGACGAGTTCGTGCAGTGGCAGGTGTTCTACGCGCGCAAGTACCAGCGGGAAGAGCTGGAACGGCTGAAGGCAGGGGGGTGAGCGGCGGTGATCGACCCGATCCGGATTGACGGGCTGGCGGAGTTCACCCGCAACCTCAAGAAGCTCGACGCGGACCTGCCGAAGACGCTGCGGGTGGCCATGAACGGCGCCGCGAAGGTTGTCGTGGACTGGGCGCAGCCGCGGGTGCCGCGCCGCTCCGGGCGGGCCGCCCGCAGCATCAAGGCCCGCTCGACCCGCTCGGCGGTGCGTGTGGCCGGCGGCGGCACCCGGGTGCCGTACTACCCGTGGCTGGACTTCGGCGGGAAGGTCGGCCCGTCACGGTCGGTGTCCCGGCCGTACCGCAAGGAAGGCCGCTACCTGTGGGCGGGGCTGGCCGCGAAGCGTGACGAGGTCCGCAAGGTCACCGAGGACGCGCTGCTCGACGCCGCCCGCAAGGCCGGAATCGAGGTCGACTGATGGCCGGCAACAACGTCACCCTCACCTTCGCCGGTGACTCCGCCAAGCTGGAGTCCGCGTTCTCCAAGGTGGGCCAGTCGGCGAAGGACATGGGCCGGGACGTGGCCGCCGCGTCGGACTCGTTCGACCGAGTCGGCGAGACCGCGGACACCGTCGACACCCGCGCCATGGGCTTCCGCGACACCCTCACCGGCCTCCAGGACAGCTTCCTGGGCCTCAAGAAGATCAGCAGCGGGGACATCGGTTTCGAGTCGCTGCTGCTGCTCGGCGCCGGCGTCGGTGACCTCGGGTCGGCGTTCTACAACTTCCTGGTCCCGTCGCTGAAGAGCAGCGTCGCCTGGCTGAAGACCACCAAGGTGGGCACGGTGGCCACGGCGGTGGCGCAGAAAGCGGCGGCGCTCGGGTCGAAGATCTGGGCCGGCGCGCAGTGGCTGCTCAACGCCGCCCTGTCCGCCAACCCGATCGGGCTGGTGGTCCTCGCCATCGTCGCCCTGGTCGCCATCGTCGTGCTGATCGCCAAGAAGACCACCTGGTTCCAGGACCTGTGGCACGCGATCTGGGGGAAGATCGGCGACCCGGTCAAGAAGGCCTGGGACTGGATCAAGAAGTTCACCACGAAGGCGTTCGACTGGTACATCAGCCTGCCGGGGAAGATCTGGAACGCGTTCAAGAAGGTCACCGGCTACATCTCCGGGCCGTTCAAGGCCGCGTTCAACGCGGTGTCGAAGGCGTGGAACAACACCATCGGCCGGCTGTCCTGGTCGGTGCCGGGCTGGATCCCCGGCATCGGCGGCAACAGCATCTCGGCGCCGAAGCTGCCCACGTTCCACACCGGCGGTACCGTGCCGGGCCGGCCGGGTGAGCAGGTGCCCATCATGGCCCTCGCCGGTGAGACGGTGGTGCCGCGCGGCCAGTCCGGCGGCAGCGTGCTGCGCCTCGAGGTGGCGCCCGGCGCCGCCGGCCCGGACCGGATGATGGCCGAGATGGTCGCCCACGCGCTGCGCTCCGGCGCCCTGCGGCTGGTCGTGAAGGGCCAGCGGGTGGCGGTGGCCGGTGGCTAAGCAGAACGTCACCGTCGAGCTGTTCTACAACGGCGCGTGGAACGCCGTGCCGGTGTACGTGCGCGACCCCATCACCATCGTGCGGGGCAAGGGCGATGAGGCGGGCGGCCTGACCCCGCAGACCCTGTCGTGCACCATCGACAACCGCAGCGAGGCGTACAACCCGGTCAACCGGTCGTCGGACCTGCACGGGCTGATCGGCCGGAACACGCCCGTGCGGGTGCTGCTGCCCGGGGATACCCGCTTCGTCGGTGAGGTGTCGTCGTGGCAGCCGGGCCGCACCGTCGAGTTCAACCCGACGACCGGCCGCGGCGACGCCTGGGTGAAGATCGAGGCGGCGGGGGTGCTGCGCCGGCACACCCAGAACGCCGACCCGCTCGCCTCGCCGATGCGCCGGCAACTCCTGTCGCTGAATCCGACCGCCTACTGGCCGCTGGAGGATCTGTCCGGTGCCGCGTCGGGGGCGAGCGCCGTCGACGGTGTTGCGGCGATGGCCCCGTACGGGTACTCCCGGTTCGAGATCCCCGGGTCGGGTGGGCAGCCGGCGCCGGCTGCGGGGCTGCCGGAGTTCGCGTCCGGGTCGGGGATCCCCGGGTCGCTGCCGGTGCCGGACTGGTCGCAGGGCGGGGTGCTGGTGGGTCAGCTGCCCCGGCCGACGTCGGGCACGCAGTCGTGGCGGGTCGCGTTCGCCGCCGTGTTCCCACGCGACATGCAGGCCTCGGGGACCACGTTCATCGGCTGGACGGTCAGTGAGGGCACCTACCCGTTCTGGGAGATCCAGGCCGACAGTAGCGGCCTGTTCGTGACCGCGCAGGACAGCGCGGGGGTGGCCGGGTACGGCACGTCCACGTTCGCGGTGAACCTGTTCGACGGGCGGCCGCATTTCGTGGAGGTCAACGCGCAGACCGTGTCGGGTGCTCTCGACGCCCGCATCTACATCGACGGTTTCGAGTACGGCACCGTCCATACGATCGCGGCGGCGGACCTGGTGTTCCCGCCCGGCTGGGTCGCGTCGATCACCCCGAACGTCAAGGAGTGGACGTCCGCCGACGCGGGCTCGATTGAGGGCATGCCGCAGCTGGGGCACATCGCCGTGTGGCAGCCGTCCGCGCCCATCTTCGGGCACATGGAGGCGCTGCGCGGGCACGCCGGTGAGACGGCAGCGGACCGGCTCGACCGGCTGGGCGGCGAGGAAGACCTCACGGTGTCGGTGATCGGCGCGGGCGGCACCGCGCTGGGTGTGCAGCGCGGCGACGTCGCCCTGGACGACCTGTTGGGCGAGATCGAACGCACCGACGGTGGGATCCTGTTCGAGCCGCGCGACGACCTGGGTGTGGTGCTGCGCAGCATCGACAGCCTCTACAACCAGACGCCCGCGTTGACGTTGGCGTTTACCGACATCGCGCCCGACCTGGTGCCGCTGCTCGACGACCAGGGCGTCCGCAACGACGTCACCGCGAAGAGCACCACGACCGGTGCGGCGGCCCGCGCGACGCTGGACTCCGGGCGCATGTCGACGCAGCCTTCGCCGAACGGGGTGGGTCGGGTGCCGGGGCAGGTCGACGTCAACCCGGCCGACGACGGCCGCGTGGTCGACTTCGCCGGGTGGGCGCTGCGGCGCGGCACCGTCGATGAGGTGCGGTGGGCGGCCGTCACGGTGGACCTGGTCGCGTCGCCCGCCGTGGCAGCCGCCACGGCGGCGGTGGACATCGGTGACCGGGTCGCCGTGACCGACCTGCCGGCGGACCTGGGTGACCCGACGGCCGACCTGCTCGTGGTGGGCTACACCGAGGTGATCGGCTCGCACAGCCGGCGGATCACGTTGGTGTGCGTGCCCGCGTCGCCGTTCGACGTCGCCGAGTTCGGCACCGCCCGGTTCGGGGCATCCGGGTCCACGCTCTACAGCGACCTGCCGGCCACCTCCACCGTGCACTTCGAGTTCACGTTCACCGCCGCCAACGGGCCGTGGACCACCACCCCGGCGGCGTTCCCGATGGACATCCGGGTCGGCGACGAACAGATCCGCGTGTCGGCGATCACCGGCACCACCAGCCCGCAGTCCGCGACGATCGTCGCCCGCGGCGTCAACGGGATCGTCGGGAACTGGTTCGCCGGCGCTGAGGTCGACGTGTGGCAGCCGGCGGTGCTGGCGCTGTGAAGGGAGAAGCGTGATGGGCTACGCGACCGGGGACGTCATCACCCCGCTGCTGATACGGCCGTACCGGGCGACCCCGCGCACGTCCACGTCGGCGTTCACGTCGACGTCGTTCGGGTCCGACCTGGTGTCGGTGTCGATCGCCGGGGACTCCACCATCCCGTTTTCGATCACGGCGTACGTGCCGGGCATGTTCTCGACCGTGACCGGGGACCGGGTGGAGGTCGGTATTTTCGCCGCCGGGACGCAGATCGGCGGCGGCTACGTGGAGTGCATCACCGGTGTGGCGAACGGGTCGGTGCACTGCGCCGAGTACACGCCGGGGTCGTCGTCGGTGACGATCAGCGTGCGGGCCCGCCGGGCCGGCGGTACGGGGACGTGCACGTTCTACTCGTCGAACACCAACCCGGCGACGTTGTGGGCGATGCCGGCATGAGCGGCTACTACCTCGCGCCGGCGCTGGCGGTGCTCCGCGCCGAGATCGACACCCGATGGCCGCGCCGGGACCACACGTCGGACGGCTGGATCGGCGATGCCCGCCACCAGGCCACCCCCAGCGACCACAACCCCAACGGGCGCGGGTCCGTCAACGCCCTGGACGTCGACGTCGACGGCATCGACCCGTACGTGGTGCTGGCCGCGGTCGAGCGGCACCCGTCGGCGCACTACTGGATCTATCGGCGGCAGATCGCCGACCGCGACGACGGGTGGCGGCGCCGCCCGTACGACGGGCCGAGCCCGCACACCGAGCACCTGCACGTGTCGATCCGGCAGACGCGGACGGCGGAGCAGGACCGACGACCCTGGGGACTCTTGGAGGACGACATGATCACCGACGCCGACGCCCGGAAGATCGCCGCCGCCGTGCACGAGCAGAAGCTGGGCCGCAGCGACGTCACGATCGGCGTGGCGCTGCAGCAGACCCACAGCCGCGTCGGCGCGCTGGCCGAGGCCGCCGGCGTGGACCAGGTCGACGAGCAGGCCATCGTGTCCGGCGTGCTCGCCGGGCTGGCCGGCGTCGACATCGACGACGCGGTCACCGCGCTGAAGGCGGCGTTCGGTGACCGGGCCGCCGAGCTCGGCGCCCGACTGGCGTCGTGAGCCTTGAGCAGTGGGCCGCCGCCGGCGTGGTGTTGGGTGTCATCCTCACCGCGCTGACCCTGGCCGTCATGGTCGGCAAGCCGCTGCGGCGGCTGGCCCGGCAGAACGACGAGTTCCGCGAGGACTGGTACGGCAGCGCCGCCCGCCCCGGCCGGCCAGCCGTGCCCGGGGTACCCGAGCGCCTCGCCCGCCTGGAAGAGCAACGCGACAGCCGCGACTCCGCCCTCACGCAAGCGGTCGGCGCACTGCGTGACGACGTCGCCGTGACCCTGCTGCGGGTCGAGCAGCGGCTGGACGACCACATCCGAACCCACCACGGAGGGGCACCATGAAGTGGAACCCGTACGCCAAGGCGATCGTGGGCGGCGCCGTCGCCGGCCTGACCGCGCTGGGCACCGCCCTGGCCGACGACCGGGTGACGGCCAGCGAATGGGTCGGCGTCGCCGTCGCAACCCTCGCCGCCCTCGGCATCGTGTACGCCGTCCCCAACCGGCCCGCCCCGTGATCTGGGGCAAGCCGAAGCCACCCAAGCCGACCCCGCCGCCGAAGCCCAAGCCGACGCGCACGACCCGGCCGACGGGGCCGGCGGGACCACGCCCGCCGGCCCCACCCCGCCGCTAGTCCTCGTCGTCGGGCAGGTCCCGCCCGTGCTCCCGTAGCCACCGCTCAAGGTCGACGACCACCGGATCCGTGTCGGCTTCCGGGGTCACCCCGGCCGCGTCCGCCACGTCGAGCAGGTCGTCACCCTTGGGGAAGACGCCCCACTCCCGGGCCAGGCGCTCCAGCGCCTCCTTGCCTTCCTCGACGACCAGCTCGACCGCCTCGGCGATCTGGCCCATCCGGTCCGGGTCCCGGCGAACAGTGCCCTCAATGAGCAGGAACTGGTCGACCTCTGCGGCGAGGGCCTGCCCGCCGATGTACGCGGCCAGGTCGAGCACGTCCTCCGGCGTCGCGTCCTCGCGCAGCAGGAAGTCGTCGGCGAGGAACCGGAACATGTCCCGCTCCCCGAACCGGCGACCCATCTCCACACCGGCGTCCATCGACGTGTCGACCACCGCGTCGAGCTGCTCCGAGGTGTACCGCTCGCGGCGGCCGCGGCTGGCCAGCGACACCCGGGCGGGCCGCCGATTCCACTGCTCCCACCGCTTCGGGCGGCCGCTCCGGGCGCTCACCGCTCGCCGCCGAGGTTGCCGGTGGGGAAGATGTACGACTCACCGCACTTCCGGACTACGTCCGGTGCCATCACCACCCGGTACGCGTTCATGTCGACGCCCCACGCCGCGGTGACCGCGTCGCCGTCGTGCTGCTCGCAGGCGTAGACGCAGGCGTCGAGACTGTCGCCAGCGCCGGCCGGGTCGGTGCTGAACAGCTCAACCCGGGTGGTGGCCGGCTGGTCGCAGGTGGGCAGGGTGAACGGTAGATTGCTCATGGGTCGGACCTCCAGCGTCCGATCAAGGGCCGGGAGCACAGGAGCGCCAACTCCTGCCCGGCCCGCCTTATTGGGTCAGGACCGCCGGTAGCGGTCGGCGGTGATGAGCTGCTGCGGGATCCACATGGCCGCCACCGCGAGGACCGCGGCGCCGACCGGGTCCCGGGTTGCCTTGTAGGTGAGCGCGGCGGCGACGAGCAGCACCACCATGACTGCGGCGGTGAACAGCAGGGCCAGGGCCTCGTACAACCGTCGCGCCATGTCCTACACCTCTTAGTCCGGGTCTATCTGATGACCCGGTACGTCGAGCTGGAGGTCGTCCCGGCCGCGCAGCACTACGGGCTGGGCATCATCCCCTGGTCGCCGCTGCACGGCGGGCTGTTGGGCGGGGTCATCCGCAAGATGGCCGAGGGCGGGGCCGCGCGGGGGGCCAGCGGCCGGTCGGCCGACGCGCTCGCCGAGCACCGCACCACCATCGAGGCGTACGAGAAGCTCTGCGCGGACCTCGGCCACGACCCGGCCGACGTGGCGCTGGCCTGGCTGCTCTCCCGCCCCGGGGTGACCGCCCCGATCGTCGGCCCGCGCACCATGGACCAGCTCGACCGCAACCTCGGCGCCCTCGACGTGGACCTCGACGAGGACACCCTGACCCGCCTCGACGAGCTCTTCCCGCCCGTCGGCAGCGGCGGCCCCGGCCCGGAGGCCTGGGCCTGGTAACCCCCCGCCCGACCCGCCCTCGGGGCGGCCTCGGGGCGGGCCTCGGGGCGGCCTCGGGGGTTCCCAGGAGCGGATTGCGGCATGTTGGGGTCTCCCCGCGCAGGGATGGCACGACATGCCGCAACCCGCTCCCGGGGCCACCGGAGGGGGGCCGCCCCGGGGTGAGGCGGGGCGCGGGGCGGGTCAGATGGGCCAGGCGGCGAGGCGGTCGTAGGTGGGTTTCGGGCCGGGGTGGCTGCGGACCAGGACAAGTTCGTCGGCGGTCCATTCGGGACCCGCGTAGTCGTGCAGCGCCTCCCGGTCGGCCAGGATCTCGGCGCGGTCGACCCGGTCGCCGGGGCGGGCGATGGTCAGGTGCGCCCGGAACGGTTTCTCGTCGTACGGCAGCCGGGCCCGGCGCAGCCCGATCCGGATCAGCCGGGCCAGGGTGGCCAGCCCGTCGATGTCGCCCCGGACGTCCACCCAGAGCACGGTGAACCGGCCCCGCCCGAAGCTGCCGCCGCCGGAGAGCCGGAGCCGGAGCGAGCCATCCCGGCGATCCCCGTCATTCCGGCCATCCCGGCCGTCCAGGCCGTCCAGACCGCCCTCGCCGTCCGGGCCGTCCTCGCCGTCCTGGCCGCCCTGGCCATCCAGGCCATCCAGGCCATCCAGGCCGCCCTCGCCGTCCTGGCCATCCAGACCGTCCCGGCCATCCAGGCCATCCAGGCCGTTCCGGTACGTCTCGGCGGCCAGGCCGAGGGCGCTCTCCACGTCAACCAGCCGGCTCTCCTCGACGTCGCCGAGGAAGGCGAGGGTGAGGTGGGCGTGCGCCGGGTCGGCGAGCCGGACGTTGGTGCCGGCGGCCGAGGCGGCGCCGATCCGGAGCCGGGCGACCTGGGCGGTCAGGTCGTCCACGGCCGGCCGGGGCGGGTAGACCGCGACGAAGAGCCGCACCGGTCAGCGGTGCCGCTGGTGGTGTGCGGCGCGGGCGGCGGGCAGGCTGAGCCCGGCGGCGTGCAGCAGCCCTTCCACCCGGACCCGTTCGATCTCCCGGTCGACGCCGTCGAGTTCGGCCAGGTGCTCGGTGATCCCCAGCGCCCGGCAGGCGGCGCGCAGCCGCTCGTCGTACGCGTCGATGACGGCGCCGTGCCAGACCACGGACCGGTCGGCGGCGGCGAGCCGGTGACCGCCGAGCCGGCGCAGGTCGGTGGCGAGCTGTTCGAGCGGTCGGCGGCCGGCCCGGTCGAACTCGGTGAGGTCGATGTCGCGGGTCAGGGCGTCCGCTTCGATGGCCCGGTCCAGCCGGGCGATGGTGCGCCGTTCCCGGCGTTCGTCGCGCCACTCGGACCAGCCGCAGACCACCCGGTCGATGATCTCGTCGGCGCAGAACATCAACGCGATGAGGGCGGGCAGGCAGCAGACGGCGAAGATCGTCAACGCCAACAGAAGTCCCCGCCCTACTTCCACATATCGACGCTAAGCCGAGCCGGGGCCCCCCGCCACCTGATTGCCGACATCCGAACGCGAATGAACGATGAAGGACCGGTCCCCGGGGCGGGAACCGGTCCTTCGGACGGTCGACGGGTCACTCCGCCCCGGGCGACACCACGTAGAAGCGGGGCATGGGCAGCATCCGCAGTCGCAGCCGGGCGCCGGAGCGGCGGAGCTGCCAGCTGAGCGCGACGAGCGCGGCGGCCAGCGAGATCAGCCCGCCGGTCCAGATGCTCGCCCCGGCGCCGAAGGTCTCCGCGACCCAGCCGATGATCGGCGCGCCCACCGGGTTGGTGCCGAGGAAGACCAGCACCCACAGCGCCATCACCCGGCCCCGGAAGGAGGCGTCGACGCCGAGCTGGACCCGCTGGTTGGCGGCCTGGGCGAAGAAGACCATGAAGAACCCGGTCGGCAGCAGCAGCGTCACCACCAGCCAGTACGCCGGGGCGAGCCCGACCAGGGTGCCGAAGGTGGCGGTCCCGACCGCCGCGCCGAGGACCACCCAGACCGAGGGGCGGCTGCGCCGCCCGGTGCCGGCCAGGGCGCCGACCAGGGCGCCGACCGCGAGGGCGGTGGTGAAGAGCCCGAACGAGGCGGCGCCGGTATGGAACACGGTCTTGGCGAGCGCGGCGAGGGTGAGCTGGAAGTTGAACAGGCTCATCCCGATCACGGACATGAGCGCCATCGGCAGCAGGATGTCGGGGCGGCGCGAGACGTACCGCAGGCCGTCCACGACCCGGGCCTGGTCCCGTTCGCCGGTCGGCGGCAGGTCCTTGCGGTGCAGTTCGCTGGTCCGCATCCGGACCACGTTGATCAGCGGCGCGATCGAGCTGAACGCGGTGATCAGGAAGACCGGGCCGACGTCGAAGGCGGCGATGGCCAGGCCGGCGACGGCGGGGCCGAGGATCCGGGCCGAGTTGAAGGTGGCCGCGTTGAGCGACAGCGCGTTCGGCAGCAGCGGTACGCCGACGAGTTCGGAGACGAACGCCTGCCGGACCGGGGTCTCGACCGCGTTGAAGACGCCGAGCAGGGCGGCGAACACGTAGACGTGCCAGAGCTGTACCAGCCCGGTGACCACGAGGAGGCTCATCGCCAGCGCCAGCACGGTCCAGAACAGGTTGGCGATGAAGAGCAGCATCCGCTTGTCGTACCGGTCGGCGAGCCGGCCGGAGAGCAGCGTGAGCAGCAGGACGGGGGTGAACTGGAGCGCGGTGACCACGCCGAGCGCGGTGGCCGAGTTGCCGGTCAGGTCGAGGACGAGCCAGTCCTGGGCGATGTACATCATCCAGACGCCGATCAACTTGATCAGCTGTCCGGTGGCGAAGAGTCGGTAGTTGCGGACTCGTAGGGACTGGAACATCGTGCTCAACTTGGCCTGCACTCTTGGTGCGCCTCCTCGCGATCAGGTACGCCTCATCCACAACGGACGAAGCGGACCGCGAGACGCGGGTACCCGCTCAGGCGCGAGCGATGCCCTGCAGGATCTCGGCGGCACGCTGCAGCGTGTCGCGTTCCTCCTCGGTCAGCGCGGCGAGCCGCTCGGCCAGCCATGAGTTGCGGGCCCGCTCGAACTGTTCGAGCACGGCCTGTCCGCCCTCGGTCGCCGCCAGGATGACCTGCCGCCCGTCGGTCGGGTGGGGGGTCCGCTGCACGAGGCCGCGGTCCTCCAACTTCGCAACGATCTTGGTCATCGTGGGCGGCTGCACCCGCTCGATGTCGGCCAGCTCCCGGGGGGTCAGTGCGCCCGCCAGCTTGAGGCTGGTGAGCGCGGAGAGCTGGGTGACCGTCAGGTCGCCGACCGGGCGGGCCTGGCGGACCCGCCGGTTGAGTCGGGTGATCGCATCCCGCAGCTGAGGGGCCAGCTGCGCCGGTGGCACGCGTTTCGCCGTCACCGTCCGCTCCGTCACAGTAGTTAGCTTAACTAATGAGCCTGGCTAACGACATGCGATATGACCAGGCTCACGAGGAGGTCTGCCCTGGTCACGACCGGAGCCCGAATCGGACCCCGGCCGCGACCGGTGGGCGTCACAGCACCGCGGACTCGATCGGACCGCGCAGGAAGTACAGGACGAACAGCACCGCCACCCCGTACAGCAGGGGGTGGATCTCCCGGCCCTTCCCCTTCGCCAGCTTCACCAGCACGTAGCTGATCACGCCGGCGCCGATCCCGTTGGAGATCGAGTAGGTGAACGGCATCAGCACGATGGTCAGGAACGCCGGGATGGCGATCTCGTAGTCCGTCCAGTCGATCGTCCGGACCGCCGTCATCATCAGGAAGCCGACCACCACCAGCGCCGTCGAGGCGGCCTCGAAGGGCACCACCACCGACAGCGGCGCCAGGAACATGGCCAGCAGGAACAGGCCGCCGGTGACCAGGTTGGCCACCCCGGTCCGGGCACCCTCCGCGACCCCGGCCGCGCTCTCGATGTACGACGTGTTGCTGGACACGCTCGCCGCGCCACCCGCCGCCGCGGCGATCGAGTCGACCAGCAGGATCTCCCGGGCCCGGGGCGGGGTGCCCCGCTCGTCGAGCATGTCCCCTTCCTGGCCGATCGCGACCATGGTGCCCATGGTGTCGAAGAAGTCCGTGATCATCAGGGTGAAGACGAACATCAGCGGGACCAACCAGCCCACCCGGCTCCACGAGCCCAGCACGTTGAACTGGCCGAGCAGGGAGAGGTCCGGCAGGTCGACGATCTTGTCCGGCAGCTTCGGCACGTTCAACGCCCAGCCCTTCGGGTTGGGCTGACCGTCGACGAACGACGGACCGATGTGGCCGACCGCCTCCACCACGATCGCCAGCACCGTGGAGGCGAGGATGCCGACCAGGATCGCGCCGCGGACCCGGCGTACCACCAGCACCACGGTGAGCAGCAACCCCACCACGAAGACCAGCATCGGCCAGCTGACGATCTTGCCGTTGATGCCGAGACCGACCGGCACGGTGGTGTTCGCCGCGTCCGGCACCCGGCGGACGAAGCCGGCGTCGACCAGGCCGATGATGGTGAGGAAGAGGCCGATACCCACCCCGATCGCCGTCTTGAGCTGGGTCGGCACCGACCGGAACACCGCCGTCCGCAGCCCGGTGAGCACCAGCACGGCGATCAGCACACCCTCGATCACCACCAGGCCCATCGCGTCGGCCCAGGTCATCTCGGGCGCGATCTCGAAGGCGACCAGCGCGTTCACGCCGAGCCCGGCGGCCAGCGCCATCGGGAACCGGGCCACCACGCCCATCAGGATGGTCATCAGGCCGGCCACCAGCGCGGTCGCCGCGGCCAGCGCCGGAATGGCCAGCTTCCGCCCGTCGCCGTCGACGGCGCTACCGAGGATCAGCGGGTTCAACACCACGATGTACGCCATCGTGAAGAAGGTGGCCAGGCCGCCGCGTACCTCCCGGCCGGGCGACGAGCCACGGGCGGAGATCTCGAACCAGCGGTCGAAGGCGTTGCGCGGGTGGGCGGGGTCAGGTGGCGTGCCGTGGTCCGGCGGCGGCGCTATGGCCATCGGTGTCCTCGCAATTGATCGACGGCAGTCGCGCGCATCGTCCCAGATCACCGGCGGGCAGGGAAGAACGATCGCGTACGCTGTCCCGGTGCCCCAGAACGAACCGCCGCGGCCCGAGCCGCTCGACCCGCCGATGGTGCCGTTCGCCGTCGCCGGATTGATCATCTGGGCGGTGGCCGGGCTGGTGCTGCTGATCTTCTTCCGGGGCTGGCTCACCGAGCACGGGCACGAGAACTGGCTCTGGACCTGCCTGGCCGGTTTCCTGTGGGGCTTCCCGGGGCTGGCCGTGATGATGCGCCACGACGCCAACCGGCGTCGCCGCCGGGCGGCCGCCGCCGGTCAGGGCTGACCGTCAGGGCTGACCGTCAGGGGTGACCGTCAGGGGTGGCCGTACGGCTCCGCCGGCTCGGTCGCCTCCACCGAGCCCGGGGCCCGGCTCACCGAGACCGCCTCGAGCGCGCTGTCGTCGTAGATCGTGGGGAGTTCCTCGACCGGGGTGTCGGCCGCCTCGACCAGCGTCTCCGAGTGCGCGCCGCAGCCGTGGTCGGCGCTGACGACCCGGCCGTCGTCGGGGGCGTAGAAGTTGCCGCAGGCGCCGAAGGACTGCCGCAGGGAACCGGCCAGCGGCAGGTAGAAGCCGCAGGTCCCGCAGCGGGCCGCGGCCGGCGCGGCCACCGAGATCGGGGCGTTCGGGCCGTGCTCGCCGTCGTACCAGCGCTGCGCGGCCTCGGTGCGGCCCTCCCGGGACAGCACCCGGGGCCGGCCCAGGCCGAGCTCCCAGGCGGTCTCCTCGACCGCCGGGTCGTCGGAGAGTAGGTAGCCGGGGGCGAGGCGCTCGTCGTCCGTCGGGGTGGGCAGCAGGTCGCCGGGGCCCAGGTCGCCCGGCTTGAGCCGCTCCTGCCAGGGCACCCAGCCGGGGGCGAGCAGCGCGTCGGCGCCGGGCAGCAGCACGGTCTCGCAGATGGTGACGGTGCGGCTGCGCGGCGCCCGGGTCACCGTGACGGCCCACCGCCAGCCGCGGTAGCCGGCGAGGAGGCACTCGAAGTAGTGCGTGACGAGACGGTCGCCCTCGGCGACAACCTGGAGGTGCTCGCCGACGTCTGCCGGGTCGACCTCGGTGACGGCCGCGCGGGCCACCTCGACGGCGGCGGCGCAGACCTGGTCGAGCCGGGGGGCACGGGCGGAGGCGGGCCTGGTCACCCGACCATTGTTCCCCATGCCCGGTACCGGCCGACAGGGACTCCCCGGAGTCGTTATCCCCGGCTGGTGGGGCACGCGTGGAGCGAATGGGCAAGGATGGGTGGCATGCCGCTGTCCTCCCGCTCCGGCCGGTCCGTCCTCGGGCGAACCGTCGGCACCGGCATCCGCGCCACCCGCCTGCTGCTCCGCGGTTCGCTGCGCAGCGGCCGGTGGATGACCCGGCGGGCCGGGTCCGCCCGGGCCCGCAGCGCCGGCAACGAGGTCGGCATGGTCCGCCTGTTCGACCTGCACGCCGTCTCCTGCGCCGGGGACACCCTGATCGCCATCGGCCTGGCCGGCACGATCTTCTTCGACGTGCCGCTCGGCGAGGCCCGCAACAAGGTCGCGCTCTACCTGCTGGTGACCATGGTGCCGTTCGCCATGCTCGCCCCGGTGGTGGGCCCGCTGCTGGACCACTTCCGGCACGGCCGCCGGTACGCGCTGGCCGCCACCATGCTGGGCCGGGCGTTCCTGGCCTGGCTGATCTCCGACTACATCGGCGGCTTCGGGCTCTATCCGGCGGCGTTCGGGGTGCTCGCCCTGTCCCGCGCGTACGGGGTGGCCCGGTCGGCGGCGGTGCCCCGGCTGCTGCCGGAGGGGTTGGGGCTGTCCCAGGTGGGCGCCCGGGCGAGCGTCTACGGCACGGTGGCCGGCGGGCTGGTCGCCCCGATCGGGTTGGCGGCGTTCTGGTTCGGGCCGCAGTGGCCGCTCCGGGTGGCGTCGCTGATCTTCCTGATCGGCATGGTCATCTCGTTGCGGCTGCCGCCGAGGGCCGACTCGGAGCCACCGGAGCGGGTGCCGCACCCGCTGCGGGCGCTGCGCCGCCGGGACCGGGAACGGCCGCTGGGCCGGGGCCGCCCGGCCGGTCGCCTGGTGATCGCCACGCTGATCGGCGCCGCGGCGCTGCGCCTGCTCTACGGCTTCCTGCTGCTCTTCCTCGCCTTCGCGATCAAGTCCGGTGATCTGACCACCATCTTCTTCGGCCGGGACCTGGGCGCTCAGGCCGCGCTGGGGCTGGTCGGCGCGGCCCTGGCGGTGGGCAGCTTCCTGGCCACCGCGATCGGCACCCGGCTGCGCATCCACCGGCCGACCGCGATCCAGTCCAGCGGCACGATCATCGCGGCCGGGGTCGCGGTGCTCGCCGCGGTGAAGTTCTCGCTGCCCCTGGTGGCCGTGCTCTGCCTGGTGACCGCGCTGATCAGTGGCATCGCCAAGCTCGCCGTCGACGCCTCGATCCAGGAGCGGATCCCGGAACGGCTGCGGGCCAGTTCGTTCGCCCACTCGGAGACCGTCCTGATGCTGGCCTTCGTGGCCGGTGGCGGGCTCGGCCTGGTCCCCTTCACCGGCCGGATCGGGGTCGCCGTGGCCGCCGGGGTGGCCGCGCTGGTGGCCGCCCGCGGGGTGCTGGTGGCGAGCCGGTT
Organism: Micromonospora sp. NPDC050495; assembly: GCF_040655175.1. Lineage (NCBI taxonomy): Bacteria > Bacillati > Actinomycetota > Actinomycetes > Micromonosporales > Micromonosporaceae > Micromonospora > Micromonospora sp. NPDC050495. Next base: position 515,293 of record NZ_JBFAJK010000001.1, on the reverse strand, counting down.
GCGCGGCGAGCACCTGGTCGGGCGGGCGCTCGGCGACGACGAGTTGGCGGCGCACGAGGAGGAGTTCGCCGACCCGGCCCCCACCTCGCCGGCCCCGCCGCCGGGCCCCACTGCCGCCCCGCCGCCCGGCGTCCCGGCGGACGATCCGGACGACGACGGGCTGACTCCGCCCGGCTTCCACATCTACCGCCCGTCCTCGGCGGTCGGCGGCCCGGGTGGCGCCGACGAGGAGAACCGGCGTGAGCCCCGGGGTCCGCTGGCGTGAGCGGGCTGCTGGTGGTGACCGCCGTACCGGTCGAGGCGGAGGCCGTCCGGGCGGGCCTGGCCGACCCCACGGTGACGGTCACCCCGGTCGGGGTGGGCCCCGCCGTCGCCGGTGCCGCCACCGCCCGCCTGCTGGCGCTGGCCGAGGCCGCCGGCCGGCCGTACCGGGCGGTGGTCAGCGCCGGGATCGCCGGTGGCTTCGTCGGGCGAGTGCCGGTCGGCGGCACCGTGCTGGGCAGCCACAGCGTGGCCGCCGACCTGGGCGCCGAGTCCCCGGAGGGCTTCCTCCCGATCGAGGAGCTGGGCATGCCGCCCGAGCTGATCGGCGCCGGCAGCGTGGTGCCCGCCGACCCGGAATTCCTCGCCACCCTGCGTACCGCCCTGCCGGCGGCCGTGGTCGGCCCGATCCTCACGGTCGGCACGGTGACCGGCACCGCCGCGAGCACCGCGGCCCTCGCCGCCCGGCACCCCAGCGCGGTGGCCGAGGCCATGGAGGGGTACGGCGTAGCCGTCGCCGCCGCGCAGGCCGGTCTCCCCTTCGCCGAGCTGCGTACGGTCTCCAACCCGATCGGGCCCCGCGATCGCAGCGCCTGGCGGATGCGCGAGGCGTTCGCCGCCCTCACCGCGGCGGCAGCCGCGCTCCGCTGACCGCCGGCCCCGACCCGGCCGGCCGGTCCAGCCGCAGCGCCGCCGGCCGGCTCGCCTCCAGCCGGAACCCGCAGGCGAGCAGGAAACCGACGCCCGGCCCGTCCGCGATGGCCCGCGCGACCTGGATGCCGGCCCCGGGCATCTCGGCGACGAGGGCCCGCACCAGGCGACGGCCAATGCCGAGCCGGCGATGCTCCGCGGCGACGAGCACGCCGTCGATGATCACCTCCCGCTCCTCGGCCGGTTCCGCGCCGCCCCACTGCAGGTGTGGGCTGCGCTCGTGCGCCCGAAGCTCGCCGAGCAGATCCCCGTACGGCAGCTCCGCCACGAACCGCCAGGAGGTCAGCGGCAGTGCCGGACCGGTCACCCGCCGCACCGCGACCGCCCCGCGCACCCAGTTCGCCCAGCGGCGCCGATCGCGGTGTCGCCGACTCAGCTCGTAGGTGGCCGGCGGCAACGGCAACGGCCACCGCTCCGGCGGCAGGTTGTACCACTCCGCCCACCAGGCGCCGGGCCAGTCCTTGGGCTCGCGGACCTCCCACACGTCCAGGTGCGCGGGGTAACGGCGCTCCGCCCGGTCCCGCAGCCCGTCATGTGGCACAGGCGCCAGCGGCTCGTCCCGCCCGGCCCGGGTCCCCTGCTCCTCGTCCCTCCCGGCCCGGATCCCCTGCTCCTCGTCCGGCGACCGCTCGTCGTCCGGCGACGACGCGGCCGGGTCCGCCACCGCCGACACGTCCCGCTGCTCATCGTCTGGCGACCGCTCCTCGTCCGGCGACGACGTGGCCGGGTCCGCTACCGCCGGCATACCCCGCTGCTCCTCGTGACGCACCGACGTCGCCATGGCCGCAGCACCCACGTGGAGCCGCAGCTCCCCACCCGCCGCTCGGACCAGCCGCTCCACCGTGCGATACCGCGGATCGCCGGCCCGACCCGACTCGATCCGCGCAACGGCGGCCTGCGGCACACCCGCGCGCACGGCCAGCTCCCGCTGACTCAGGTCGGCCCGCCGCCGCAGCCGGCGAAGCACATCGCCCAGGTCCGTCGGACGATCCGTCGAAGCGGTCGGCTCAGCCACGCCGAGCATGCTGCCGCGGCCGGTCCAGCGGTTTCAACAGGAGCGCCACGCCTGTGGAAAACCCTGTGGACAACTTCTCCGCGCCGCCCCGCCCCGTGGACAACCACTCCGCACCGGCCGCCGCCTGGACACTCCCTCCGCACCCGCCCGCCCCCGTGGACACTCCCTCCGCACCGACCCGCCGCGTGGACAACGCCTCGGCAGCGGGCCCGGCGTAGGACTACGGCACGCTTTCGAGCTGAGTCGTTACTGATCTCGCGGGCCGACCCGGAACACCGGTACACGGTCCGAGATGACCGTTTCGGGGAGGCGTACGCAGCGCGGTTGAGTCGTTTCTGACGTCAGCTCCAAAGGCAGCGACGAGCGATGCTGCCTCAGCCGGAGCTGGCGCCGGGACCGGGACCAGAGCCGGGACCGGAGCCAGGCTGGAGCCGGGACCAGGGCCGAGGCCGGGGCCGGGGCCGGAGCCGAGGCCGGAGCCGGAGCCGGAGCCGGAGCCGGAGCCAGGACCGAGGCCAGAGCCAGGACCGAGGCCAGAGCCAGGACCGAGGCCAGAGCCAGGACCGAGGCCGGGGACGGAGCCGGGGCGCTCGTCGAGGTCACCGTGGTTGGTGGCAAGGAGCGTGGCGGGATGGACGGCCCGAAGCTCGGCGGGAGCGGGAGCGGGAGCGGGAGCGGGACCAGGACCAGGACAGCGGCGCGAGGGTGTGGCGGGATCATCGCGAGGGGCGGGGTGGTGGGGGGGTCGGGAGGGCGGGGTTACGGTGGGGGTGTGGCGCTCTCCCTGGCGATCTCCCCCTGTCCCAACGACACCTTCGTCTTCGACGCGCTGGTGCACGGCCGGGTGCCGGGCGCGCCGGCGGTCGACGTCACCTACGCGGACGTCGACGTCACCAACACGGCGGCCGAGCGCGGGGCGTTCGACCTGGTGAAGGTGAGCTACGCGGCGCTGCCCTGGCTGCTCGAGGACTACCACCTGCTGCCCTGCGGTGGCGCGCTGGGCCGGGGGTGCGGGCCGCTGGTGCTCACCCGCGGCGACCGGACCGACCTGTCCGGCGCCACGGTGGCGGTGCCGGGCGAGCGGACCACGGCGTACCTGCTGTTCCGGCTCTGGGCGGCGGACCAGGCACCGGCGCGGATCGAGGTGGTGCCGTTCCACGAGATCATGCCGGGCGTCGCGGCCGGCCGGTACGACGCGGGGCTGGTGATCCACGAGGCGCGCTTCACCTACCCGCGGCACGGGCTGACCGCGCTGGTCGACCTCGGCGAGTGGTGGGAGGGCGACACCGGCCTGCCGATCCCGCTCGGCGCGATCCTGGCCCGCAAGGGCGCGGTCGACCCGGTCGAGGCCGCCGCCTGGGTCCGCGAGTCGGTCCGGCAGGCCTGGGCCGACCCGGAGGCCAGCCGCGAGTACGTCCTCTCCCACGCCCAGGAGATGGAGCCCGACGTGGTGGACCGGCACATCGCCCTCTACGTCAACGAGTTCACCGCCGAGCTGGGAGAGGCCGGCTTCGCCGCCGTCGAGGCGCTGCTGGGCCGGGCCGCCGACGCCGGGCTCGTCCCTCAGACCTCCAGCTCGCGCGCCACCGCGTGGACCAGCTGAGCGATCTTCTGCGCGGCCTTGCGGTCCGGGAACCGGCCCCGGCGCAGATCCGGCTGGACCTTCGCCTCCAGCACCTTGATCATGTCTTCGACCAGGCCGTGCAGCTCCTCGGCCGGCCGGCGGCGCAGCTCCGCCACGGACGGCGGCGCCTCCAGCAGCTTCACACCCATCGCCTGCGCGCCCCGGCGGCTGTCGACCACGCTGAAATCGACCCGCTGGCCGCCCTTCAGGTCGGTGACACCCGCCGGTAGCGCGCCCTTCGGCAGGAACACGTCGCCACCCTCGTCGCTGGTGACGAACCCGTATCCCTTGGCCGCGTCATACCACTTCACTCGACCCGTCGGCACCTGAAACCCCTGCTTTGCTCTCGTGACCGCTACCCCTCCCAGGCTAGCCGGATGATCCGGTCCAGCGCCCCTGGGAATCCGTTGAGATCATTCAGCACGTGCTCAGCTCCCGCCGCCGCCAGCTCGTCGGCCGAGCACGGCCCGGTCGCGACGCCCACGCCTGGGATTCCCGCCGATCTGGCGGCGATCATGTCGGCCACGTGGTCGCCCACGTAGAGGGTCGCCCCGTGCTCGCGCAGCGCGGTCGCCTTCTGCTCGGCGAAGAGGTCCCCGGCCAACTCGTCGACGGCCAGCCCCAGGTGGTCCAGGTGCAGCTTGGCCAGCCGGCCCAGCTTGGCGGTGACCACCATGACGCGGCCGCCGCGCGCGTGCACCGCCGCGAGCGCGGCCTCCGCGCCGGGCATCGGCACGGCCGGCGTGATCGCGTACGCCGGGTAGAGGTCCCGGTAGAGCGTCACCGCCTCGTCCACCTGCTCGGGTGGGAACCAGTGCGCGATCTCGGTGCGCAGCGGCGGCCCGAGGCGGGAGACAGCCAGCTCGGCGTCGACCGGCACCCCGGTCCGTGCGGTCAACGCCCGGAAGCAGGCGGCGATGCCGGGACGCGAGTCGACCAGGGTCATGTCGAAGTCGAAACCGACCATGAGCGGGGGCATGCCGGAAAGGTACCCGCCGGACCCGAAGCCAGCCGCACGTCCGAGGGGCGCGACCGGCCCCTGCCGGGCTAGCGTGGAACGACGATGACCACCTCACTCGCCGATCACCTCCGGACCCTCCCGGACGAGTCCCTCGCCGCCCTGCTCCAGCTGCGGCCGGACCTCGTCGTACCGGTGCCGGCCGACGTCTCCGCCCTGGCCATCCGCGCCCAGTCGCGGGTCTCCGTCGCCCGGGCGCTCGACGGGCTGGACCAGTTCACCCTCCAGATCCTCGACGCCGCCCGGCTCACCCGGGACCCGGACGGCGGCGGCACCAGCGTCGAGGCGATCCTGGCGATGGCCACCGCCGGCGCGCAGCCGCCCGCACCCACCACCATCCGGGGCGCGGTGAACCGGCTCCGGGCGCTCTTCCTGCTGTACGGGCCCGAGCACGACCTCCAGGTGGTGGGCGGCGTCGACGAGGTGTCGCCGTACCCGGCGGGGCTGGGCCGGCCGGCGGCGGAGCTGGACCCGCGGGCGGCGGCGGTCTGCACGGACCCGGCGAAGCTGCGCCGCACGCTGCTGTCGGCGCCGCCGTCGGCGCGGGCGATCCTGGACCGGCTGGCCGCCGGCCCGCCGGTCGGCACGGTGCCACCGGGCGCGCTGGACGCCCCGGCCAGCGGCGCCGAGGACGTCCTCCCGCCGGACCTGGTCAACGGGGGCGCGCCGACCGGCTCGCCGATCCGCTGGCTGGTCGAGCACCGCCTGCTGGTCCGGATGTCGGGCGGCAAGGGCGGCGGCACCGTCGAACTCCCCCGCGAGGTGGCGCTGCTGCTGCGCCGGGACAGCGGCCCGCTGGGCCCGTTGCGGAGCAGCCCGCCCGTGGTGGCGAGCCCGCCCCGCGAGCCGAAGTCGGTGGACTCGGCCGGGGCCGGACAGACCATGGAGGTGGTCCGGCACACCGAGGCGCTGCTGGACAGCCTCGCCGCCGAGCCGGCCCCGGTGCTGCGCTCCGGCGGCGTCGGCGTGCGCGACCTGCGCCGGATGGGCCGCAACCTCGGGCTGGACGACGGCACGACCGCGCTGCTCTTCGAGGTGGCGTACGCGGCCGGGCTGGCCGGGGAGCTGGACCTGACCGGTTCCAGCTCCGCCCGGTACGGGGGCGACCAGCAGATCCTGCCCACCGCCGGGTACGAGGTGTGGCGGGCGGCCTCGCTCGCGCAGCGCTGGGAGCAGCTGGCCCGGGCCTGGCTGACCATGACCCGCCAGGCGGGCCTGGTCGGCCAGCGCGACGACCGGGACCGGCCGATCACGGTGCTCTCCGCCGAGGCGGAGCGGGCCAGCGCTCCGGCCGTCCGGCGCTCGGTGCTCGACGTGCTGGCCGACCTGGCGCCGGCGGCCGCGCCGACCCCGGAGGAGGTGCTCGAGCTGCTCGACTGGCGGACGCCCCGGCGGGCCCGGGGGCGGGAGGCCGCGCACCGGGAGGTGCTGGCCGAGGCGGCTCAGCTCGGCGTGACCGGGCTCGGCGCGCTCACCTCGTACGGGCGGCTGCTGCTGACCGAGGTGGCCGAGGCCGACGAGCGGGCCGACGACCCGCTGGGGCTGCGCTCGGACGCCGAGTCCGGGGAGCCGTCCACCGCCGTACGGGCGCTGGACGCGCTGCTGCCCGCCCCGGTCGACCACTTCCTGCTCCAGGCCGACCTGACCGTGGTGGTGCCCGGCCCGCCCGACCCGGCACTCGCCGGCGAACTGGACGTGGTGGCCGAGCACGAGTCGGCCGGTGGGGCGAGCGTGCACCGGGTCACCACGGCCAGCATCCGCCGCGCCCTGGACGCCGGCTACTCCGCCGACGACCTGCACACCCTGTTCCGCCGCCGGTCCCGCACCCCGGTGCCGCAGGGCCTCACCTACCTGATCGACGACGTGGCCCGCAAGCACGGCGGCCTGCGGGTCGGCTCGGCCGGCGGGTACGTGCGCAGCGACGACGAGGCGCTGCTCACCGAGGTGCTGGCCGACAAGCGGCTGGAGCCGCTGGCGTTCCGCCGGCTCGCCCCTACGGTGCTGGTCACCCCGTACCTGGTGCAGCGGATGCTGGCCGCGCTGCGCGACGCCGGGTACGCGCCGGTGCCGGAGGACGCCACCGGCTCGGCGGTGCTGGCCCGGCCGAGAACCCGGCGGGCACCGGCCCGGATGCCGGCCACCCGTACGGTGGATCCGCTGGCCGCGCCGCGGCTGCCGCTGCCGCGCCTGCTCGGCGTGGTGGAGCAGATCCGGCGCGGTGACGCGGCGGCGCGGGCGGCCCGGCGGGCCCCGGCGGTGGTCCGCGGCGGCGCGGCGCGCACCGGTCCGGCGCCGGCGCACACCCACAGCGAGGCCCTCGCGGTGCTCCAGCAGGCGGTCCGGGACAAGGCGCTGGTCTGGGTCGGCTACGTCGACGCGCACGGGGCGACCGCGTCCCGGCTGGTCCGGCCGGTGTCGATCGGGGCGGGCTACCTGCGCGCCGAGGACGAGCGCACGGAGATGCTGCACACCTTCGCGCTGCACCGGATCACCGCGGCGGTGCTCGAGAACTGACCGACCCCGATCGGCCGGACATCGCGGGGAACCTGGACGACGGCCCGGCGACCGGACCGGGGGCGATGCGGCCTGGGCAGGCCGCACCGCCCCGTGTCCTGCGCCATGCGGTCACCGCAGCGCGGACGCCTCCGGCAGGCCGGCGTCGGACCAGCGGGCGGCGAGCACGGCGGTCCAGCTCGCCGGGCGGTCCGCGACCCAGCTCTCCTGGGCCAGTGCCCGTCCGGTCGTCCGGTCGACGATCAGCCGGGTCTGCGCCGTGCCGAAGTCGCCCTGCCGGGTGATGGTCACGGCCACGCCGGGTCGGCCGAGCTGGTCGGTCACCCGGCCCAGCGACGTCACCCCGGGCAGCGCGGCGAGCATCCGGTACGCCGCCGCGCGCACCTGCGGGGACACTGGCAGGTCGAGGACGAGGGCGGTGCCGGAGTGGAACAGGAACGCGTCGCGTCCCTCGGTGGCGCCGGTGTCGGCGTACCAGGCGAGCAGTTTCTCCTCGAGTGCCGCCGGGGTGCTGGGCAGCGCGGCCAGGTCCCGCGCGGAGCGGGGCTTCCCGGCGAGCAGGAAGTTGTTCGCCGCGGTGTGGCCCGCCATCGGCCGGGAGGTCCACGAGCCACCGGCCTCCCGGACGTACGCGGCCGAGGGCAGGCCCGGGGCGGCGGCCAGCCAGCGCTCGTCCTGTGCGCGCCGGGTGCCTTCGCCGTGCTCGGCCCGGACCACCCAGTAGCGGCCGGCGGCGGCGGGCGCGGACTCGCTGTGTGCGGCGGCGACCAGCAGCAGGCCGCCGGCGTCGGCGGGCGCGCCGGCCGGGGCGGGCGACGAGACGGCCGGCTGGACCTGGGGCGTCCCGGGCTCGGACGCGGTGTCCAGCAGGAGGGCGCCGGCCGCGGCGAGCGCCACGGCTGGCAGCGCGCCGGCGAGCACGAGCCGGCGTACCGGGCGGCGGGCGGGACGGGTGAGGGCTTCCGGCCGGGGTTGCGCCATGATCAGGGCGGGGTCCGGCGGAGCCGAGGGGTCGAGGCTGCGCGGGCGGGCGTCGGCCAGCGCCTGGAGGGTGTCACGGTGACTCATCGGGCGTACTCCTGATCGGGGATGCGGACGGGGCGGTGGCGGTCCACCGTGACGGCGTCGGAGATGGCCTGTTCCAGGCGTTTGCGGGCCCGGTGCAGGCGTACGAAGAAGGTCGCGGTCGAGCAGCCGACCACGCGGGCGGCGGCCGTGGCGGACAGGCCATGCCAGGCGGTCAGCGTCAGCGCCTCCCGGTCGTCCTCGCCGAGGCCGGCGAGCGCGGCGAGCATCGCCGCCCGTTCGGTGACCCGGTCGGCGACGTCGGCGTCCGCCTCCGCGACCCAGGCGCGCAGCTCGGTGGCGAGGCTCGCCTGGCGGATGTCGTCGCGGTAGCGTTCGCGGATCACGTTGCGGGCCACGCCCAGCAGCCAGGGCAGCGCGGCGGCCGGAACGGCGTCCAGCCTGCGCCAGGCCACCAGGAAGGTGTCCCCGACCACGTCGTCGGCGAGCTTGCGGCCCGCCCGGCTCACCGCGTACGCGTACACCTGCTGGTAGTGCGCCCGGTAGAGGGCGGTGAACCGCTCGTCTGGTTCGGCATGCGTCACTGGCTCCTTCTCCTTCGCCATGAAGGTGTCTCGTCACCAGGTAGTGCGCGCCGAGGGGCGATTCTTACCGAGGACTGCGCACGGTCGCCGGGTCAGCGCCCGTTGTGGCGGAACGCGCCGATCACGGAGACGGCGAGGAGCAGCCCGAAGCCGGTGCCGGCGGCCTCGCCGAACGAGGCGACGAAGCCCTGCCGCTGCACGAGCAGGCCGAAGAGGAACCAGCCGAGCAGGCCGGCGGCGCCGGCCGCGTACCCGATCCGGACCGCGGTGGACACCTCGTGCTGCTCGTCCTGCTCGACGGCCATCCCAGCCCTCCGCCCCGTCCGGAATCCCGCTCCCAGGGTGGCACCGCGGCGACCGTACCGACCAGGGGTTAAAACCCTGATCCGGGCGGCAAGGTCACGCGGGCCGGGCTCGCCTGGCCCGGGTGACGCGCCCGAGGTCGCGTGGCCCGGGTGACGCGGCCGGGGTGACGCGGCCGGGGTCAGGTGCCGGGGCGGCGGCCGAAGACGACCACCCGGGTGCCGACCGAGCCCAGTTCCCAGAGCCGGACGGCGTCGCGGTGCAGCAGGTTGACGCAGCCGTGCGAGCCGATCGACCCGTTGTGCAGGTAGGTGGTGGTCTCGTGGAAGCCGATGCCGCCGTTGAAGCGCTGCCAGTAGGGCAGCCACACCTCGTACGGGTTGGACCACTCCTTCAGGTTCCGGTTGGCTACCCGGTAGGTGCCGCTCGGCGTGGCGTAGCCGGCCATGCCGGTGCGGGTGACGGTCGGGCCGAGCACCACGTTGCCGCCGCGCATCGCCCACACGGTCTGGTGGGTCAGGTCGACGCAGAAGGTGAGCCCGGTGCCGGCGTTGCAGCGTTTCACGTCGGTGCTGGCCAGCCGCTTCGCCACCGAGTACGTGGTGACGCCGGCGCGCCCGGCGGCGGGGCTGATCGCGTACCGGCGCTGGAACTTCTTGATCGCGGCGCAGTCGGCGGCGGACTGCTTGCCGTCCACGGTCACCGGCCCGAACCCGCCCAGCCGGGCCAGGTACGTCTCGACGGCCCGCTGGTGCTCGCCCTGCGGGCAGCCGGTGTATCCGGTGCTGCTGGGCTTGGGCGAGGCGGGCGGCTTGGGCGAGGTCGCCGTCCGGCTGGGTTTCGGTGTGGCCGCCCGGCTGGGTGTCGCCGACGGGGACCCGGTCGTGGGGTCCGGCCCGGGCGTCACGCTCGCCCCCGATGCTCGTTCCGTCACGCTGACGGGGGCCGGGGCGGCTGCCCCGGATCCGTCGCCTTCCGGATCGAGCGTGCACGCACCGGCACCGACCAACACGACCGCTGCCAGGGCGACGACCCGGCTGATCAACCGGACAGGCTTCATCTGGTCCTCCCCCTGACAGTTGTCCCGCTTGCTAGACGTACGGGAAGAGTGTGACGTTGCCTGTCCAGCATGACTTTTTCCGGACAGCTCCGGGCGTGCAACACTGGATGGTCCGCCTTCGGCAGGTCAGCCGGGGTGCGGGCGACCCGGGCCGGGCGAGGGAGAGGGCACTGGCGTGAGCGGTGGACCACTGATCGTGCAGTCGGACAAGACCCTGCTGCTGGAGATCGACCACCCGGACGCGCAGGCGTGCCGGATGGCCATCGCCCCCTTCGCCGAGTTGGAACGCTCCCCCGAGCACGTACACACCTACCGGCTGACGCCGCTGGGTCTGTGGAACGCCCGGGCCGCGGGCCACGACGCCGAGGGCGTGGTGGACACCCTGATCAAGTACTCCCGCTATCCGGTGCCGCACGCGCTGCTGGTCGACGTGGCCGAGACCATGGACCGGTACGGCCGGCTCCAGCTCGCCAACGACCCGGCGCACGGCCTGGTGCTGCGGGCGCTGGACCGGATGGTGCTGATCGAGGTCGCCAAGAGCAAGAAGCTCGCCGGGATGCTCGGCCCGAAGCTCGACGACGACACCATCCAGGTGCACCCGTCCGAGCGGGGCCGGCTCAAGCAGGCGCTGCTCAAGCTCGGCTGGCCGGCCGAGGACCTGGCCGGTTACGTGGACGGCGAGGCACACCAGATCGACCTGGCCGAGGCCGGCAAGGACGGCGGCAAGCCGTGGACGCTGCGGTCGTACCAGCGGGAGGCCGTGGAGGCGTTCTGGGCCGGCGGGTCCGGGGTGGTGGTGCTGCCCTGCGGCGCCGGCAAGACGCTGGTGGGCGCGGCGGCGATGGCCGAGGCGAAGGCGACCACGCTGATCCTGGTGACGAACACCGTGGCGGGCCGGCAGTGGAAGCGGGAGCTGATCGCCCGCACCTCGCTGACCGAGGCGGAGATCGGCGAGTACTCGGGCGAGCGCAAGGAGATCCGCCCGGTCACCATCGCCACGTACCAGGTGCTCACCTCCCGCAAGGGCGGCGCGTTCACCCACCTGGACCTGTTCGGGGCCCGCGACTGGGGTCTGGTCATCTACGACGAGGTGCACCTGCTGCCCGCGCCGATCTTCCGGTTCACCGCGGACCTCCAGGCCCGCCGCCGGCTGGGCCTCACCGCGACGTTGGTACGCGAGGACGGCCGGGAGGGCGACGTGTTCAGCCTGATCGGCCCGAAGCGGTACGACGCGCCATGGAAGGACATCGAGTCGCAGGGCTGGATCGCCCCGGCCGAGTGCATCGAGGTACGGGTCACGCTGACGGACGCCGAGCGGCTGTCGTACGCGACGGCCGAGGCCGATGAGCGCTACCGGATGGCCGCGACCGCCCGGACGAAGCTGCCCGTGGTGCGGGCACTGGTCAACCGGCACCCCGACGAGCAGGTGCTCGTCATCGGCGGGTACATCGACCAGTTGCACCAGCTCGGCGAGTACCTGGACGCGCCCATCGTGCAGGGGTCGACCACCAACAAGGAACGCGAGCGGTTGTTCGACGCGTTCCGGTCGGGTGAGGTGAAGACCCTGGTCATCTCGAAGGTGGGGAACTTCTCGATCGATCTGCCGGAGGCGGCGGTGGCGATCCAGGTGTCGGGGACGTTCGGGTCGCGGCAGGAGGAGGCACAGCGGCTGGGGCGGGTGCTCCGGCCGAAGGCCGACGGGCGGCAGGCGCACTTCTACACGGTGGTCTCCAGGGACACCATCGACACGGAGTACGCGGCGCACCGGCAGCGGTTCCTCGCCGAGCAGGGGTACGCGTACACGATCGTGGACGCGGACGACGTCCTGGGACCGAGGCTGCCAACGATCGACTGAGCAGCTAACACCCCACGCGTAAGTATGTCGCACGCGATCCGTCCTGCCGATGTGCGTCGCCCTGTCACGGGTAGGCTAAACAGCGGCCAACTAACGCGGCGCAGGGGTCAAGTCCAGTACACTGTTTATCCACAAGCCCGTATCAATTTTGACCGCCTGCAACTCCTTGAGTTCTTCCGCGAGCTGATAAGCATTTGCCCCTCGCGAAACCATCCACTTAACGACATCGACGATCGTACCCGCCTGAAGCCCGGCGTCCCAGGCTACTCGTTTGGCGGTGTTGTCATGAGCCAAGAATGCATGACCGTGTCTAATTGCATGGAGGATGCTTTCAGCTTCCCCCAGATTGGCCTTCGGGTGGGACTTTGCTCGGCGCCCCAATCGTTGAGCTTTCTCTAGCTCAAGCTCCTTCAGTCGCTCTAGAAGCGCCTCCAAAACTCGGATCTCTTGAGGCTGTACGGGAGGCGCCATAATGAGCCAGCCACAATCAGGACCATCGAAGTACTTAGCAGCTTGCCCTTTTGCGTCGCGACCCTTGGCATGCTTGGCAAGCTCCTGCCGCACCGCGTCTACCCAGTGGGTACGCGACTCACACCGGCGTTGGACCTGTTCACGCAAAGCCTTAGAGTGCCCGAGACAGAGAAGAGGTCCCGTGTCGGCCACATACGCAGTCGATTCGGTGATCCTGATCGCGCGTCTTTGGGACTGCCCATGCCTCATTCCACGCTCCCAACCTCGCCGTCTGCGGCCAACGAAGAGGGAGATCGAGAAGCTTCACCCTTTACGGAATCTTCCCTCAATTGCCAACGGTCCACGGACACCACTAGCGCCATGAGTTCCGGATCGCCCGCCGGCTCTAGGTACTTCCTATGCGCCCAAGGCTCATCCGCGTAGGGCGGCCAATCGTCGGGCTGGAGGCGGACGGCTTCCGATGCCGAAATGGGATCATCCGAGACCGAGTAGTCCGCACCTATCTCCATAACCGGATCCTCGATGTCAAGACATGACAGCGGAGTTCCGTGAAGCGAAGAAGCCGCATATCCGACGCTGGCAAGGTCGAGTTCGTCGTCGAGCCCGCACTCCTGAAGCATGTCATGGATGGCATGGCTGACCCCCGCCCTCCACCAGCGCGCGCCCATAAATGTATCGAGCGGCCCACCATAGCGAACCCCATCCAACTTAGACCTTAGATCGCTGTTCGAGTTCAGCACCTCTTCCAGCGCTCTCCTCGTAAGACCTAACGACGTAGCCAGTTTGCGCTCATCGATCAAGAAGGTTGGGAAGGGAAGAATCCGGTGAAGAAACCAACGAAGCCAAGCTCGGCCTGCCGTCCGCTGTGCAACAACATGCTGGGGAGGCCTGCATTGCTCCACCTGCCATCGTGCGTCGCGAGACCAATCGGCATCCGGAACTCCTAGCCAACGCAATCCCGGATCGCCTGAATCCGGACCCCAGTCCGACGAGAGGCTAGCTGTAGCATTCGCCAACTGCGCAATCCGCGCGGCGGCGGATGGTCTTCCCAGTTCCGGCAGGTAGCTCTTATCAAATACCCACTCAAGGTTATACTGAGCAGCGAGCAAGTACTCTCTGGCGGCCCTCGGCAGCCCGGCGCCAATCTTTTCAGCCTCGCCCGTTCGCAGCACGAAGGAGACAGCATCAACCGGTGGCCCTTTTCGGGCTCCGCTAGCCTCTACATGAGAACGAAGTACTGAGGCTAAGCTGAGACCATCCGGAACCTTCAGAGCAAAAGGAACAGAGTATCCGTTGCGACCCGGCCAGTGGTCGAGATATTGGTCAACTACCACGGTGGTAGCCCTTGCCAAAATATCCCCGTCGAGGTCATCGGGGTGAAGCGAAAGAGCGTCGATCCCTTCATCCTGCAGTACCTCTGCAAATGCAGACTGATCCTCGTCGTCGATAATTACCACGAGAGGCAGCTGGGCTCTACCGGCCGCAGTAGGCATTTGGGGCCACTTGGCTTGCATCATCGCTCCTGGGGGTCAGGAAGGTCCACGCGTACGCTCGTGGCGAAGCCGGGGGGAGCCTCGACGAAGCTAATTGTGCCTCGATAGTCTTCCACAAGTGCCCTTGTAATGGGAAGACCGAGACCAAGGCCTTGTCCTAAAACTTCGTTAACCTCGGTAGTGGTGCTCTCGAAGGGCAGAAACCATCGTTCAGCCTCCGTGAGATCAACCGCCACGCCAGTGTTGTGCACGAGCAGCGTCAGTCCCCTCCGCCCTAGCACTCTGCCCTCGACACGTACTCGACCTGGGCTACCCGCATTCTTGACCGCATTCGTCAATAGGTTTGTAAGTAGCACGCCCGCCTCGGCCGGAAACATCGGCGGTGTGGCGGCATCAGAATCGAGAAGATCCTCAATCGTCACGTCGAGTCGCGCCAGCTGACCATGCAGAAGGCGCTGCACTACGGCCAGACGGTCCTTAATTTTTAGTCGGGAGCGGCGGCGGCGTGGGTCGGTAACTAGCACATCAGTCAGGTAGCTGCTTTGCCTGGCGAGGGAATGCGTCAGCTCGTCAAGAGCCCGCCCAACCCGCCTAATCCTTTGCGACTGCGTTTTATTCAACGTCTGGTCGTACATCAATGGTTCGAGAAGCTGCTTGACCGTACTTGCCTGCCCAAGCATCCCATTGACGTCGTGCACGAAGGCGCCTAGCTGAAGGCCCACGCTCGCCAACACTCGCAGATCCGGCTGCAGACTTCGCAGCCGCTCAAGCTCTGCTGCCGCGACCGTGAAGCCTGCAATAAGCTTCTCCAACGAGCTGGCGTCGGCGGCCGGAAGAGCGGACGTTCGCAGGCCTTCAGCAATCCGTTGCGCCTCGCTGATGGCTGCCTTGGCCATGACCTCGGAAGAAGTAGGGACTAGGACGGCAGACGGTGGCGTACCCGAGCCCGGAGCCTCCATAGGAGGTGGAGGCTGACGTGACAGATCCGGTTGGTCGGCCGGTATCCGGTGCTCCGCTTGGCGGTCCGACCCTTGCGACGACGACGATTCATCCTGGGCAGCCTGCGCGACCTGCGTCTCCGCAAATCGGCGTTCTCTCTCCGCAATCTGGTTCGCCACGGCACGCCGTACTCTTACGCTGAGGTTCACGCCCGTCCTCACGAGTTCCACGAGGGCCTCGAACGTAGCGTTCGGAATAAATCCTTCGCGATTGACTAGGCTCATGAGTCCGCCGGTTCGGTCCTCAGTCAGGAACACCGCGCCGAAATAGCCAATATTTCCCGTCGCTGAAAGCGCTTCCCGGCGATCAACCTCAAGCTCATCACTGACGTTCTGGTCTACGTCAATTGTGTAGAACCGAGGGCCGGACCTGTAATCTCGGTCGACGCCGAGCCAGTCGTCACCGTGTTCCCCATAAGGCAACACTCTAAATCCCTCGAGGTAAACACGTACGCCAGCGTTCGATCTGACAAACCCTGCGAGAGGGCCCCGCCGAGTGCTTGAGTTCGGGTTGGTGAAGATTCTGGCTTGGAACCTCGGCCGATCCCTGCCGGGATAGGCCTTTTCGAAGTAGTAGGCGCGAGCGGCCGGTTCCCTCTTAGCATACGAGGCAAGCGGCGCAATTTGGTATCGCACCGTATCGCCTAACGCCTCAATCTCGACCAGCCATTCAAAGTTCTCGCTGGCCTTATCCCAGAGATCGTCTCCAGTGTCGAGGTCGCCGCTTAGTTTTACTTGAAAACCCTGATCTGCTGCAGACACGTCCCTGATGAGGGGAGCAGAAATCAGGTTAGTTCCAGCAATGGTTCCGGGGACCCACCCAGGGTCAGCAAGGGCTTCCGGGGGTTGCGACGTCTTCAACTCCGACACAAATATCGCCAGCTGCCGGTCGGTCCATCGGGACCGCAGGCGTTGGAGTTCGATTAACGTACCCATCGGCGTCGAAGTCTTGGGGGGCAGACGCTCTGTATGGAGACCTTCGCTCAATTCGTCAAGCGTGTCTTGTTGCTCAATTAAATCCCAATCGAGCAGAGCGTAGACACCCTCACTAGCACTTCCCGGCATCATGGATCGAGGAGCGCTAACAACCTTCAACGATGCGGCAAGCTTGTGTGCCGCCAACCGGCCAATCCCCTTCTGTCCCGTATAACGACGACCGTAAAGCGGTGAGCGACGGATTGCACCCTCTTTGTCGCGGCCGGCAATTCGCAAGAAGGCCGTCTGGAAACGGTCATACGTCATTCCGTTCCCGTTGTCCACGACTCGCAACACAGCTTGCCCTGACCCTAAGCCGCTTGCATGAAGGATGACCTCAGTTGCGTCAGCATCATATGCATTCTTAATGAGCTCGAGGATTGCCGTGCTGTCACGGCCGACAAGGAGCTCACCGAGCTCTCTCAACAAGTGGGTATCTACACTGAACCCCGCCACCGACCTCACCTCAATCCATTGTTCGGCTCGTCATGCTCAGGTTGGCAGCGAGCGGAGTATGGGCTTATTCCACGGGCACTAGGAGATTGCGGAGCGACCGAGGTTCGAGTTTAGATGACCCTCCCTGGTACTGGCGCGACATGCCATTCAGGGCCTGTTGTCCGTCTCCACTTCGGAGCCATGCTGCGAGTTCCCGCGGGCTCCACGGCGCTAGCGGGCCCAAATAAATTCCGTACAAATTGTTGCTGCCAACCACGCCCGCCTCATTGAGGATCACACGGTGATGACCCTTTCCGACTGGAGCCAGGAATATGTCGGGGGTAGCTACGAGTTCGACCGTATGCCAGATCTTGCGTTGTAGCGCGAGATGAGTTTTATGCACCCCCAGTGATCTTCCCTTTGCCAGGTATACCTTTAGGTCTTCATCCGTCTCCGCCGCATCACAGGAGTTCATATCCAAGAGCCATCGAGGCGCCCCTGCTGAACCTATGGCCTCATGGGCTTCGAGGTCCAAGGTGTCCCAGGGGCAGTGAGAAGCCTTGACGAGGGCAGGCCGTAGGGCCTTGTCAGGCAAACCTTCGAGCAACCGTTCTCCGTCAGAGAGGAAAAAGAAGCGGTTTGAGCCGGTTGCCACTCCACGACGGATCTTGGCAACGCTACCGAGACTTAGGCCCCGGACCGTCTGCACCTTCATACTCTTACTAGTAGCTAGTCGCGTAAAGGAGGGGGGGCAGGGGCCATTGCGATCGATTATCGCTTCAGAGTTTCTGACCACGGTTTGGCGCCCGTTATCGTCTGCCAAGTCAACTGCGCGAGAAATGAAAGGCTGGCTCGATCCTTGTTCTGCGCCAACAGAAAGAATCATTGCCGTTACTTGGGTTCCCGGAAATACTTCTACCTTGCTAGGGAAGAGATCGATCTCGATTCGTCGCCTGCGCGAATGCCACAGCCAACTTCGCAACTCGCGGCCATAACGCGTCTCGCACCAGGAGCCCGGCAGCAATAGGCATAGCGAGTCGTCTGAGCTCAAAGCGTTGATGGTTGCAGCGAGGAAGTATGCCGAGAGGCCCGCCAATCCGCTCGTCACCAGGTGGCCAGCAGCTTCTCGTGCTCGCACCTTCTCGTCCGCAGTCATTTGCTGATTGCGCGTGTAGGGCGGATTGCCCAGGACGAGTCGCGGCCCCTTCAGTTCCGGCCAGCCTTGGCTAATCCAGTCAAGGTAGTTCTGAACAACAAGATCAACCCGGCCTTGCTTCTTGGCTAGCTCCCCCACTTCACGAGAAGCTGCTCGCGCTGCCAGCAACCCAAGCGTTACGACATTGAGGTCGACAGCGATAGTGGTGGACGTTGGCCAAACCCGTCTGGCTGACACCGTGAAGGCACCGACGCCGGCACCCGGATCAATAATGTAAGATGGCCGGTCTCGAAGTATTGAACCTATGTTGCCAATCATGTAGCGAACGATTGCGGGGGGCGTGAAAAAGGTGCCCAGCCGCCGACGATTCTTTCCGGTTACCAGGATTTGATACGCTTCCGCCAGAACGTCGAGGTCGGAACCGAATGACTCGCGTATTGATTGAACCAGCTGACGGTCCGGAGTAGGCAGGGCTTCGGTTGCCCATTCAATTAGCGGAGAGGGCCAATGCCGAACAGCACGGGGAGCTAGGGCCTTCGCTACCGCACCGAGCGCGGAAAGTCGGCTCAGTTCGTCTTCACTCGCACCTGGGACTAGGCTCGCAGGGAGGGGCTTACCCTGGTTGGCGTCGGTCCACCGCACTAGGTTGACTACGGGGGCCGGGAGGTTGCTCGGTAGGCGACGCACGCGCCAAAGCTTAGCTGTCCACACACCTGGTCACGAGAGTGCACACGGTACCTTGGCTATTGCGCTTGGCGGCCTGCAGTAGGACATCATGCCCGGACCCGCCGTGGCTCCTCGTCTGCTTGATGGTCATCGGCTGACTGCCGTGGCAGACAATCGTCAGATGTGGCCGTCAGCGGCGCCGGGACTCTGCGACAAAGACGCCGCGACCCGGGCGGCCGACCAGCACACCCTGCTCCCGCAGCCTCGCCACCGCCCGACTGATCGTGGACTGCGACACGTCGTACGCGTCCGCCATCTCCCGCCCAGACGGAAGCTGGGAGCCAGGGGGATAGGTCCCGTCCTTGATCTTTCTCAGCAGATCGTCGAGCAGCTCGTCCATGGTGGGCGGAATAGGCACGTCAGGCCCCTTGCAGTCGGTTGGCCCGCCCAGTATCGATCAACAGCTTCGGCAGAGGCAACGCACGTAGCACGGGTGACATAGGTGGGCAGCTGACTCAGAGACATGCTTGACATAGGTGACTCGGTGGCAATAGCGTCGCTCTCGGTGATGCGGTGCTGTTGCGGTCGGTTGGCGCCTCTCGTACCGGTCTCGCATCGCCGTCGAGACTTCACACCCTCCGCGCTCCCCCGGCGCGGCCCTGCCGCCGTACCCGTGAACAGGCCGCAGGGCAGGGCGGTCTCCGCCGGCGGCAACCCGGCGGAGGCCGCCCCACCACACGTCGACGCGACCCGACGAAGGGCGGTCCCCCCGTGCGCAACCTGATCCGTCGGCTGGTGGGCCGACGCAACGAGAGACGGCCGATCGCAGAGGCCAGGAGAAGCCAGCCGCTCCGACCGTGGCAGGTCCGCGAGCGCTGCTTCAACGTCCGCCGGCGCGGCCTCGACCCCGTCGAGATCCGCGCCTTCCTGCACCAGGTCGCCGACGAACTCACCGTCGCGCAGACCGGCCTGCGCGCCGTGCAGGAGGAGAACCTGCGCATCAAGAACGCCCTACGCGCCTGGCAGAGCGCCCAGTCGGCGAACCGCCTCTACCGATGACCGGCCGCTGGGTGATCCACCTGCCGGTCACCGCCCCCGACCTGCATCGGGCCCGGATTTTCGCGCGTACCGCCGCTCGGGTGCTGGCCCACTTCAGCGCCCGGGTCGAGCCGGGCGGGGTGACCGTGTCGGCCGAGGACGAGCAGTGCGTACGCCATTGGGTTTTCTGTGACCGGCCGCTGCCGGACGACGGCGGGCGGTGCGGGCTGCCGGTGGAGCACAACTCGGGGTGCGCGCGGCGCGCGCCGTGGCTGCACCGCCGCTGACCGCGCTGCCAGCGGCGGGACGGGGTAGCGGGCCGCGGCCTCTACAGCAGGAGCGCGTTGCCGCCGACCTCGTCAGTCGTCGCGTCGGGTGGACGAAACCCCTTCCTCTGACTGGACTGCGTCGGATGCGAAGCTGCTGCACTCGGGGCAGGTGGACACGATCGGGTGCGCGCAGGCGAGTACGTGATCGAGGAAGTCCTGCGCGGCGTGCAGCCGGCCGATCTGGTCGGCGATCCGGTCCCGTCGGTCCCGCACCAGCGCGGCGCGGTGCTCGCCGTCGCCGCGATACAGGTCGCGGATCTCGGCCAGTGACATGCCGGCCCGTTGGCAGAGCCGGATCAGCCGCGCCCGCGTGATCGTCTCGTCGTCGTAGCTCCGGTGCCCGTTGGCGAGCCGGGCCGGTTCGAGCGCGCCGACCTCCTCCCAGTGCCGCAGCACGTGCGTCGGGACGTTGACCAGCGCTGCCGCGTCTCCGATTCGCCACGTCGTCACGCCGGCTCCTTCCGGATTGACTTCAGGTCGACCTGAACTTCTACGGTGCAGCCCACACCGCATGACGCGACAGGGCAAGAGGGGGACGTTCATGATCCAGACGGTCCGGGAGGCCGCGGTGGCGGCCGGCGCGCTGGCGGCGGTGCCGTATCGCATGCTCCGGCCGCGTCCGGTCGATCGGCGCTTCCTGGCCGGGCTGTCCGACGCCGGCATCCCGCGCGGAGATGTTGAGGTCGAGCTGATCGCACTGGATCAGACGGTGCGGTCGGTGCCGACACCACTGATCGCCGAGGCCGTCCGGCGACCGCGCCGGGTCGGCAACGCCCTGACCACGTACGTGATCCGGCATCCCGAGGTCACCGTGCTGCTCGACCCGTCCGTCTGCACCGACGTCGGCGAGCGGGTGATCGCCGACCTGCCGTGGACGTTGCGGCCGGCGGTGCGGCCGCGCTACCAGGTGCTGCCGACCACGACGGCGCTGGACCGGGCCGGCATTCCGGCCGACACGATCGACTTCGCCCTCCCCACCCACCTGCACTGGGACCACGTCTGCGGGCTGCTCGACCTGCCCGGGCTGCCGGTCATGGTGCGTCAGCGGGAGCGGGACTGGATGATGTCCGGCGACACCGCACCGGCGGGCGGCGTCCGGGCCGCGCTGCGAGACCGCCGGCTGGACAGCTACGAGCTGACAGGGCCGCCGGTGCTCACCTTCGAACGCAGTCACGACCTGCTCGGCGACGGGTCCGTGCTCATGGTGGAGCTGGCCGGGCACACGCCGGGCAGCGCCGGTGTGCTGCTGCGTACCTCCGACGGGCCGGTGCTGGTCGCCGGGGACGCCGCGTGGCACGGGCTGCAGATCGAACACGTCCGGCAGAAGGCGCCGTACCCGGGCTGGCTCGCCGACGACGATCGCGACGAGGCCTTCCGTACCCTGCACCGGCTGCACGCCGTCCGGAACCAGGTCCGCATCATCCCCACCCACGACCCGAGCGCCTGAGCCGACCACGCCGGGTGCGCGGTGCGCGAGGGGGCGGTGAGCGCGGCGCGCACCGTCAGCGGCGGGTGCGCAGGTAGCGGGCGCGGCGGCCGGCGTCCTGGAAGCCGAGCCGCCGGTACAGGCCCGCCGCCGGGTTGTTGTCGTTGACGCAGAGCCACGCCTCCCGCGCCCCGTCGGCGGCCAGGCCCCGCAGCGCCCGCGCCACCAGGTACGCCCCGACCCGCCGCCCCCGCCAGCCGGGGACCACGCCCACCTGGTCGATCCAGGTGTCGATGACGGTGAGGAACCCCACGGCGGCACCGTCGGGGCCGCGCGCGACGAGCGACAGGTCCGGCCGGTACCCGTCGTCGTCGCCCAGGTCGCCCAGCCACTCGTCGGCGTCGGGCTCGGCGAAGCCGGGGCGGTCGGCGAAGCTCGCCCGGTAGGTCTCGAACAGCTCCGCGTCGAGCGTCGCGGGCTCGGTGGTGACACCGTCAGGGCGGGCGACCTCGGGGAGGGCGGTGAGGTCGTGCCGGAGCACCCACTCGGTGAAGGTCCGCTCGTAGCCGCGCGCGGTGAACAGGGCGTCCGCGTCCGGGCTCCACAACTCGGTGGTGAGCAGCAGGTCGGCGTCGCCGGCCTGCTCGCCGGCCCAGCTCAGCAGCCGGCCGCCGAGACCCTGCCCGCGCCAGGCCGGGTGCACCAGGCCGGTGCTGGTGGCCGGCGTCCGCCCGGTGCCGACCCCGACCGCCGCGACCAGGTCACCGCCGTGCCAGGCGGCGAGGGTACGGGTCTGGAGCAGTCGCGCCCGCAGCAGCGGCGGGTCGGTGAACAGCGGTAGCCCACCGTCTTCGGCCAGGCACGCCTCGGCCAGTGCGGTCAGCGCCGGGAGGTGTTCCTCGCCGAGTTCCTGCCAGGTCAGCACGTCCGCCCGTTCCTTCCGCCCGCCGGGAGAACCGGCCGAGGACCGGCCGGCGCGTCGGCGCGCCCGGGGCAGTAGGCCCTGCGGGGCCGGCGAGTGTCAACCGGATTCGGCGCGGCCGGGCCCGCCGACCCGCAACGACGGGTCAGGATCGCAGCACGGCGGCAGCGGGCGGGTCAGGGTCGCGGGGCACCTGGGAACGGCGAGCCAGGATCGCAGCGCGCCGGCAGCAGGCGGGTCAGGGTCGGGGGGCGCCGGCGGCGGCGAGCGCGTCGAGCAGGGCCCGCAGCCGCCGCTCCCCGCCGAACCGTCCCTCGTAGAGTCCCACCTGCCAGGCGGCCGGGCTGCCCACCCGGTCCCGCCAGTGCCCGGCCAGCTTGCGGGTGCCGTCGCCGGCGGTCAGCGCCTCCGCCACGGTGGGCGGCACGTCGAGGACGAGGAGCGGGCCGCCAGGGCGGTCCCGGTCCACCCGTACCCCGGCGAGCGCGCCGGCCGGCAGCCGCAGGTCCCACCAGTCCGGGTCGGCGGGGTCGGCGTCGGCCAGTTCGTCGGCCCACACGCCGCGCAGCCGGCCGCGCACCTCCCCGTCGGCGACCACCAGCATCGGGTGGCCGGCGCCGTAGCCGTACCAGGTGCTGGCCGCGACGGTGAGCAGCAGGTACGCCACCGGACCGAGCAGCACCACCACGGGTACGGCCACGAAAGGCAGCCACGGCACCTGCCCGGCCAGCGGCGCGGTCACCAGCAGGGTGAGGACGCCGGCAACGATCAGGCCGACCAGCCCCAGGGCGGTCACCGGGCGGGCCTGGTAGCCGGCCCGGATCGGCCGCAGCGTGCCGAGGATCCGCAGCAGGGGCCGCCGCAGGCGCAGCTCCGGCGCGACGGCGCTCATGACCGGCCGAGGTTGCCGCGCAGCTGTTCCAGCTTCTCCCGCTGCGCGTCGACGAGCCGCTGGTACTGGGCGACCTGCTCCCGGGCCTGGCGTACCGCGTCGGTGCCGAACCCGTCGGCGGCGCCCCGGGTCATCTCGGCGACCACCTCAGCCAGCCGGGCGCTGGCCGCGTCGGCGGCCCGGCCGGTGGCCGCGAGGATCGCCTCGCGCAGCTCGTACGTCTGCATCCGCCGGGTCTCGGCGGCCAGCTCGATGTCGACGAGGCGGCCGCTCGCGCCGCACGTCGCCCGCACCAGTCCGGTGTCGTCGGTGCCCTCGCCGGTGAGGTCCTGGATCTGGCCGGCGAACCGGTTCGCCTGCTCGGCCATGCCCTCGATGCGGCGTCGGGCGTCCGGGTCGATCACGATGTCTCCTCTTTCCCGGTCAGGCGAAGTTCTCGCCGACGCGGAACTCGGTCAGGTCGGGCGTGCCGGCCGCGCCGTCGTCCGGCAGCGCCATCAGCTTCAGGAAGTCCTTGGCCAGGCCGTTGATGACCGCCAGGACCAGGCCGCCCAGCGCGGTCACCGCCGCGACCATGGTGGTGACCGAGCCGGCCACGGCCGCCCCGGCGGCCTCGATGATCGGCTCCAGCACGACCGCGGCGCCGGGCACCAGCTCGGCGGCGCGCATCGCGATCAGCCAGGTCAGGAACGGCACGGTCATCGCGCCCAGCGCGATCCACAGCCCGCCGAGGGCGATCTCCAGGGAGTGCAGCGCCTCCCCGAGGGTACGGATGTACGCGCCCAGCTCGTCCAGGTGGCCCTTGAGCTTGGTGGCCATGATGACGAAGTTGTCCCTGCCCTCGCCCTTCCAGGTGCCGGTGGCCGCCGCACACATCTTGTCGAAGTTCGCGTTGAGCGCCTTCTGCAGGTTGTCGCCGTGCCGCATCAGGTCGGCGCCGGACTGGGCGATGCCGACCGGGTTCGCCACGAACAGCGCGGCGGCGGCCACCCCGATGATGAACGTCGGGCAGAGCGCGGCGCAGGCCGACATGCCGCCCATGACCGCGCCGATCTCGGCCAGCGTGATGGTGGCGGCCATCGTGGCGGTGCCGAGCACCGCCGGGTCCGTGGCCAGTTGCGCGGTGCCGGTCCGGCCGTACGCGTCACCGAAGCCGGTCATCGTCGCGGGCGTGCCGCCGAACCCGCCGACGTGCAGGTCCTCGGCGCGCTCGTACTGGTCGGCGACGACGCCCAGCTTCGAGCCGATCTGCCGGCACACGTCCGCGGCCCCGCGTACGTCCTTGACCAGGAAGTCGACGCGCTGGATGTACAGCGCCTCCACCGGCGACAGGGCGAGACCGAACCCGGGCGCGTCGACGGCCCCGTCGCGGGCCAGCTCGTCGGCCGCGAGCGCGTAGTCGTCCGCGATGGTGGTGCCGATGGTCCGGCCGTGCGTCCGGACGTCCTCCGGGTCCACTGTGAAGTCGGCCATGCTGCCTCCCCGTCTGCACTGCGCTTCCCGGGCATCGTAGGGGATCACTGGGTGCCGGGACGCCCCCCGCGCGGTGGCCGAAACGCACTGGGACCCGGTGCCCGGTCTCGCGCCGGGGGCCGCCCGCCGCCGTTTGCCTCCGCTCACCAGGCGGACGGCTGGGCGGCATGATGCTCGCGGCAGATATGCCGCTGAGGCATGAATATGCCGCAGCGACGAGGTCACAGCACCCGGGTGACCCGCTCGGCGGCGATGCGGGCGTCCAGCCGCGCCCGGTCGAGGTTGGCGCAGAGCAGGACGGACGCGCCGGCCGCGAGGGGGGCCAGCAGCCACTTGAGCGGCTGCTCGTGCTCGGCCACGTCGACCAGCAGCCGGTCCCCGGCGCGCAGGTCGAGCTGTTCGGCGACCGCCTTGGCCAGCGCGCCCCACTCGCCGTAGCTGGTGCCGTCCGGGCTGGCCGGGTCGCTCGGCTGGAGGGCGGCGAGGTCGGGTGCGGCGGCCGGGTGCCGCAGCACCTCGGCGGACCAGTCCAGCCAGCCCGGCGGCACCTCGGCGAGCGGCTCGGCGCCGGTGCCGACCAGGTAGCGGTGCGTCCCGTCGGGCACGTCCTCCAGCCAGTCGTCGAGGCGTTCCGGGGTCACGAACACCGCGTCGTACGGCCGGTCGGCGCCCGGTTCGAGCACCGGCAGCCCGGCGAGGGCGCGGGGCCGGAACGAGACCGACAGCCCCACCGACCAGGCCCCGATCAACACCGCCGCGGTACGCCAGTGCGGCGGCAGCAGCACCGCGACCCGGTCGCCGGGGCGCAGCCCGCAGCCGTCGCGCAGGAGCGCGGCGCAGCGGCCCGCCCAGTCGCCGAGCTGGTGCGCGGTCAGCGCGCTCCGCTCCCCCGTCGCGTCGTCGCAGTACGTGAGCAGCGCGGCCTCGGTGGGTGCGGCGCCCACGACGGCGCTCGGCTGTCCGGCCATCGGTTGCTCTCCCTCCTGGCGGTCAGCTCACCCTAGCCGGGTGAACCGGGCCTTCCACGGCGACGGCCGCTCCCGCTCCCGGCGGGCTTGACGCGACAGGCCGGAACTCTAGCATCGCTAGCCAATCTGCTGACGCTCTGCTACCTTCGCTCTCGGACCTAGCAGCGCTAGAATTTGGAGCCGGACATGCTCACCCCCATCGCCTACGGGCTCGCCGTCGTCCTCAGCCTTCTCTGCGTCTTCATCGGTGCCCGGTTCCTCCTGGCACCCCAGGCCTCGGCCGCCGGCTACGGCGTACCGGCCAAACCGGACGGCGACCCGGCCTACCTCACCATCAAGGGCCTGCGGGACCTCAGCTACGGCCTGCTCGGCCTCGCCCTCATCGCCTTCACCAGCGCCGAGGCCGTCGCCTGGTACATGCTGATCGTCGCGCTCAACCCGCTCGGAGACACCGTCGTCGTGCTGCGCAACGGCGGGACGAAGGCGGTCGCCTTCGGCATCCACTTCGCCACCGCCGTCGTCGTCCTCCTGGACGCCGCCCTGCTGTTCGCCCGGTAGCGGGCGAGGCCCAGCCGACCCGGGCCGGGCCGGGCCATATTGAGCAAAAGGTTGCGGCACCGATCAACCTGACCGGTGCCGCAACCTCATGATTGCTTCGCGCCCTTGCGGGGCGTGGGTGCCGGCCTGGTCAGCCGGCGCCGCCCGCGCGGAACGCCAACCAGGCATCGCTCATCCGGTCCGCCTGGCCCGGGGTGAACATGTTCATGCAGGAGTCCTGCGTGTAGTCCATGAAGTTGTGGATCGGGTCCAGCCCTGGCGCGGTGCAGGTGTCGGCGCCCACCGGGCAGTTGAACTGCGGCGCCGCCTCGCGCGGGGTGTCGGCCACGAAGTCGCCGGAGGCGGAGCAGCCGTGCGCGAAGGTGTGCTCCAGCATCAGCCAGTGCCCGACCTCGTGCGTCAGCGTGTCACCGAGGGCGTACTTGCCCGCCGTGCCGCCCGGCATCGACTCGTCGAGCATCACCACGCCGTCGATGTAGTCGCGGCCGTTGTTGTAGTCCTTGGGGAAGTACGCCCAGCCGAGCAGCCCGCCGCCGATGTTGGCCGCGTAGACGTTCAAGGTCTCCGAGTCGCCGGTGTACAGCGCCTTCTTCATGTCCCGCTCGTTCTTGCCCGGCACCACCGTGTACCAGGCGCTGTTCACCGTCCACGTGGTGTCGACGAGGCTGAACCGGAACGGGGTGTCGGCGGCGTCCGCCGCCGTGCGGCCCGCGTACGAGTCGTTCAGCACCGTCATCTGCGCCGCGATGAGGGTGTTCCACCTGGTCCGCTCGGCCGCACTCAGCGGGTGGTCGGAGATCATGTGGAAGACCGTCGGCACGGTGACGCTGCCGTTGGCCAGGCGCGGGGAGTCCTTGATCACCCCGTAGGCGTTCGCCTCGTTCTTCGCGTACAGCTCCGGCTCCTGGGCGGTGGCGCCCTCGGCGACCCGCGCCGCGCTGGGCGCGCCGGCGGCCGGGTCGCACGTCGCGCCGCCCGGGGCGGTGGTGGCGGGCGCGGCCATGCCCGCCGCGCCGTACGCGCTGCCGGACGCCAGGAGCGTGGCAGCGGTGGCGGTGAGGACCGCCAGTCGGAAAGTAGATCTCCTGTGCATCGGTGCACCTTTCTCAACGGGGCGGTGCGGATCGACGCGTCGTTGCCCTGACCACGGTCGATGACGTCGTCGTTGGGGGTATGAGACCACGTCGACGGCATCGACAGAAGACCCGGTGAGCAGGGTGGATGCCGATGTAACGGAAGCGGATCGCGGGGCGCTGTTTGACCGCGCCGGCCGAGCGCAGAGTCAGCGACGACGGTCGACCGGTCAGCGGCCGGCGGGAAGTTCGGGGCCGCCGTCCAGCAGCGGGGCGAGCAGGTCGCCGTACTCCTCGACCCGGTCCAGGACCTCGGCGGAGGTGAACTGGCGGACGGCCGGCCTCCCCCCGCGAGCGCCGGCCTCGACCTCGTCCCACGTCAACGGGGTGGACACCGACGGCGCCGCCTGCGCCCGCAGCGAGTACGGCGCCACGGTGGTCTTCGCCGCGTTGTTCTGGCTCCAGTCGATGAAGACCTTGCCGGGGCGCAGGTTCTTCGCCATCTTCGACACGATCAGCTTCGGGTGCGCCCGCTCCAACTCCTGGGCGATCCGCCGGGCGTACCCGGACACCTCGTCGGCGGACTGGCTGCCGGCGATCGGGCAGGAGAGCTGCATGCCCTTCTTGCCGGAGGTCTTCGGGTACGCCTCGATGCCGTCCTGGGTGAGCCGGTCCCGCATCAGCAGCGCCACCTGGCAGCACTGCTGCAACGCCGCCGGGGCCCCGGGGTCCAGGTCGACCACCATCAGGTCCGGCAGCTCGCCGATCTTCCACTGTGGCGTGTGCAGTTCCAGCGCGGCCAGGTTGGCCAGCCAGACCAGGGTGGGCAGGTCGTCGGCGACCACGTAGTCGATGGTCTCCCGCCCCTTGCTCGACCCGGGGGCGGGCAGGTTCTCGGTGCGTACCCAGTCGGGGGTGGCGGCCGGGGCGTTCTTCTCGAAGAACGAGCCGCCGTCGACGCCGTTCGGGAAGCGGATCCGGGTCAACGCCCGGTCCCGCAGGTGCGGCAGCAGCACCGGGGCGATCCGGGTGTAGTAGTCGATCACCTCGCCCTTGGTGAAGCCGGCCTTCGGGTAGAGGACCTTGTCCAGGTTGGACAGCTCCAGGGCGCGGCCCTCGACGTCCACCTTCAGTCGGTCACCCGGCATCCTCGACCTCCTCGGCGGGCTTGTCCGGACGCAGCCGCAGGATCCGTGGGAAGCGCAGCCGCCCGTCGGGGGTGCGCTGGCCGTACTTCACCTCCACCACCACCCGTGGTGCTACCCAGATCGCGCCCCGGGCATCCTCGCGCGGCACGTCCCCGGCGAACGGCGACGCCGCGTCGCGCAGCGGTTCCAACTCGCGCAGCAGTTCCCGCTCCAGCGCCGCGCCGATCCCGCCGCCGACCCGGCCCCGGTAGATGAGCCGCCCGTCCGGCCCGGGCACCCCCACCAGCAGGCCGCCGATCCTGCGGGCGCCGGGCCGCCAGCCGCCGACCACGAAGTCGCCGGTCACCTCCAGCTTGACCTTCACCCAGTCCGGCGAGCGCACCCCCGGCCGGTAGACCGAGTCGGCCCGCTTGGCCATCACCCCTTCCAGGCCGTGCTCGCCGGCCGCCGCGTAGGTGGCCGCGCCGTCGCCGAAGCTGGGCGGCACCGCCCACCGGGCCGCGCCGAGCCCGAGCGACTCCAGCGCCGCCCGCCGCTCCCGGTAGGGGCGGCCGGTCAAGTCCTCGCCGCGCAACCGGAGCAGGTCGAAGATCATGTACGTGACGGGCACGGTCGCCGCGAGCCGGGCGGCCTTGGCCGCGTTGCGCACGTGCATCCGCTCGGCCAGCGCGGTGAACGACGGCTGGCCGTCGGTGAAGAGCACCACCTCGCCGTCGAGCAGGGCGTCGTCGACCTGCTCGGCCAGCGGGATCAGCTCCGGGTACGCGACCGTGATGTCGACGCCCGAGCGGGCGTACAGGTGCTGGCGGCCACCCACGATGTCGGCGAGCGCCCGGACCCCGTCCCACTTGAACTCGTACGCCCAGCCGGCACCGGCCGGGAGCTGCCCGGTCATCGCGAGCATCGGCTTCATCGGCGCGCCGGGCACCATTCGACTCTAGTTGCACCCGGAAGCACGTGCGGGACGTTCGATCGTTTGCGATCCTGGTCAGAACCGGGGAGAGGAGCGCGTGATGCGGGCGATCTGGAAAGGAGCGGTGTCGTTCGGCCTGGTGTCGATCGGGGTGAAGGTCTACTCGGCCACCGAGGAGAAGGACATCCGCTTCCACCAGGTGCACCGCGAGGACGGCGGCCGCATCCGGTACAAGCGCACCTGCTCGGTCTGCGGCGAGGAGGTGACCTACGACGACATCGCCAAGGGGTACGACATCGGCGGCGGCGAAATGGTCATCCTCACCGACTCCGACTTCGCCGACCTGCCGCTGACCACCTCGCACGCGATCGACGTGCTGGAGTTCGTCCCCGCCGAGCAGGTCGACCCGATCCTTTACAACAAGGCGTACTTCCTGGAGCCGGAGGGCTCGGCCACCAAGCCGTACGTGCTGCTGCGCGACGCGCTCGCCGACTCGGAGCGGGTGGCGATCGTCAAGGTGGCGCTGCGCCAGCGGGAACAGCTCGCCACCCTGCGGGTACGCGAGGGCGTGCTGCTGCTCAACACGATGCTCTGGCCGGACGAGATCCGCCAGCCCGACTTCGGCTTCCTGGACGAGGACCTGAAGGTCCGCCCGCCCGAGCTGGCGATGGCCAGCTCGCTGATCGACTCGATGGCCGGCGAGTTCGAGCCGGACGCCTTCACCGACGACTACCGGGCCGCGTTGCAGGAGGTCATCGACGCCAAGATCGAGGGGCGCGAGGTGGTCCAGCCGGAGGAGGAAGAGGCCGCGCCGGCCGCCGCGGTGGACCTGATGGCCGCGCTGAAGGCGTCCGTGGAGCGGGCCCGGGCGGCCCGGGGCGAGGCGCCCTCGGGTGGCGGGGCCGAACCCACCCCGATCTCGTCGGCCCGCTCGGCGCAGAAGGCGGCGAAGGCCCCGGCGAAGAAGACCGCCGAGAAGAAGGCCGCCGCCAAGAAGGCGCCGGCCGGGAAGGCCCCGGCGAAGAAGGCCGCCGAGAAGAAGGCCGAGCCGGCCAAGAAGACGGCCGCCAAGAAGGC
The DNA here is from genome assembly GCF_040655175.1 of Micromonospora sp. NPDC050495. Lineage (NCBI taxonomy): Bacteria > Bacillati > Actinomycetota > Actinomycetes > Micromonosporales > Micromonosporaceae > Micromonospora > Micromonospora sp. NPDC050495. The sequence goes on along the minus strand of NZ_JBFAJK010000001.1, from coordinate 485,311 downwards.
CCCGGCCAAGAAGGCGGCGGAGAAGAAGGCCGCGCCGCGCAAGTCGGCCTGACCGCCCGGCGTCGACCCGGGCGGTTCAGGCAGGGCCCGCTGCCGGGCCGCGTCCAGCTGGTGGCGGCGTAACCAGTCCCGGAAACCGCCCTCGACCGGCCGGTTGTCCGATCCGGCCCCGGCGGCGAGAGCACAGGGGGCGTCGGGACGGGTACCGTGTGCGCTGGCCTCGGCGGCGGCCCGCCGGGGGCGCACCCACCCCACCCAGCAGGGAGTCGACGTGAGCGAGCGCGTGGAGAACCGGTCGGCGGGCCAGGGCCCGGCCACCAAGGCGGAACGGCGGCTGGCCGCCCAGCTGGCAGCGAAGCAGGCCGCCGAGAAGCGGCGCCGCCGGCAGTCGATGCTCGGCGCCTTCGCCGGTGTCCTCGCGGTGGCCGCGCTGATCGGCGGCATCGTCTGGCTGAACAGCGGCGACGACGACAAGAAGGCCGACGCGGGCGCGAGCACGTCGCCGAGCACGGTGGTCGAGCCGACCGTGGCCGCCCCGGCGCTGCCCGAGGGCGCCGACCCGGCGCTGGGCACCCGGCCGAAGGTCGAGGCCGGCACGGGCGAGCTGAAGAAGCTCGCCGTGACCACGCTGATCAAGGGCAAGGGCCCGGCCGTCAAGTCCGGCCAGACGATCACCACCAACTACGTGGGCGTCACCTACAAGGACGGCAAGGAGTTCGACGCCTCCTGGAACAACGGCCAGCCGGCCACCTTCCCGATCGGCGTCGGCCAGGTCATCAAGGGCTGGGACCAGGGCCTGGTCGGGGTGCCGGTGGGCAGCCGGGTGCAGCTGGACCTCCCGGCCGAGCTGGCGTACGGCGCCAAGCCGCCGGCCGGCTACCCGGCCGGGGCGCTGCGCTTCGTCGTTGACGTGCTCGCCGCGCAGTAGGTCACAGCAGGCTTCCGTCCGGTCACCCAGCGGCAGTAGGTTCAAGGTCACCGCGGGCGGTCCATCGCCCGCGGCGACCTGCCCAACGACGCGGAGGTGCACGTGGCGGCGCTGGACGACCCGGGAACGGCCCGGGTGATGTGGACCTGCTTCGAGCCGGTCCACGCGGTGACGTACTTCCACCCCCGGGCCCGGGCCGCCTACGAGGCGGTCGGGCTCCGCGGCTACTGGCGGGGCTACTTCGCCGGCCGGGCCGCCCCGCTGGGGCCGGTCGGCGCGCCGACGGTGGTCGCCGCCTTCTTCAGCTTCGCCCCGGCGATGGTGGCCCGGGCGCTGCCCTCGGTGTGGCGGCTGGCCACCCCGCAGGAGGCGCTGCGCGCCCGGCTCACCGGGGCGGTGCAGGCGCTCGCCGAGTTCACCTACGAGCTGCCCGAGGCGCACCTGGTCGAGGCGGCCGACCTGCTGGAGGAGGCCGCCGGCCAGGTGGAGGTCGCCGGCCGGGTGCTCGGCGCGGTCAACGCCGCCCTGCCGCAAGGGGAATATCCGCTGGCCCGGCTCTGGCAGGCCGCCACCACGCTGCGCGAGCATCGCGGTGACGGGCACGTGGGGGCGCTGGTCACCACCGGCCTGGACCCGGTCGAGGTGGTGGCCTGGCGGTGCCGGGTCGACCAGTCCCGCGAGTTCCACCAGGCCGCGCGTGGCTGGACCGACGAGGAGTGGACGGCCGCCGAGGAGCGGCTGGTGGCGAAGGGGTGGCTGACCCCCGAGCGGACCGCCACCGAGCACGGCGCCGCGACGTTCCGGGTGGTCGAGGAGGCCACCGACCGGGCCGCGCTCGGCCCGTGGCGGGCGCTGGGCGCGGAGCGTACGGCGCGGCTGCGCGAGCTGCTCGACCCGATCGCCACCCGGTGCCGCACGATCATCCCGGCGAAGGCCCCGATCGGGCTGCCGGCACAGCGCGGCAGCGCCCGGGACGCGTCGGCCCCGACCCGCTGAGCCAGCGGCTGGGCCGTTCCTGATCCGGCCGAGGCCCGGATGGTCCGTTGGCGCGGGCCTCGGCGTCGCGCCAACGGACCATCCGGGTCGCGGTCAGCCAGCCCCAGGTGGATTGGCCGGCGCGACCAGCTCGAGCGCCTGCTCCGTGGTCAGGTTGGACGAGCGGGGATCGACCGAGTCGAAAAACCGCGCACCCGTGTCGCGGGCGAGCGCGACCAACGCGTCCAGCGCGGGCGTGATCTCCTGCCGGAATTCGTGCACCGGCTCGCCCCAGGATCTGTCGGCGATCTCGACGACCACCCGTTGTACACCCTGCGCGCCGGCATAGACATAACCGTCAATGCTGGCCCGCGCTCCACTGAATTCAAGCTCGACAACGTCGCCGTCCTCGATTGGCAGATCCAGCTCGGGGTCGTCCCCGAACACTTCCCGCAATCTGCCGAGGACGACGTCGACCGGCAGGTCGGCCCCCGGCTCGCCGGCTTCATCGAATCGCATGACGACAAGTTGGTCACCCATAAAAGGCCGGGTTGGGTCGACCAGCCGGTCGACCCAACCCGATCACCTCCTCAAGCGCTTATTCGGGGAAGTGGATGGTATAGGGGATGTTATTCCGGATCAAGCAGTCGAGCACTTCCTGGGTCGGGCCCAGGCTGTCGTACGCGTTATGCGGCAGGAAATGCCAATGGACCCCGCGAACCTTGTACTTGCTGGTCTGCTTGTTCGCGTCCACCACGTCGACCGACGCCTGCTTGAGCATCCAGGCGTCCTTCTCGCATTCGGCCAATTCGCTGCCGTAGTTCGGGACGCCGGTCTTCACCTCGTGCAGGGTCAGTTCGCCCGGCGGATCCTCAACGGCGACGTCCGGCTTCCGGGAAACGGATCTCGGCGTCGGATACTGAGGCGTCAACACCTTCAGGTTGCGGTGTCGGGTGCCGGTCAGCAGGGTGTTCGCGACGAAGTCCTCCCCGTCCCGCCAGCCGTACATGTAGCGGACCCGCGGGCCCGCGACGTGCAGCGCATTCTGGTACGCGGCCCGCAGCCGGGCGAAACTCGTCCGCTCGCCCTTGGCGAGTCGCAGCATGCCGGCCCGCACGGAGAGAGTGCTGAAGCCGGCGCTCGGGACACCGGCGTCCTGAAGCGCGGTCCAGTCGTCGCCGAGGATCTGTTCGAGCGCGGCTTCCTTGATGCTGTCCGGAATGCTCTCGTACGTGGCGACGAGCAGGACGACCTGTTCGAGTCGGTGCGCGAACTTGAGGACGAACCGCAGGGCCTTCCCCGGAATCGCCACGGCGTCCCCCACGTAGGGGACGACGCCGAGGATGCTCAGCCCCGCACCGATCCAGTCGCCGTGGATCAGCCCGGCGATGGTGTCGCGGATGTCGGCGAGGCCGCCGACGATCCAACCGACGACCGGGATGAAGCTCAGCGCGCCGGAGCACAGGTTCCCGGAGAGCCAGGCGATCGAGTCGCGCGGGGCGAAGTCGCCGGCGAACATGCCGAGCAGGAAGTCGGACACGTACGTCCACTTGCTGACCTGCTCGTCCGGGCGGCCCGGGTCGAGGCCCTGGTCGTCCTTGTGCGCCACCTCGTAGTCGTCGCGCAGGCCGTCGCCGTCGGTGTCCTGAACCAGGGGGTCGATACCCAGGTCGTTGATCTCCGTGCCGTCGGACAGTCCGTCGCCGTCGCTGTCCACATTGTTGACGTCGGTAAGGGCTTCCTCCTCGGCGACGTCGATCAGCCCGTCACCGTCGGTGTCGGCCTCGTTCGGCACCGGCACGATCGGCGGTACGTCGCCGGGCGCCGGCGGGGCGCGGGGCTGGTCAGGGACCAGTGGGTTGCTGCCGTTGGCGACCTCGGTGCCGTCGTTGACCCCGTCACCGTCGGTGTCCGGATTGGTGGGCGAGGTGCCCAGGTCCTGTTCCTGGAGGTTGGTGAGGCCGTCGTGGTCGACGTCCTCGTCGCCGTCGGTGACCGAGTCACCGTCGGTGTCGACCTGGTTCGGCCGGGTCCAACCCGCCAGCTCGGTGATCTCGAACTTGTCGGTCAGCCCGTCGCCGTCGGAGTCGACCAGCAGCGGGCTGGAGCCGAAACGCAGCTCGACCACGTCGATCACGCCGTCGGAGTCGTGGTCGCCGTCGTAGCTGATGCCCAGCCGGGTCAGCACGTTGAAGCCGCTCGCCCAGGCCCGGCCGGCCTGGATCGTCGCCGGCTCGACGTTGGCCTTGACCAGCATCTCGTCGGCCTTGGTCAGGTTGCCCTTGGCCGCCTCCAGATCCGCGAACGCCTCGGTCAGCCCCGCCGGGGCGGGCGCGGGTGGCGGGCTGGCCCGGAACGGGCCGATGGTCGCCTCGGCGTCCTGGATCGCCGCGTCGGCCAGCAGCCGAGCGCCGGAGAGGGTCTCCACCAGTGCCCGGACGTGCGCCTGCTCCGCCTCACCGTTCGGCGGGCTGGCCCCGGTCAACCGGCTCTTGAGGAACGACTCCAGGGGTTCCAGGTTGTCGAAGGCGACCTCGCCGTCGGCGGCGCTGTTGAGCCGCGCGCCGTCGAAGTACCGGCTCTGCACGTCGGCCAGCACCGGGGCGAGCCGGCTGTCACCCAGCCCACCGGTCACGTACGGGGCCAACGCCTCGGCGGACTCGGTGATGTAGAGCTTCGCGTCGCGGGTGTACTTCGCGGTCGGGATCTTCCCGACCTCCGTCTGCCAGAGCGGCGTCTCCCCCGCCGACGCCGAACTGCCGAAGAGCGCGAGCTGCGCCACGACGGCGGTCGCCACCGCCGCAGCCAGGCCTCTTCGTCGTAGTCGTCCATGGAATCCCATACATACTCCCATGTATCGATTGGATGAGGTCCTGCGCAGACTAGCCCGCGGGGGTGAGCGCTCGCCGCCCCTTTGCGCGCGGAGCCGCCTCCACATCGGACGCGTCCCGCCATCTGGACGGGCGTCGCCGCCCGCGCGGTTGCGCCACCGGCACGCCCACCCGGCTGCCCTGAGCGAGCGGCGGACACCCGACCGGTTGATCCGGCAGGATGGGTACGTGGTGGACGCGGTGCTCTTCGACCTGGACGGCGTGCTCGTGGACTCCGAGCCGGTCTGGGAGGAGGTCCGGCGGGCGTACGTGGCCGCGCACGGTGGCACCTGGCAGCCGGACACCCAGCGCCGGCTGATGGGGATGAGCACCGCCGAGTGGGCCGCCTACCTCAGCGGCGAGCTGGGCGTGGACCGCAGCGCCGAGCAGGTCGCGGCCGAGGTGGTGGCCGAGATGACCCGCCGGTACGCACAGCGCGTACCGCTGATCGACGACGCCGACGTGGTGGTGCGCCGGATGGCCGCGCGCTGGCCGCTCGGGCTGGCCAGCTCCTCCCCCACCCGGCTGATCGCGGCGGCGCTGGACGCGATGGGCCTGACCGACGCCTTCGGCGCCACGCTGTCGACCGAGGAGACGGCCCGGGGCAAGCCGGCGCCGGACGTCTGGCTGGCCGTGGCGGCCCGGCTCGGCGTGGACCCGGCCCGCTGCGTGGCGATCGAGGACTCCTCCAACGGGGTGCGCTCGGCGGCCGCCGCCGGGATGCGGGTGGTGGCGGTGCCGCACGGCTCGTACCCGCTGGACCCGGACGCGGCGGCCCTCGCCGCGGTGCTGCTGCCCGCGATCGGCGCGCTCACCCCGGAGCTGGTGGCCGGTCTCGGCTGAGCGACCTGCCGCACCTCCGGTCCACGCGGTGATACGTCCGGCATGCCATCCTCCTGCCCGGCCGTGCCTGGTTGTACGGTTTCGGGGGCGCGCCGGACCGGAATGATCAGGCAGCGTCCGGGTAGCGCAGCCGGTGGCGACGTGGCGACGGGGAGGGGACGGCGATGAAGGCGGTCGTGTACGAACGCAACGGGGACGCCTCCGTGCTGGCGGTGGTCGAGCGGCCGATCCCGGAGCCGGGGCCCGGCGAGGTGCTGGTGCGGATGGCGGTGGCCGGGGTGAACCCGACCGACTGGAAGGCCCGCCGGGCGTGGCCGCTGCCGCAGGGCTGGCAGATTCCCGGGCAGGACGGCGCTGGGGTGGTCGAGGCGGTCGGCGAGGGGGTCGACCAGATCCTGATCGGCGAGCGGGTGTGGCTCTGGGAGGCGGCCTGGCAGCGGCCCTGGGGCACGGCCGCCGAATACACCGTGGTCCCGGTCCGGCACGCGGTACGGCTCGGCTCGGCCCCGTTCGACCTCGGGGCGGCCCTGGGCATCCCGTTCATGACCGCGCACCGCTGCCTGACCGCCGGCGAGTTCATGCCGGAGAAGCTGCACGCGGGCGCGCTCAGCGACCATGTGGTGCTGGTGCAGGGCGGTGCGGGTGCGGTGGGCAACGCGGCGGTCCAGCTCGCCCGCTGGGCCGACGCCTGCGTGATCGCCACGGTCAGCAGTCCGGAGAAGGCGCAGCTCGCCGCGGCGGCCGGGGCCAGCTTCGTGATCAACTACCGGGAGCAGGACGTGGTCGAGGAGGTCCGCAAGATCGCCCCCGACGGGGTGCACACGATCGTCGAGGTCTCCGCGGCCCGCAACGCCGCCGCCGACGTGCAACTCCTGCGCACCGGCGGCGCGGTCTGCGTGTACGCCGACGACGGCGGCACGGAGGTGACGCTGCCGATCCGGCCGCTGATGATGCCGAACGCCCGCTGGCAGTTCGTGCTGATCTACACGGTGCCGAAGGCGGCGAAGGCGCAGGCGGTGTCGGACATCGCGGCGGCGGTGGCGCAGGGCGCCATCCGGGTGGGCGAGGAGGCCGGCCTGCCGCTGCACCACCACCCGCTGCAGGCGGCCCGGGCGGCGCACGAGGCGGTGGAGAACTCGGTGGTCGGCAAGGTGCTGATCACGACCAGCGAGGCAGGCTGACCCGAGCAGATTTCGCCATCATCGGGACAGAGGCGAACAAGTTTCGCGAGAATGACGGTGCGGGTCGCCCCGCACAAAGGGCGGGCGGCCCCGGCGCGGTGCGAACGCCGGGGCCGCCCTCTGGGGAGGGATGTCGTGAAAGACCGATGCCCCTACCCGTGTTGGCGACGGTACGCCGGAATGTGTTACGGCGCGGTCAGTTCGCGTACCTCCAGGCCGCCTTCGGCGTACCGGGACCGGACCACCTTCTTGTCGAACTTGCCGACGCTGGTCTTCGGGACCGCGTCGATGAACGCCCAGCGCTCCGGCAACTGCCAGCGCGCCACCGACGTCGACAGGAAGTCGCGCAGCTCCTCGGCGGTGACCGAGGCGCCCTCCCGGATCACCACGGTGGCCAGCGGCCGCTCGTCCCAGCGCTCGTCGGGCACGCCCACCACGCAGGCCTCCAGCACGGCCGGGTGACCCATCAGGGCGTTCTCCAGCTCCACCGAGGAGATCCACTCCCCGCCCGACTTGATCACGTCCTTGGCCCGGTCGGTCAGCGTGATGTAGCCGTCCGGCGACAGGGTGCCGACGTCCCCGGTACGCAGCCAGCCGTCCCGGAACTTCTCCTCGTCCGGGGCCTCGTCCCCGACGTACCGGGCGGTCACCCACGGCCCACGGACCTCCAGCTCGCCGACGGAGGTCCCGTCGGCGGGCAGCGGCTCCCCGAGCGGGCCGACGATGCGGGCGGCGACCCCGGCGGGCACCCGGCCCTGGGTGTAGCGGTAGCGCCAGGCCGTCTCGCCGGTCGCGCCGGCCGGCGGCCGGGAGACCGAGCCGAGCGGCGACATCTCGGTCATGCCCCAGGCGTGGATGACCTCGATCTGGTGCCGGTCGTGGAAGGCGTGCATCAGCGCCGGCGGGCAGGCCGAGCCGCCGACGATCACCTCCCGCAGGGCGGAGGTGTCGACCTCGTGGCTGTCCAGGTAGGCCAGCAGGTCGGTCCAGATGGTCGGCACCGCGCCGGCCAGGGTGGGCCGCTCGGCGGCGATCATCGCGGCGATCGGCTCGGCCTGGAGGAACCGGTCCGGCATGATCAGCGACGCCCCGGAGAGGAACGCCGCGTACGGCAGGCCCCAGGACATCGCGTGGAACATCGGCACGATGGCCAGCTCGCGGTCCTTCGGGCCGAGGCCGAAGCCCTCCGGCATGCAGACCTGGAGCGAGTGCAGGTAGATGGAGCGGTGCGAGTAGGCCACCCCCTTGGGGTTGCCGGTGGTCCCGGAGGTGTAGCAGAGCGCGGCGGCGTCCCGCTCGTCCACCTCGGGCCAGTCGTAGACCTCCGGCCGGCCGTCCAGCAGCGCGTCCCAGTGGTGCACGGTGATCCGGTCGCCGGCCGCGGCCAGCAGCGGCGCGGGGTCGCCGCCGCCGACCACCACGACGTGCCGCACCGTGGCCAGCTCGCCGATCACCCGGGCCAGCAGCGGGATCAGCGTGCTGTCGACCAGCACCACCCGGTCCTCGGCATGGTTGGCGATGTACGCGACCTGGTCCGGGAAGAGCCGGATGTTCAAGGTGTGCAGCACTGCGCCCATGCTCGGCACGGCGAAGTACGCCACCAGGTGCTCGTTGTTGTTCCACATGAAGGTGGCGACCCGCTCGTCGCCGGTCACCCCGCACTCGTCGCGCAGCGCGTGGGCCAGCCGGGCGGCGGTGCGGCCGACCTCGGCGTACGACATCCGGCGGGGTTTGGCGCCGGTCCAGGTCACGACCTCGGCCGTGCCGTGCACGGTGGAGCCGTGTTCGAGGATCCGGGCGACCTGGAGGGGGGCGTCCATCATCGTGCTACGCATGGGTAACAACGTAGTGTCGCCGGTCACACGTACGGAACCCCCGGAACGGCCGACGTGCCCCGGCAGGGTGCGTAGATTGTCCGGGTGAGCATCTCGTGGGCCGACTCGTACGTCGGGCAGCTCCGCGCCCTCGCCGGTGACCGCACCCTGATGTTCGTGGGCGCCCGGGCCGTGGTCCGCGACAACGCCGCCCGGGTGCTGCTGATCCAGCGCTCCGACAACGGCCAGTGGGCGCTGCCGGCCGGGGCCATGGAGCTGGGCGAGTCGATCGCCGACTGCGCCGTCCGGGAGGTACGCGAGGAGACCGGGCTGCGCGCCCTGCGGGTCAGCGCCTTCGCCCTCTACACCGGCCCCGACCGCACCCACACCAACATGTACGGCCACACCTACCAGATCTTCACCACCGCGTTCCGGGTCGAGGAGTGGGACGGTGAGCTGCTCCGGATGACCGACGAGACCACCGACGCCGGCTTCTTCCACCCCGAAGAGCTGCCCACCCCGCTCTCCGCCAGCGTCCACGAGACCCTGGCCGACCTGGACGTCTTCGAGCAGACCAACCGGCTGATCCTGAAGTGACGGCGACCCCGGCGGGCCGCCCGCCGCAGCGTCGCCGCGACGTGACCGTGACCCCGGCGGGCCGCCAGGCCCCGCGCCGGCCCGGTCCGACCGGGCCCGGCCGGCGCGGCTGACCGGCCCGGTCAGAGCAGCGTCTGGGACTTCGCCTCCATCTCGGCGGCGGCCTCCTCCTTCGACTCCTTCGCCAGCGGCTTGCCGCCCGGCGCGGCGGCCTTGCCGCCGAGCGGATCCGCCCCGCCGGTGGCGCCCTGCGGCCCGGTGCCGCGCAGCTGGGCGTTCGGCATCAGCAGGGTCACCAGCACGGCCAGGATGGCGATCAGCCCGGTGGTGAGGAAGACCGGGTGCAGCGAGTCGACGAAGGCGCCCTGGATGGCGGCCCGCACCGGACCGGGCAGGGCCAGCACCGTCGCCGGGTCGTTGATCGAGATGTCGGTGCCGCCGTTGGCCGCCACGGCCGCCCGCTGGTCGGGCGGCAGCTGCGCGATGGCGGCCGGCAGCCGTTCGCCGAGGTGGCGGGTGAGCTGGGACGACAGCACCGCGCCGAGGATGGCCACCCCGAACGAGCCGCCCAGCGAGCGGAAGAAGGTCGCCGAGGAGGTGCCGGCGCCCAGGTCCCGCGGGTCCACGGCGTTCTGCACGGCCAGGATCAGCGACTGCATGCACAGCCCCAGCCCGACCCCGATCACCACCATGAAGCCGAACGCGACCCAGAGCGAGGTGGCCACCTGGAGCTGCCGGAACAGCAGCATGCCGACGACCAGCACGGCCGAGCCGGCCACCGGGAACCACTTGTACCGCCCGATCCGGCTCATCGCCCGGCCGGTGATGACCGAGGTGACGATGATGCCGGCCATCATCGGCAGCATCAGCAGACCGCTGCGGGTCGGCGAGGCGCCCTTGACGATCTGGAGGTAGAGCGGGATGAAGATGATCGACCCGAACATCACCAGACCGAGCACGAACCCGGCCAGGTTGGCCAGCGAGAAGGTGCGGTTGCGGAACAGCCGCAGCGACAGGATCGGCTCCGCCACCCGGGCCTCCTGAAGCACGAAGAGCACCGCGAGCACCGCGCCGGCCACCAGGAGTCCGACGATCACCCCGGAGCCCCAGGCGTACTCGTTGCCGCCCCAGCTCAGCGCGAGCAGCAGGCAGCTCACCGCGGCCACCAGCAGCCCCGCGCCGAGCCAGTCGATGGCGTGCTCCCGGCGCTGGAACGGCACCAGCCGCATCACGTGGTAGCAGACCACGATCGCGAGGATCCCCAGCGGCACGTTGATGTAGAAGATCCACCGCCAGTTGGTCTCCGCGAAGTAGCCACCGACCAGCGGGCCGGCCACCGAGGAGATGCCGAAGACCGCCCCGAACAACCCCTGGTAGCGGCCGCGCTCCCGGGGGGAGACCACGTCCGAGATGATGGTGAACGCCAGGGTCAGCAGGCCACCCGCGCCGAGGCCCTGCACACCCCGGGTGACGATCAGCTGGGTCATGTTCTGCGACAGGCCGGCCAGCAGCGAGCCGAGCAGGAACGTGCCGATGGAGAAGAGGAAGACCGGGCGGCGCCCGTACAGGTCGGCCATCTTGCCGTACAGCGGCGTCGAGGCGGTGGAGGCGAGCAGGTACGCGGTGACCACCCACGAGTAGTGGTTGATCCCGCCCAACTCGCCGACGATGGTGGGCAGCGCGGTTCCGACGATGGTCTGGTCCAGTGCCGCCAGCAGCATGCCGGTCATCAGGCCGAACATCAGCAGGCGGATCTGGCGGGCGTGCAGCACGGGACGACCGTGGGCCTGGGCTGTCATCCCGCTTCCTTTCCCACCGGGGGCGGATCATGCCCCCGGTGGGAAGGAGAAGTCAGTGCTTCCCCTCGGCGAACTCCTCGACGATCTTGGCGCAGAACGCCGGCAGGTCGTCCGGCTTGCGGCTGCTGACCAGCCCGTTGTCGGTGACCACCGGCTCGTCGACCCAGCTGACCCCGGCGTTGGTGAGGTCGGTACGCAGGCTCGGCCAGGAGGTGATCCGGCGGCCCCGCACCACGTCCGCCTCGACCAGCGTCCACGGGCCGTGGCAGATCACCCCGACCGGCTTGCCGGCGGCGAAGAACGACTTCACGAACCGGACCGCCTCCGGGTCCGTCCGCAGGAAGTCCGGGTTGGCCACGCCGCCCGGCAACACCAGCGCGTCGTACGCCCCGGCGTCCGCCTCCTTCGTCGTCACGTCGACCGGGTACTTCCCGCCGTGGTCCAGATGGTTGAAGGCCTGGATCTCGCCCGGCTCAGTCGAGACCAGCTCGACCCGGGCGCCGGCGCTCTCCACCGCCTCCCGGGGCTTGGTGTACTCGACCTCCTCGACGCCGTCGGCGGCCAGGAAAGCGATCCGCTTGCCGCGCAGTGTCGCTGCCATGGTGTTTTCTCCTCTCCGGGGTGTTCTTGACCCGTTCCCGAGGCCGGCGCGGCGAAACCGGACCCCGGCGTGGCCCGCCCCTCAGCCGGGCAGGTTTGGCCGGACCGGCTCGGGGGACCCGAAGGGGCATGGCAGGAGCAGCAGCGGAAGAGCGCCGGCTCGCCACCGTCGTGGAGAGCTGGCTGGGGCGCCCCGTGCTGGTGGTCGGCGACGCCATGCTGGACGAGTGGCGGTTCGCGGAGTCCGACCGGCTCTGCCGGGAGGCGCCCGCCCCCGTCCTCACCCTGCGCCGACGCATCTCCGCGGCCGGCGGCGCGGCGAACACCGCGGTCAACGTCGCCGCGCTCGGCGGGCGGGCCGCCCTGGTGGCCCCGGTCGGCGCCGACGTGGCCGGCGACGAACTGCACGACTGCCTCGACCGGGCCGGCGTCTGGGACCGTACGGTCAACCAGCCGGGCCGGCCGACCCCGGTCAAGCGGCGGATGCTGGCCGGCAACCAGATCCTGCTCCGCGAGGACTCCGGCGACCCGGACGACGCGCTCGACGACGACGGGGTGGCCCGGCTGCTGACCGCGCTGCACTGCGCCACCGAGGAGTTGCACGCCGCCGCGCACGGTCAGCCGCTCACCCTGGTCGTCTGCGACTACGGCCTGGGCGCGCTGCCCGGCGGGGTCCGCGCCTGGCTGGTCGCCAACCGCGACCGCTACGCCACGGTCGCCCTCGACGCGCACGACCTCGCCGACTGGCGCGGCCTGAACCCCACCGTGGTGACGCCGAGCTTCGCCGAGGCCACCCGGCTGCTGGCCCGGGCGGCGGCCGGGTTCAACGGCGCCGGGCACCCGCCGAGGCGGGTGGACGGCCTGCACCTGGACCACCAGGACGACCCGGCCGACGGCCCCTCCGAGCTGGTCGTCGGCGCGGCCCCCGGCGGCGCCGGTGAGCCCGTGCCGGCCCCGGACCCGCTGCGCGACGGCAGCCGCCTGGCGATGGGCGCCGCTCCCGCCGGGCACCGGCCGACCGGCACCCCGCACCCGACCGCCGGCACCCCGCACCCGGCCGCCGGCCCCGCGCCGGCCACCGCCGGACCGACCGGCGAGCCGACGCCCGGCGAGGAGCGGGTGGCGCTCACCGGCGACGGGCTGAGCGTGACCGGCACCGGCGTGACCGTGAACGCCGAGGCCGGCGAGGGCGTGGACCGGGCGGTGCTGGCCCAGTCGCGCCTCGACGAGCTGCGCGCGCACACCGGCGCGGACGTGGTGGCGGTGACCCTGGACACCGAGGGCGCGGTGGTCGGCGGGGCCGACGGCGAGCCCCGGCGCAGCCACAGCACCCCGGTCCCGGCCAGCCACGCGGTGGGCGCCGGGGACGCGTACCTGGCCGCGATGACCCTGGCGCTGGCGGCGGAGGCGAGCCTGCCGACCGCCGCCCAGCTCGCCCAGCTCGCCGCCACCATCACCGTCTCCGACACCGGGACCTGCGTGTGCCGGCGGGAGGACCTGCTGGACGAGCTCGGCACCGGCTCGGACGGGGGCGACCATCCGACCCTGGTCGGCGGCGCGGAGCTGACCTCGATCGTCGCGGAGCACCGCCGGGCCGGCCGCTCGATCGTATTCACCAACGGCTGCTTCGACGTGCTGCACCCGGGGCACGTCCGCTACCTCACCCAGGCCCGCGCGCTCGGCGACCTGCTGGTCGTGGCGGTCAACTCCGACGGCAGCGTACGGCGGCTGAAGGGGCCGGACCGGCCGGTCAACCCGATGGAGGACCGGGCCGCGCTGCTCGCCGCGCTCGAGTGCGTCGACCACGTGGTGGTCTTCGAGGAGGACTCCCCGGCGGGGCTGATCGAGGCGGTCCGCCCGGACGTCTACGTCAAGGGCGGCGACTACCCGCCCGAGATGGTTCCCGAGGCGCCCCTGGTCCGCCGGCTCGGCGGGCAGGTCCGCACCCTCGGGTACGTGCCGGACCGCTCCACCTCGGCGATCATCGACCGGATCCGGGCCCAGTCGCCCATCCCGCCCGGCGCCGAGACGACCCGCCGCGGGGCCACCCGGTCCGCCGGCGGGGGCGGCCCGGCGGCCGCCGAAGGCAGGCCCACGGCCGCCGACGGGCGGTCCATGGTCGACGACGGCCAGCCGGCGGTGGGCGAAGGCAGGTCGGCGTGAACCGACCGCTCGACCTGGGCGACCCGGCAGGGTTCCGCCACCCCCGGCAGCTCGACGTGCTGATCCCCACCCGCAACCGCCCGGCCGAACTGGCGGTCACCCTCTCCGGGCTGGCCGCCCAGGAGGGCGTACCCGGCTTCGGCGTGGTGGTGAGCGACCAGTCCGACGAGGACCCGGCGTACGCCCACCCGGCCGCGGCCACCATGGTGCGGGCGCTGCGCCACCGGGGTCACCCGGTGCTGCTGACCCGCCGGCTGCCCCGGCGCGGCCTGGCCGAACACCGCGCCTACCTGTTGAGCCGGTCGGACGCCCGGTACGTGCTCTGCCTCGACGACGACGTCTGGCTGGAACCCGGCACGCTGTCCCGGCTGGTCACCGCGATCCGGGAGCTGGGCTGCGGGTTCGTCGGCAACGCGGTGCACGGCCTGTCGTACGCCGACGACGTCCGGCCGGAGACCCACGGGCACTACGAGGAGTGGCCGGGCCGGCCCGTGCCGGAACGGATCCGCCCCGGTACCCCGCAGTGGGAGCGGGCTGCCATCCACCCGGCCGCGAACCTGCTGCACGTCACCGAGAAGCTGCGGCTGCCGCCGGGCGCCTGGCGGGCGTACAAGATCTCCTGGATCGGCGGGTGCGTGCTCTACGACCGGGCCAGGCTGGTCGACGCGGGCGGCTTCGAGTTCTGGCGCCGGGTGCACGAGCGGCACCAGGGCGAGGACGTGGCCGCCCAGCTCGCGGTGATGGCGCGCTACGGCGGCGCCGGCGTGCTGCCCAGCGGGGCGTACCACCTGGAGTCGCCGACCACGGTGACCGAACGGGAGGTAGAGGCGTGGGAGGTGGTCCTCACCGACCAGCCGGCCTGACCGCGAGCAGCTCGCGGGCGGCCTCCACCACCTCGATCACCGGTACGTCGGCGACGAACGAGTCGCGGTGCGGGCACTCGCCGTCGCCGGGGCGGTGCGGGTAGATCCCGGGGGTGCAGTCGACACCGCAGACCGGGCAGTGGGTGGTCCACGAGGCGATCGGCCGGTGCCGGGCGCGCAACGGGGTGGCCCCGTTGATCAGGTTGCCGACCCAGTAGACCCCGACGGTCGCGGCGCCGACGGCCGCGGCCAGGTGCAGCGGCCCGGTGTCGTTGGAGATCACCAGCGCGCAGCCCTGGTAGCAGGCGGCCAGCCCGCCGAGGCTGAGCGTGCCGACCTGCGGGCTGACCGGCACGCCGGCCGCGGCGACCACCGCGTCGACCGTCTCCTGCTCGGCCGGGGTGCCGGTGACCAGCACCTCGTACCCGTCGCCGGCCAGCGTCCGGGCCACCGCGCCGAACCGGTCCGGCAGCCAGCGGCGGCGGTTGTCGGTCGCCCCGGGGTGCAGCGCCACCCGGGGCCGGGCGGGCGCGCCGAGCACCCGGCCGGCCTCGGCCCGGTCGGCGTCGGTGACCGCCAGGGCCGGGGTGATGGTGGTGGCGGGCGCCCCGACCAGGGCCACCACCTCCAGCGCCCGAATCACCTCGTGCTGGTAGTAGACGTAGCGCAGCCAGCGGTCCAGCGGCGGCGCGTCGTCCGCGCGCAGGCCGGCGGTGACCCGGGCCCCCAGCCCGGCCACGACCGGGTTCGAGTTGGCGCCGCCGCCGTGCACCTGCAACGCCAGGTCGAACCGTTCCGTCCGCGCCGCGGCCAGGAAGTCCGCCATGGCCGCCGGTTCCTCGCCCGGCGCCGGTTCCCGGATGCCGGGCGCCGGCGGCACCACCAGCACCCGGTCCACCGGGCCGGGGCGGTCGCGCCAGAGCTTCGCGTGCCAGGGCGCGCCGAGCAGCACCAGTTCCGCCGCCGGGTACGCGGCCCGCAGCGCCTCCAGCGCGGGCAGGATGAAGATGAAGTCACCGAGCGCGTTGGCCCGCAGCACGGCGATCCGTTCGACGTCGGGCACCCGCTCCCCGACCGGGCCGAGCACCGGCGACGGCGGCAGGTCGCGGCGCGGCGCGCTGGGGTTGTCGCCCGGGGTGCCCACGCGACCCCTACGGCCGGTCGATCTCGTCGACCGTGGTGTCCGGGTGGTGCAGCTCCCGGTCCGCGGCCGGATCGGCCAGCCGCCGGCCGTCCGCGGTGGCGGCGCGGGGACCGGACCGGCCGACGGTGATGGTGCGCGGCGCGGGCCGGGCGGCCCGGGGCAGGTGCACCCGGAGCAGGCCGTGGTCCATCACCGCGTCGATCCGGTCGGGGTCCACCCGGGACGGCAGGTCCACCCGGTACTCGAAGCCGCGCGTCTCGAAGCCGCCGGGGATGCCGTGATCGGCGTTGACCTCGGCCTCCGAGCGGGCCCGTACGCACAGCTCCCGGTCGTCCAGCTCGACGGCGACCTCCTCGGGCGCCACGCCCGGCAGCCGGACCACCACGGCCCAGCCGTCGGCGGTCTCGGTCAGTTCCACGTCGGGGCTGCCGGAACGGCCACCGACCAGCCGGCTCAGCTCCGCGCGCAGCGACTGGAGCTCGCCCATCGGGTCCCAGCCCTGCTGGCGTCCCCGCCAGCCTCGACCGCCACTCTGTTCCGTCATCGCGCCTCTCCGATCCGCTGGTTCGCCGAGGGGGGTCGCAGCGAGCTCGGGGCGTTCAGGTCGTGCTCCGGGTCCACCCCGACGCCGAGCCGGTCGACCAGCTCACCACCGAGCCAGGCGCTGACCCCGAGGATCGCCACGGCGACCACCTCGATGGCGATCAGGGCGCCACCGGCGGCCCGGGAGTCGGCGTTGAGCCGGACCACCCAGACCGCGGCGAAGAGCAGGATCACCGCGAGGTTGGCGGCGGCGTGGGTGAGCCCGACCCGCTTCGCGCGGGTGCCGGTCGGCAGGGCCAGCAGGTCGACCGCGCCGGCCGCCGCGGCCAGCAGGCCGCCGATCAGGCCGACCGCGATGTTCCAGTACGCGACCTCGCCCAGGAAGTCCGGGCCGCCGACGGTGTCCACCACGTCGAAGATCACCGCGGTGACCAGGAGCGCCACCGGGAACATGACCAGCATCGGGTGCACGGGGTGCCCGAGCACCTTCAGCCGGCTCTCCATCTCCGCCTCCATCGATCGGTCCGGGCGCGCTGCGGCTTAGCCCGTACCCGGGCCAACCGGGGGCAAACCTGGTCCGGCGCGCACCCCTAGGCTGACGATGACGGAAACCGGCCGCGCGCGGGCCGGAATCGCCGTCACGGTCGACCGACGGGGGAGGCAGGCGTGCCGACACAGGAGATCAGCGGCCCGGAGGAGTTGCGCGAGGTGCTGGGGGCGCCGATGCCCCGGGCGCTGGCCAAGGAGCGGACGGCGCTGCACGCCCGGGACCGGGAATGGTTGGCCGCCTCGCCGTTCTGCCTGGTGGCGACGGCCGGCGCCGACGGCAGCTGCGACGTCTCGCCGAAGGGCGACCCGCCCGGCTTCACGCTGGTGCTGGACGAGACGACCATCGCGATCCCCGAGCGGCCCGGCAACCGGCGGGCCGACGGCTACCGCAACATCCTGGCCAACCCGCACGTCGGGCTGATCTACCTGATCCCGGGGCGCACCGACACCCTGCGGATCAACGGCCGGGCCCGGCTGCTGCGGGACGCGCCGTGGTTCGACGACCTGATGGTGCAGGGGCACCGTCCGGTGCTGGCCGTCGAGGTAACGATCGAGCAGATCTTCTACCACTGCGCGAAGGCGTTCCTCCGCTCCGAGCTGTGGCGGCCGGAGACGTGGCGGCCGGACGCGCTGCCGTCCCGGCCCCGCCTGGTCAAGGAGCTCGAGGCGCCCGAGGCGAGCCTGGCGAGCTTGGAGAACCACTACGGGCCGGAATACCTGAAGACCCTCTACTCCTGAGCCGCCGTGGGCCCGGGTCGACGGTGTCGACCCGGGCCCACGGGGTGTTCAGCGCCTCGTCACTGGGTGACGGAGGCCGTCAGCTGGAAGGGGTTCGCCAGCAGCGGGCTGGTGCGGCGCGCCTCGACGACGAACTCCCAGACGCCCGGCTTCGGCTTGGCGTAGCTGCGGGTGAACGGGTCGCAGCCGTTGCCGTCCTGGTAGTTGGCGTAGCAGTAGATGGTGCCGGCGCTGGACTTCTCCGCCTCGAGACCGTCCGGGCCGAACGCCCACCAGCGGGTCTGGCTGCCCTCGGCCAGGCCGGCGAGGTTCACGGTCAGGTCGGTGGCGCCGGCCGGGACCGCGACGCTGTAGATGAGCGTGTCGTTCCGGTCGACGGTGCCGGTCACGGACCAGGTGGCACCCGGGGTCAGCGGCGCGGCGGCCTCGACGGCCAGCAGGGCGGACTGCTCGACGGCCTGCGTGGCGGGGTTGTCGACGGCCAGCACCGCGCTGTGGATGCCCTGGCTGCCCGGGGCGGCGGTCACCTTGACCACCGTCGGGACGCCCTTCACCAGGCTGATCTTGCCGGGCGCGGTGAAGGTGCCGTCGTTGCCCCGCAGGTCGAGGACGTAGTCGAGCGCGCCGTCCCGGCCGCTGGTGCGGGTCAGGGTGAGGTCGTAGGTGCGGGACTCGCCCACGGCCTGGCCGCCCTCGCCCGGCGCGCAGCTGTTGTAGAGGCCGCTGCCGGTGTGCGGCGTGGCGAGCTTGGCGGAGAGGCTGGTGCAGACCGGCGCGGAGACGGTCACCTCGTCGGTGCCGGCGACGCCCTTGGTCAGGTACTGCCAGGCGTGCCCGACGTTGAACTCGCCGCGGCCCTGGGCGATGGCCGGCTCGTCCTTGTTGTAGTCGGCGGTCGAGAGGATGGCCCGGCGCAGCTCGACCGGGGTGGCGCTGACGCCGTTCTGGCGGGCCGCGGAGAGCAGCAGCGCGGCGGCGCCGGTGGCCTGCGGGGAGGCCATCGAGGTGCCCTGCAGCATCGAGTACCCGGCCGGCAGGGTGTAGCCGGCGTCGGGAACCACGCTGTTGGCGATCCAGCTCGGGGTGGGGGCGATCGCCGCGCCGGGCGCGGTGATGTCCGGCTTGAAGCCGCCGTCCTCACGCGGGCCGCGCGAGGAGAACGGGAAGACCGCCCGCGCCTGCGTCACGAAGGAGCCGTAGTTGGCCCACCAGGTCTGCTTGGAGACCGAGGCGCCGACGCTGACCACGGTGTCGGCGGAGGACGGGTCGCCCACGCTGTTGGTGCCGGCACCGGAGTTGCCGGCCGAGGAGAAGATCTGCACGCCGGTGGTGGCGATCAACCGGTCGTACAGCAGCGCCATGGCGCTCTGCCCGTCGTTGAGGGCCGGGCTGGAGCCGATGGAGAGGTTGATGACGTCCACGTGGTGGTTGGTGGCCAGGTCCACCATGCCGTCGGTGAGGGCGGCGCTGGAGCAGCCGTTGTGCGTGCAGGCCCGCATGGAGACCAGCTTGGCGCCGGGCGCCTGGCCGTTCATCTTCCCGCCGAGGATCCCGTTCGCGGCGGTGATGCCGGCCACGTGGGTGCCGTGGGCCTCATCGAGGGTGTTGATGTTGACACCGAGGAGCCCCTTGCTGAGCCGCCGCCCCTCGACGGTGAACGGCTGGCGCTCGTTGACCTCGGTCGCCGGGTTGTCGGTGCCGATGTAGCCGATCTGGTGGTTCTCCCGGTAGGGCCGGTAGAGCTCGTCGGCGGTGAAGACGTAGTCCTGGTTGAGGTCCATCCAGATCGCGCTGTCGGACTCGCGGAAGGCGACGCCCAGGTAGCCGGTGAGGGTGGGGTCGGCGTAGCCGGCGATGGCGAGGTTCTTGACCGAGAGGTACATGTCGTCGCCGCCACCGTCGGGCATCGTCCAGGTGATGCCCTGCCGGTCGGCCGTCGGGCCGGTGACCTTGTTGCCGCCGCTGAGCAGTATCCAGGTGCGGTCGAAGAGCAGGTCGATGAAGTTGGTCGGGTTGCTGCCCACGACCGTGTCGACGAGCTTGCGCTCGCCGGTCGTCGTGGTGGCCAGCGCCGGGTGGGTCGGGTCGACGCCGGTGTCCATGATGCCGATGGTCACGCCGCGGCCGTCGTAGGCGGGGTGCTCGGTCTTGAACGCCACCGAGCCGGTCTCCCGGGTCGGCATGTACGGGTTGTCGTCCGGGGTCGCCGCCGACGGCGCGGGCGGCAGGTTGCCGGGCTGGCCGACGCCACCGGCGCCGGCCGTGGTCTCGTCCAGCTTGAGCAGCTCGTCGGCGTCCACCCGGAGCACGGAGTCGAGGGCGATGGCCTGGTCCACCAGGGCGAACGGCACGTTCGCCTTGACGTAGCCGATCTCCGGGTCGGTCCGGGTGACCTCGGCGCCGAGCTCGGTGAGCTGCCGGGCCGTCTCGTCGGTGCGGCCCGACTTCACCGCGAGCATCAGGGTGACGAAGTCGGGGGCCGGCTGGTCGGCGCCGGCCGGCACGGCACGGGTCCGGGACTGCGCGGCGTACTTGGCGATGAGGGCCCGGTCGTGGCTGCCGAGCTTGTCGGCGACGCTGCCCGGCGTGGTGGCCGGCTCGGCGTGGGCGGGAAGGGAGGAGAGGGTGAGTCCGCCGACAACAAGTGTCGTGGCCAGTGCGGCGGCAGCTCGGCGGGTGCGCTTGGCAGGGGAGGTCACTCGACATCCTTCAGGGCTGGGATGGGTTGACGGGCACACACTGCCACCGGCGGCACCCGGCTCATCAGCCCTCTGAGCTGGCAGTTCAACGCCATGGCGTAAATCCGTCAGCCGCTCGGCGCGGCTGCGCCGGCCGCCTCCCACCCGCTGGGACGCGGTTGGCTAGATCCACCCGCGGCGGGCGGCCTGCCAGCCCAACTGGATCCGGCTCTGCACCCCGGCGACCGTGAGCAGCCGCTGCACCCGGCGCTGCACCGTCCGCATGCTCACCCCCAGCTGCGAGCCGATCGCCTGGTCCGTGTAGCCGGCCAGGAGCAGCGCCAGCAACCGGCGGTCGTCGGCGGCCAGCGACCCGTCCGCGGCCTCGGAGAGCGCGACGGGCACCGGCAGCGCGGACTCCCAGATCCGGTCCACGATCCAGGCGAGGCAGTCCACCAGCGGGCGGGCGTGGATCACGAAGAGCACCGGTTCCTCGGCGGCCGGGTCGGGCGGCACGAGCGCCGCCTGCCGCCGGTCGAAGACCATCAGCTTGAACGGGACGGCGGCCACCCGCATCTCCTCGCCGAGCGCCGCCCACTCCTCCAGCAGCAGCGGGATCTCCAGACTGTCCGGGTCCAGCAGGTCCCGGTCGTACACCACCCGGTACTGGATGCCGGCCCGCAGCGCCTCCCGCTGGGCGACGTTCTCGGCGGCCGGTACGGCGACGGCCGGTCGCCTGGTGAGCGCGGAGATGTCCCGGGTGCTCTCCCGCTGCAACATCGCGTACCGCTCGGCGATGGCCCGGGCGCCCCGGACCACCTCGACCGCCTCGGCGCCGCGCCACGCCTCCCGGGCGTGGAACCGCTCGGCCAGCTCCGTGATCACCGTCTGCGCCTTACGGAGCTCGTCCATCCTGCGCAGCGCCAGCAGCTTGAGGGTGGGATCGGGCGGCGCCGCCCGGATCGCGTCGGCGGGACCGGACGGCAGGTCCACCAGGCCCTTGGCGGCCAGCCCCGCCAGCGCCCGCCCGACCGCGGGGCCGGGGAGCCCGGTCCGCCCGGACAACTCCTCCGCGTCGCCCGCCGGCCGGGCGGCGAGCGCCAGGTAGACCTGCTCCTCATCGGGCTCGACGCCGACGGCCTCCAGCATCCCGACTCCTCCGCTCAGCGGCCCGACCCACTCTGTGAGCTGCGATTATGCAGCAGCTCTCGGGTGTGCCGGAAAA
Source organism: Micromonospora sp. NPDC050495 (assembly GCF_040655175.1). NCBI lineage: Bacteria > Bacillati > Actinomycetota > Actinomycetes > Micromonosporales > Micromonosporaceae > Micromonospora > Micromonospora sp. NPDC050495. Next base: position 463,801 of record NZ_JBFAJK010000001.1, on the reverse strand, counting down.
CCTGGTCCGCAGACCGGGACGGGCGGGGGCCGGCCCGCCGGGACCGATCCGGCGGCGCCGGCCCCCCGCACGGTGGGCACGGACCGGCGCGGGCGCCCGAGGTTGAGGGCGGCTTCCCGGGGTACGGATTTCTCAGCGGACGACTGAACGACGAGGAGGGTCCATGACCACGAAGGTCGAGAAGTCCATCGACGTGAATGTTCCGGTGAGCACCGCGTACAACCAGTGGACGCAGTTCGAGGAGTTCCCCCGGTTCATGGGCGGCGTGCGGGAGGTGCGCCAGCTCGACGACCGGCGGATGCACTGGGTCGCCGAGATCGGCGGGGTGAAGCGCGAGTGGGACGCCACGGTCCTGGAGCAGGTGCCGGACCGGAAGGTGGCCTGGGCGGCCACCAGCGGCGCCACCAACGCCGGCGCCGTCTACTTCCAGCCGATCGACACCGACCGCACCCAGGTCCGCCTCTGCCTGGAGTACGAGCCGGAAGGGCTGGTCGAGAAGGCCGGCGACAAGCTGCACGTCGTCGAGAAGCGGACCGAGGCCGACCTGGAGAAGTTCAAGGCGTACATCGAGGGCCGGGGCGCCGCGACAGGCGCCTGGCGCGGCACCATCGACGACGGCCGCACCCTCGGCACGCCCGGCGTCGCGCACGCCGCCGGCTCGGTCGGTGACGACGGCAAGGCCGGCCTGTCCGGCACGGCGGTGGCCGCGGGCGCAGTCGCCGCGGGCGCGGCGGCCGGCGCGGCCGCGCTGGCCAAGCACCGCCGGGACGGCGACGGTGACACCGGGCCGGCGGAGCCGACGACCGGGTACGTGGTGACCGACCTGCCGGCGCAGCGGGCGGGCACCTTCCCGCCCGACCCGGCCGACCCGCACTTGGACCGCTGACCTTTCACCTCCCTGCCGGAGCGAGCCCGGTGGGCCGGCCCCGAGCCGTGCCCGCCGGGCTCGCTTCGTCGCAGCCCTCCGGGCCGGCGCGGGCTCGCTTCGTCGCAGCCGTCCGGCCCCCGTGCGGGCCTCCGCAGCCGGTAGTGGTCCGGGTCACGACGTACCGCTGTCACAGGAATCGGGCCGCCGGGGTCTCGTGCTCGTCCGGTGCACGCAGAGCACGAGGAGGAACGACGTCATGGACGCCCGGTTCAACATGTTCGACAACGAGATCGCCGTCAAGTTCTTCAAGCGGTTCGCCAACGCCAGCCTGGTGATCCACCAGTCACCGCTGCCGAAGTCCACCCAGGAGCTGGTGTCGCTGCGGGCCAGCCAGATCAACGGCTGCGGCTGGTGCATCGACATGCACACCAAGGAGGCCGCCGCCGAGGGCGAGAGCGCGGTCCGGCTCAACCTGGTCGCCGCCTGGCGCGAGTCGACCGTGTTCACCGAGGCCGAGCAGGCCGCGCTGGCGCTCGCCGAGGAGGGCACCCGGCTCGCCGACGCCCACCAGGGGGTGTCCGACGAGACCTGGGCGCAGGTGCGCAAGCACTACGACGACGACCAGATCGCCGCGCTCGTCTCCCTGGTCGCCCTGATCAACGCGGCCAACCGGCTCGCCGTGATCGTGCACCAGCGGGGCGGCTCCTACGAGCCCGGCATGTTCGCCGCCGCGCTGAGCTGAGCGCCGGCGCAGTCCGGCCCGGCCCGGGATCGTAAGGTCCCGGCCGGGCCGGTCGCTGGCGGTCACTGGCGGGAATGTGCGGCACGACGAAAGCCACCGCCGCCGGGCCTGTTGGCGTGGCTGTGCCCGCCGTCGATCCTCGACGCGGGCCTCGCGTTGGTCTTCGCCTCGTGCCTGTCGCCGCACCTCTACCCTGACCCGGTCCGCGGCGGCACAGGGGCGCGCGGGAACAGCAGCGGGCTAGGCCTCGGTCACGTCGACGCCCATCAACTCGCAGAGCTTGCGGACCCGCTCGACCCGCTCCGGGTGCAGCTTGTCGCGCAGGATCCGGCCCGGCAGGTTGATGCAGTTCTGACCGGTGTAGGCATGGCAGACGGGGCAGGACACGTATTCCGGGAGGCACGACGACAACGGCATACCCTGGGACAAGGCGGCAATGGCCATCTTGCGGACCGCCCGGTACAGCTCCTCGTCACGATGGACGGCGGCCGCATCCGTTATGTACTGCAGACCGGACCAGAACCAGAGCGCAGCCTGCTCGCCGCTCAGCGCTGTCACCTGCCGAATGAGCTGGCTCTCGGAGGACTCGTCCGGGTGGCCCATGCGCCGAGTCTCCCCGCCGTCCGGGTGAGCAAACCTCGGGCCAGGTCGGCCCGGACCACGGTCCTGGGTACGGATCCCGCCTACCGCCTCCGGAAGGACGCGCGGTTCGAGGCGGGATCATCGCCGGCCACGGCGACGTTTTCGCAGGTCAGGAAGCGGTCGCTGAGACATGCTCCTAGCCGATTGTCACCGACTCCCCGACCGGGATGCGCGCGTACTCGGTGCCGCCCTTGAGGTCCAACCAACCGTCGAAGTACTCCTGGCCGAGCTCGTTGAGCGTGGCGTCGTGGATCGGGAACGCCCGCTTCGGCCGCACCGCCCGCACGAAGTCCAACGCCTCGCCGAGCTTGAGCCAGGGTGCGGCAGCCGGCACGAGCAGCGTCGCCACCGGCGACGGCGGGACGAACAGCGAGTCGCCCGGGTGGTAGACCGTACCGTCGACGACGAAACCGACGTTGGCGCAGCCGGGCAGACCGTCGTAGATCTCGGCGTGTGCCCCGCCCACGACGTCGACGGCGAACCCGGCCGCCGTGAACCGCTGCCCCGCATCGACGGCGACCGCCGCGCCGCCCAGCTCGGGGGCCGACTCGATCGCCGCCGACGGCAGGTACACCCGGAACGCGGAGTTGCGCCGGCTCGCCGCCACGAGCTTGGCGATGTCGAGGTGGTCGGGGTGCTCGTGCGTCACCAGCACCTCGTCGACCCCGTCGAGCGCTTCGGCCTCCGAGAACGTCCCCGGGTCGATCACCAGCACCCGGTCGTCCGCCTCCAGGCGCACGCAGGCGTGGCCATATTTGATCAAGCGCATGCGCCCACTATGGCAGGGACGGTCGCGGCCGGTGGAATCCACCGCTCGCTCGTACGGTGGCCCGGCTCCACCGATCGGTGGAGCCGGGCCACGGTCAGCGGCAGATCCGGGTGTGCGGTCTGTGCGGTCGGGTGCGCCCCGAAGGGTGATCAGTCGGCACGGTCGGTCGGGGTCGGCGCCCCGGTGGCGGGCCGGTACCGCACGTTCACGATCGCGGTGGGTAGCCGTTCGCCGACGTGCCGGAGGGTGATCGGTTCGCCGCCGGGGTTGTCGAAGAGCCTGATGCCGTCACCGAGCAGGACGGGTGCGACATGCAGGTCGATCTCATCGAGCAGACCGAGGGCGAGCAGTTGGCGGCCGATGGTCGCCGAGTGCACCTCGAGGTTCCTGCCACCGGCCGCCTTCAGCCCGATCCGTACCGCCTCGGCCGGGTCACAGTTCAGGAACGTCACGCCCTCGGCCGGCGTGGCGTCCTCCGGGTGGTGGGTGAGGACGAAGATCGGTCCGACCCAGGCGCCGCCGTAGGGGCGGGCGCTCGGATCGGCGTCCCATCCGGCGCGGCCACGGAGCACGGCGCCGGTGGTGCCGACGTACTCCTCGATGAGGCCGGGGCGGGACAGGGTGCCGGTCATCCAGCCCATCGCATGGTCCGGTCCGGCGACGAACCCGTCCAGGGACATGGTGAAGTGCCAGAGCACCTTTCCGGCCGCCGTCTGCGGCGCGGTGTCGATCATTGTTGGGTTGACCATGGGGGTTGAGACGGGTGCCGGCGGAAAAGGTCATCGGTCCAGCGAGGGCGGCAGCAGGAAGGCCGGAAAGAGCGCCGGCTCGTGGAACGCGGTGAGCTCGGCGATCCGGCCGTCCTCGATCCGCAGCACCCCGATGGCGAACGGCAGATAGGGCTGGCCGGCCACCGCCCGGACGTAGCCCGCCACACCGAGCTGACCGTTGACCGGGACGTCGAGCATTCGCATGGCCCCGACGTACTCGGCCGAGCCGGGGTCCCAGCTTCGCGCCAGCGCGTCGAGCAGCGACTCCCGGTCCGAGAACCACTCGGGATACGGCGGCATCGTCGCCCGGACATCCGCGGCCAGGAGTTCGGCGAGCTGGACTAGATCGCCGCGCTCGACCGCCGACATGTACCGGCGCACCAACCGGCGGTCGTCGTCGCTGGGTGGTGCGGTCGGCGCCCATTCCGTGCGGCCCGGCGGCAGGTGGTCGCGCAGGGTGGCGCGGGCGCGTTGCAGCGCACTGTTGACCGAGGCGACGGTTCCGTCGAGGGCTTCGGCGGTCTGCCGGGCAGGCCAGCCCAGCACGTCGTGCAGGATCACCGCGGCGCGCTGCCGGGCCGGCAGCTGCTGGATGGCGGCCAGGAAGGCCAGCTCCATGGTCTCCCTCGCGACGGCTGCTGCCTCCGGCTCTTCGGACCGCGCGGCGACCGGCTCCCGGAGATGATCGGGGAACGGCTGCAGCCACGAGGCCGCTCCGGCTCCCGAGGGCGAACCGGCCTGGTACGGCAGCAGGCGAGGCGCCCGGCTGCGGAGGACGTCGAGGCACACGTTCGTCGCGATGCGGTAGAGCCAGGCGCGTGCCGAGGAACGCCCCTGAAAGCCGGCGCGGCCGCGCCACGCCCGGAGGAACACCTCCTGGACCAGGTCCTCGGCCTCCTGGAACGAGCCCAGCATGCGGTAGCAGTGCACCCGCAGCTCGGCCCGGTGCCGCTCCACCAGAGCAGCGAATTCCCCGTCGTCCATCCGGCGACCGTACTCAACGGCAGCGGCAGGCACGGTCCGTGGCAGTTCGCCGCCGCCTCGGTCGGGCCGCCGGACGGAATCCCCACGAGGGTCGAACGGGGCGGCGAATCACGGGCGGCCACACTAACGTGCCGCCAATGCGCATTCCACCTCTGCCTCAGGCATCGCTGGATCTCACCGGCGACAAGGCTGCGAAGCGAGCAGTCGGCAACCGTCCGGCGAACGTCACCGCACCCATCACGATCGACGCCTACAACCCCGAGTGGCCTGCCATGTTCGCCAAGGAGGAGGCCGTTGTCCGGGCTGCACTCGGCGCCAAGGCTCTTGCCGTCGAGCACGTCGGGTCGACCGCCGTGCCCGGGCTGGCGGCCAAGAATCGACTCGACATCGACCTCATCGTTGCGGACCCGGCAGACGAAGCCGCCTACGTGCCGCCGCTGGAGGCCGCCGGCTACGTCCTCCGCACCCGCGACCTTGACTGGTACGAGCACCGCTGCCTCTGGAACCACGGCCACAGCGTGAATCTGCACGTTTTCGGCCCCGACTGCGATGAGTACCTGCGGCACCTGATCCTCCGGGACTGGCTTCGCACCCACCCCGAAGATCGCGATCGCTACGCGGCCGAGAAGCACCGAGTCGCCCGGGACCACCCGATGGACATGGCGCTCTACGTCCAGGGCAAGTCGGCGATCATCATCGACATCCTCAAGTGGTGCGGGCTGCGCTGAACAGCGCCCTCCTCCGTCAACCTCAGCGCGCTCATTGTGGGGGCACTGTGAGATGTACACGGGGAAGCCGAACGGCTCCAGGCCCTGCTCAAGGAGCACGCCGACCGGGTCGCACCCGCCGCCGCTCGGTAGCCCTGCACTGCACTGCGCAGCACACGCATGTCGTCGAGGCTGTCCCCGTGGGGTTGCTCTGACCGGCCAACTGCGGCGCACCGTAACAGGCGGTTACGACATGAAGGTCCTGGGCCGGCGATGAGAAGAAGATCTCGGACGGGTGGTCACGCTAGCCTGCCCCTGGTCACGCAGTCTGTTGCTGTCTGGCCGTGTCGGCGTCTGCCGGCAGTCTCGGCTGTACAGATGGCTGTACGGGGAGGAGTTCGCTGATGACGCTCTCGGCGGAAGACAAGTTGGCGGTCCACGAGCTGATAGCTCTGCACGGGCATCTCATGGACGCCGGCGAACTCGACAGGATGGACGAGCTGTTCGCTGTCGACGTGGTGTACGACGTGACAGCCTTCGGAGCCGGCGAGCTGCACGGCTATGAGGCAATCAAACAAGCAGCTCTCGCCCTCGGGGACAGGAATCCTGTGGGCCACCATGTCACGAACGTCTACGTAACCGAGGACGCGGACGGCACCGTCCGGGCTGTGTCGAAGGGGATTGGCATCAATTCCAACGGCTCGGCCGGCAGTGTGGTTTACGAGGACATCGTCCGTCGAGAGGCCGCAGGGTGGCGGATCGCATATCGGAAGGTGAAACCTCGACGGGCACCGCTGCATCCATGACTTCACCCTGTCGTCTGCGAGGGCGGATCTCCTCGTCGGCGCGATCAGGTTCGTTCGGTGGCAAGGGGCGGTCCGGCCTGACGTATGCAGGATCGACGAGCTGGCCGCGCAAGTCGCCGGAAAGCCGCGGGACGCCTCGGTGTTCATTGCCCCAAACGGCGGGCCGCTGCGCAACACCAACTTCCGCTGCCGGGTGTTGGCGGCGGCGGTCGGGGCGGGCCGGGCCGGGCTGACTCCGCACGACCTACGACACACGGCGGCAAGCCCGGCCGTGGCGTCGAGGGCCAATGTCAAGGCGGTGCAGCGGATGCTCTGGCACGCCTCAGCGTCGATGAGCTGGACGTGTACGCGGGCCTGTTCGGTGACGACCTGGACGCGGACGCCAACCGGCTGGACGAGGCGGTAGCGGCACCGCGACAAGGACTGTTCAAGGACTGGCACGGCCGGCAGCGAGGTTGTCGACCTTGGGAAACGGCGAAGCCCAGGCCGATGACCTGGGCTTCTGTACCGAGCCGCCTGACGGAATCGAACCGTCGACCTACGCATTACGAGTGCGTCGCTCTAGCCGACTGAGCTAAGGCGGCAACGATCGTCAAGTGTACGGCACACCGCGCCGGCCGCCGAACGGGATCCCCCGCCCGCCCGATCCGGACATCGAGGAAGGTTCGGTACGTTCGCCGGAGAGCGGTTCCGATCGGCCCCGACTACCCTGCGGCGGGTGAGCGACGATCACGTACCGGCGGGGCGGCCGATTCCCGAGGCGCATGCCGGGGAGCGGGCCGGCCGGCGGCCGCGCAGTCTCGACCCGTTGGAGTTGGGGTTCACCCCGCGCAAGCCGGTGCCCTGGCTGGCGCCGCTGCTGCTGATCAGCACCGGCCTGCGGACGCTGCTGGCGATGCTGTTCGGGGCGTACCTGGACAAGCGGGAGCTGCAGAACGCCTTCGACGACGCCACCTCGCGGCAGGTCGGGCCGGACGGCGGGCTCTGGTTGGACTACGTGGCCGACCTGGGCGACGGCTTCGACGCCACCTACTCGGTGGCGTACCTGCTGGCGCAGCCGGAGCTGACCGTCGACGGCCACCGGCTGCCGCGGGCGCAGACCCTGGTGATGGGGGGCGACCAGGTCTACCCGTCGGCCGCCTACGCGGCGTACGAGGACCGGTGCAAGGGGCCGTACCAGGCGGCGATGCCGCTGTCGCCGCCCGAGCGGCCGACGTTGTTCGCGGTGCCCGGCAACCACGACTGGTACGACGGCCTGACCGCCTTCCTGCGCCTGTTCGTCCGGTCCCGGGACCGGCACTTCGCGGGCTGGGGCACCGGGCAGTCCCGGTCGTACTTCGCGGTGGAGCTGCCCGCCGGCTGGTGGCTGCTCGGCCTCGACGACCAGTCCGGCTCGTACCTGGACGACCCGCAGCTCACCTACTTCGACGAGGTGGCCCGGAAGCTGACCCCGCGCGACAAGATCATTCTGGCGGTACCGGCGCCCACCTGGGTCAAGGCCGCGGATCATCCGACGGCGTACGACTCGATCGACTATTTCATCCGTACGATCATCGCTCCCACCGGCGCCCAGGTGCGGTTGCTGCTCTCCGGCGACCTGCACCACTACGCCCGGTACACCGGGCCGGAGCGGCAGCTGATCACCTGTGGGGGCGGCGGCGCCTACCTCTACCCGACGCATCAGCTGCCGGAGCGGCTGGAGGTGCCGCCGCGCGACACGCTGTCCCGCCGGGCCAGCCGCACCCGGGAGTACGCCCTGGCGGCGCGCTACCCGGACAAGGCCCGCTCGCGCCGCTACGGCTGGGGGATCTTCGCCCGGCTGCCGTTCCGGAACCCCGGTTTCACCACCCTGCTGGGCACCCTGCACACGCTGCTGATGCTGGCCATGGCCGGCGTAGCGGCGGACCACGCGGGCACCACGGAGCAGCGGCTGTTCAGCGTCCCGCTGGTGATCATGCTGCTGATGACCCTGCTCGGGGCGGCATTCTTCGCCAAGCCGCCCAGCGCCGGCGGCAAGCGGCACGCCCGGCACTGGATCCTCGGCGTGGGCCACGGGCTGGCCCACGTGGCGCTGGCCGCCGCCGGCACCTGGCTCTGGCTGCGTCTGCCCTTCTACGACTGGCCGTGGCCGCTGCCGGCGGTCGCCGCGGCGGTGCTGTACGGGCCGGTGATCGGCCTGGTCGCCAGCCAGTTGGTGGCGCTGTATCTGCTGGTGGCCGGCGCGTTCGGGGTGAACGTCAACGAGCTCTTCGCCGGGCAGGGCATCGAGGACTCGAAGGCGTTCCTGCGCCTGCGGTTCGACCCGGACGGCACGCTGACCATCTACCCGATCGCGGTCGACAAGGTCGCCCACGCGTGGCAGCTCAACCCCGACCAGTCCCCCGAAGCCTCCTGGCTGACCCCCCGCCAGCCCCTGCACCCCCGCCTCGCCGAACCCCCCGTCGTCCTGCGCTGAAGCCCTCCGCCGCGTTGATCAAGGAGCTTGCGTCAGGAGCCGCGCGATGTCCGACGCGAACTCCTTGATCACCGGGACATGGGGCCCGGGCGCGGCGGGGTGGGTGGTTAGGGGGTGTAGTGCTGGTCGTGGGCCTGGCGGGAGCCGCAGACGTCGGCGCGGGAGCACATGGAGCGCGAGCCGTCGGCGTCCAGGCGCACCGTCACCGCGTCTCTCGGGACGCTGTGGCCGACCACCCGGCCCTCCCCCTCCGGCGTGGTGACGCGGGTGCCGATCGCCGGGGCGGACTCGGCAAATTTGGCGTACAGCGGATGCTCGTACTTCAGGCAGCACATCAGTCGACCGCACGCGCCGGAGATGCGCAGCGGGTTGAGCGGCAGGTCCTGGTCCTTCGCCATCCGGATGGTCACCGGCTCGAAGTCGTTGAGGAAGGTGGCGCAGCACAGGTCCCGACCGCAGGAGCCGATCCCGCCCTGCACCCGGGCCGAGTCACGGGCGGAGAGCTGCCGCAGCTCGACCCGGCAGTGCAGGGTCGCGCCCAGATCGCGGACCAGGGAGCGGAAGTCCACCCGGTGCGGCGCGGTGAAGTAGATGGTGGTGCGGTCGCTGCCGGTCTCCGGCGTACCGAAGACGTGGTCGACCGCGACCACCTTCATCGGCAGCCCGTGCTCGCGGATCAGCCGTTTGGCCGCGACCTTGGCGTCCGCCTTGCGCCGGCGCAACTGCTCGTCGCGGCGCAGGTCGTCCGCCTCGGCCAGCCCGGCCAGCTTCGGGAAGCCGGCGGTGTCCTCGCTGACCCACTGGGCGGCCCAGACGCACTCGGCCACCTCGGGACCCTCGTCCGTCGGCACCAGCACCTTGTCGCCCACCTGCGGGCGCAGCTCACCGGGATCCAGGTAGTAGAGGCGCCCGTACCGGTTGAAGCTGACCGCGCAGAGCATGCCCATGCCCACCACCCTACGACCTCGGCCGGGTCCCGGCCGGGTCGGCGGTCGCCAACCGGTCACCCGGCGCAGCGATTCACGAATGTCGACTCGACCGAACCGGTTCCGACCCGTCGGGCCGTTGCTCCTCGCCCGGACGGCTGAAACATGAACGAGCCGGAGGACAAACGGCCGCGGACCGCGTTGAGTGAAGCCAGACCTGCGGGGGGTGCAGGGGAAGGCCACGGCGTCGCCGCCGCGGTCCGGCCACGGCCGGCCCGGCGTGCGACGCCGTGGACCGTGTCCGGCCCGGTTCAGTGGCCGATCCGCGTGGTGCCGCCGTGCCGGTACGGGCCGGTGGCCTGCTCCCGCCAGGTCGTCTCCGCCAGGCTCGGGGCCCACTGGCGCAGCAGCGTCTCCGCCCCGTCGTAGGCCACGCCCAGCACGCCCAGCACCCGGACGGCGATCTCCGCCGCCGCGTGCGCCCCGAGGCGGCCGGCGTCCGCGCCCGCGCGGGTGGCGGCGTGCACGGTGACCGCCTCCGCCGAGCGCAGCACGTCGGCGAGCGCCCGGGCCAGGGTCAGCCGGCTGCCCTCGACCCAGTCGGCGAGGGCGTCGGCGTAGCCCGCGGTGGACTCCAGCCGCCCGACCAGGCTCTCCGGCCCCTCGTCGAGGTGGCGCAGCAGCGCGGCGCGGGCCTCGTCGTACGCCCCGGCGGCCGGCCCGGACCAGGCGACCGGGTCGGCGAGCATGGCGCAGGTGTCGTCGTACCCCCGGACGAGCCGGCGCACGGCGTGGCCGGCGCCGGTCAGCGGCGCCGGGTGCAGGTCGAGGAACTCGCGCACGGCCGCGCCGGGCAGCACCTGCATGCGGCGCAGCAGCGGCCAGAGCCGGTGCCCCTCGGGCGCCCCGGCGGCGAGCAGCGTGTCGACCCGGCCGAGCAGGTCGAGGCCGGGCTCGGCGAGGCGGTCCAGGGCGTCCATCAGGCCTCCCGCCGGAACCGGTGCCGGGCAGACTCGTCGGTCGCCGCGTACCGGTCGGCGGCGCTGCGCAGCGCGGCCGCGGCGGCGGCCAGCCGGGCCGCGGCGGCGGCCGCCTCGCGGGCCCGGTCGCCGGTGGCGGTGGTCCACTGCCGGTGCAGCGCCCGGCCGATCTCACCGGGCCGGCCGGCGGCGTGCGCGCCGAAGGCCGGGTGGGCCGGGTCGGTGGCGGTCACCGTGCGGGACAGGGTGGCGAGGCTGGCACCCGCCTCGTCGAGCCGGGCGGCCAGCACGCGAAGGGTCTCCATGTCAGGCTCCCGCCAGCGGCCGGTACGCCGCGAACGTCTCGTTGTGCAGCTTCTCCCGCGCCCACTGGGCGGCGTCGGCCGCCGCGGTGACCGCGGCCTGCACCGAACCGGCGACGTCCCGGGGGTGGCGCTGGTGCAGCGGGCCGAGGAAACGCACGTCGGTGATCCGCCCGCCGGCGGTCACCACCACCTCGACCAGCCCGTCCGGCGACCGGACGGTGACCTCGACCGTCGCCACGGCCCGGTCGAACTCGGCCTGCAGGGTCTCGATGCGCCGGTAGCGGCGCACCGCCTCCTCGATCCAGGCCTCGTCGATCTCCCCCCGCGGCATCGGCGGCTCCTCCCGGCTGCTGGACGGCGCCGCCGGCCTGCCGGCGGCGATGCCCCTCACTGAGCGTGCCGCCACCGTCACCGCGGCACACCGGACCGTACCGCACCGCAATTGCGCGTGTCGATGCCCTGTGGACGGCGCGGGAACCGCGCCGAGCCCGGCCTCCGGGCGGCTCAGCCCCGCCAGAGGGCGAGCATCATCGCCTCCACGGCGATCCGCGGCTTGACGTTCGCCTCGATGGCCGCCCGGCACTCCAGCACGGCCTCCAGCCGGCGCAGCGACCCGTCGGCGGCCCACTTCTCGGCCCCGGCACCGGCCACCGCGGCGGTGTCCGTGTGCACGGGCGCGACCGGGGCCCGCAGCGCCATGGTCAGCGCGTCCCGGTAGAAGCCGGCCAGGTCGACCAGGGCCCGGTCGAGCGCGTCGCGCTGGGCCCGGGTGGCCCGCGACTTCTGCCGCTTCTCCAGGTCCTTGAGCTGGCCGGCGGCGCCCCGCATGGCGCCGGCCGCGCCCCGGCCGGTGCCACCGGCCCCGAGCGCCGTCTGCAGCGCGGACTTCTCGGCCTCGTCGAGTTCGGCGACCGACGCGACGGCCTCCGCCTCGGCCGCCTCGATCAGCGCGGACGCCGCGTCGAACGCCGCGCCCACCCCGGTCAGCCGGCGCGGCACGGCGAGCACCGCCTCCCGGCGCTGCCGGGCCTCCGGGTCGCGGGCCAGCCGCCGGGCCCGCCCCACGTGTCCCTGCGCGGCCGCCGCGGCCCACCGGGCCAGGTCGGACGCGATGCCGTCGCGGCGCACCAGCACCTCGGCCACCGCGTCGGCCGAGGGCTGCCGCAGCGGTACGACCCGGCAGCGCGACCGGATGGTCACCGAGACGTCGTCCGGGTGCACGGACGGGGCGCAGAGCAGGAAGACCGTCCGCGGTGGCGGCTCCTCGATCGCCTTGAGCAGCGCGTTGCCGGCCGCCTCGGTGAGCCGGTCGGCGTCCTCGATGATGACGACCTGCCAGCGCCCGCCGGACGGGGTGCTGGCCGCGCGGAGCACCAGCGCCCGCATCTCGCCGACCCCGATGGAGAGCCCTTCGGGCACCACCAGCCGCACGTCGGCGTGGGTGCCGGTCAGCGTGGTGTGGCAGCCGGGGCACTGGCCGCAGCCGGTGCCGTGCACGCACTGCAACGCGGCGGCGAACGCCCGGGCGGCCACCGAACGGCCGGAGCCGGGCGGCCCGGTGAAGATCCAGGCGTGGGTCATCCCGCCACCGGGGTCACCGCCGGCCGTCGGGTCCGCCGGTTCCGCGCCGGCGCGCAGCACGGCGGCGGCCGCGGCGGCGGCCCGCCGCAAGGTCGCCACGGCCTCGTCCTGACCGACCAGGTCGGCGAAGACGTCCACCGTCAAGGGGAGCGCTCCATCGTCACCAGCTCCGCGTCGGATAACTCGGGCTGGACCGTGGTGTCCGGGCCGTGGGCCGGGCGGGGATGCACGATGCCGGCCGGGTCGACCAGGAACTCGTCCACCCGCCGGGCCACCGCCTCGGCGATCTCGCCGACCGGGCGGGCGGCGTCGAGCACCAGGTACCGCTTGGGGTCGGCGGCGGCCAGGTCGAGGAAGGCGTAGCGGACCCGCTCGTGGAACGCCAGCGACTCGGCCTCCAGCCGGTCGGCGTCCCGGTTGCGGGACTCGACCCGGGACAGCCCGGTGCGCGGCTCGACGTCCAGGAGCACCACCAGATCGGGCTTGAGCCCGCCGGTGGCCCACGAGGAGAGCCAGGAGACCTCCTCCACCGGCAGCGTACGGCCGGCGCCCTGGTAGGCCAGGGACGAGTCGACGTACCGGTCGCTGACCACGACGGCGCCCCGCACCAGCGCGGGCCGGACCACGGTGGCCACGTGGTGCGCCCGGTCGGCGGCGTAGAGCAGCGCCTCGGCGCGCGGGGACGGGGCCTGGTCGCCGGACTTCTCCAGCACCAGCGAGCGGATCCGCTCGCCGACCCCGGTGGCGCCCGGCTCGCGGGTGACCACGACGTCCCGGCCCTGCTCGCGCAGCCGCTCGGCGAGCGCCGCGAGCTGGGTGGACTTGCCGGCGCCCTCGCCGCCCTCGAAGACCACGAAGAGGCCGGTGGAGACGAAGGGCTCGGCGGGCATCAGCGGGCGGCCCCGGATCGACCCCCAGAGGTCGGCCAGGACCGGCACGCCCTTCTTGTCGTCCATCTGACCGAACGCGCTGATCCCGGCGAAGATGCCGGCGGCGCCCGCGACGAGCAGCAGCAGGCGGGTCGAGGAGATGGAGATGCCCAGGTCGGCGATGGTGAGCTGGCGGGAGCCGCCGACCCCGACCAGGAGGCTGCTCAGCGCGATGGCCAGGATCAGCACCAGCCGGGTGCCGATCTGCACCACCGCGAAGACCCGGCCGCGCACCTCGTCGGCGACCTCGCCGCCGAGCAGCGTGGTGCCGGCCAGGAACGCCATGCCGGCGCCCGCGCCGACCAGGATCGCGCCGATGATGGCCATGGACAGGTGGATGGCGAAGGCGAGCACCAGCACCGAGGCGCTGGCCAGCACGATGCTCATGCCGAACCAGCGCCGCCGGGACATGTCCCGCACGATCATCGGCCCGAGCCCGATGCCGAGCGCCAGGCCGACGAAGATCGCGCCGAAGAGCAGCGAGAACGCGGCGTCACCGGCGCCGAGCGAGTTGGCGAAGAACTTGCCCGTGCCGACCACGATGCCGCCGCCGGCGAACGCGCCGAAGATGCCCAGCACCAGGCCGCGGACCAGCGGCGTCTGGCCGATGTATTTCCAGCCCTCGGAGAACTGGCGGAACATGCTCTGCTCGGTACGCTCCGCCTCGCCGCGCTGGGCCTCGCTGATCTCCTTGATCCCGAACGCCACCACGAGCGCGGTGGCCAGCCGGGAGAGGGCGTTGAACCAGAGCGCGAGCTGCGCCGGCTGGGCCCAGTCGGGCAGGTCGCCGCCGACCGCGCCGGGCAGGCCGCGGGTCAGCACGGCCAGGGCGATGGCCGCGGCCACCGGGGTCAGGCCGTACGTGGTGATCAGGGTGAGCTGGTTCGCCACTTCCAGCCGGGTGCGCGGGATGAGGTTGGGGACCGCGGCCTCCTTGGCCGGGATCCACAGCAACGTGAGCGACTCGATCAGGAAGGTGGCGATCAGCGCCCAACCGACCACCAGGCCGCCCGCCGCGCCGGTGAGCGCGTAGAGCGGGATCGAGGCGAACAGCACGAAGCGCAGCAGGTCGCAGACGACCATGGTCCACCGGCGGTCGAACCGGTCGGCGAAGACGCCCGCCACCGGGCCGAGCACCAGCGCCGGGAGCAGCCGGATGGCGGTCACACCGCCGAACGCGGCGCCCTGGGCGGTGCTGCCGGACACCTGCGAGGCGGCGAAGAGCGCGGTGGCGAGCAGGCCGAGCCAGTCGCCGAAGGAGGCCGCGCTGAGCACGATCCAGAGCCGGCGGAACGGCCGGATGCGCAGCACCGAGCGGATGGCGGCGGCACCGGACCGGTCGGTCTGGGCGCCGGGCGACGACACGCCGGACGACTCGCCGTTGTTCTGGCTTTCGATGGCCGTACCTCCACGTGCCGGCCCAGAGTTGGGCATCCCCGGTGGAACACTCTAGTCGCGCCCGGGATGCGCCCCCGGAGCGACATTCGCCTGCTCGCCGAGCCTAGGCCGCCGGGACCGTCGCCCGCAGCCCAGACAGACGCGAGGGTATTTCGCATTGTCCCTCAGACAGTTAGCGTGCAGACGTGGTCAGCGACAGCGACAAACTGCGCGATCGTCTCGAACGGGCGACCGCACACCTCGATCCGCCCTTCGCCGTGGTCGATCTCGCCGCCTTCGACGCCAACGCGGCGGCCCTGGTCGACCGGGCCGCCGGCAAGCCGGTCCGGGCCGCCAGCAAGTCGGTACGGGTCCGGGACCTGCTCACCCGGGCGCTGGACCGGCCCGGCTGGCACGGCGTGATGGCGTTCACCCTGCCCGAGGCGAACTGGCTGGTCCGCACCGGTGTCAGCACCGACGTGCTGGTCGCGTACCCGACAGCGGACCGCGGCGCGCTCGCCGCGCTGGCCGCCGAGCCGGCGCTCGCCGACGCGGTCACCCTGATGGTCGACGACCCCGCCCAACTCGACCTGATCGACCAGGTCTGCCCGCCGGGCCGCCGGCCCCCACTGCGGCTCTGCGTCGACCTGGACGCCTCCTGGCGACCGCTGCGCGGACGGGTGCACGTCGGCGTGCGCCGCTCCCCGGTGCACAGCGCCCGGGCGGCCGGCGCGTTCGCCGCCGCCGTCGCCGCCCGGCCCGGCTTCCGGCTGGTCGGGCTGATGTCCTACGAGGCCCAGATCGCCGGGCTCGGCGACGCCCCGCCCGGGCAGGCGATGCTGGGCACCGCGATCCGGGTCGCCCAGCGGGGGTCGTACCGGGAACTGCTGGCCCGGCGCGCGGCGGCGGTCGCCGCGGTACGCGAACACGCCGACCTGGAGTTCGTCAACGGCGGCGGCACCGGCAGCGTGGCCGCCACCAGCGCCGATCCCGCGGTCACCGAGGTCACCGCCGGTTCCGGCCTGTACGGGCCGACGCTCTTCGACGCGTACCGGGCCTGGCGGCCGACCCCGGCGGCGTACTTCGCCTGCGCGGTGGTCCGGCGGCCCGGGCCGGGGCTGGCCACCGTGCTCGGCGGCGGCTGGATCGCCTCCGGCCCGGCCGCCGACAGCCGGCTGCCCCGCCCCTGCCTGCCGGCGGGGCTGAAGCTGCTCGGCGCCGAGGGGGCGGGCGAGGTGCAGACCCCGCTCGCCGGCCGGGCCGCCGACACGCTCCGGGTCGGCGACCGGGTCTGGTTCCGCCACGCCAAGGCCGGTGAGCTGTGCGAACACGTCAACGAGGTGCACCTCGTCGAGGGTGACGCGGTGGTGGCCACCGTGCCGACCTACCGCGGCGAGGGACACGCCTTCCTCTAGGGGCTCCGCCACCGCCGACCGGCCCGCACCGCCGCCGGCGGCCCGCACCGTTTGTCCGGGCCGCACCGCCGTCGGCCGGGCGGGCCGCGCGGGTGCCGGCCGGCCCCCCGCACATGGCGACGGCGGGCCCCGGCGCACCTCGGGAACCCGCCGCTCGTCGTTCTGCCCGGTCGCACCCGGGCGTCGCACCGGTCATCGCCGCCGGCCGCGGCCGGCGGTCCGCCGCTCAGCTCTGCTGGGCGACCTCGGTCCGGGCGTCGACCTGCCGGTGCAGGTACTCCCGGATCAGCGCCTTCGCCTCGACCAGCACCCGCTCGTCCCCCTCGGGCCGGCGGCGGAACGCCAGCTTGATCAGGGCGTCGGCCGCCTCGACCGCGACCTCGAGGTGGAACCGCAGGTCGGGTACGCCGGCCAGCCCGAAGCGCTCGGTGAGCACGCGGGCCAGTTGGTCCGCGATCACCCCGTTGTTGTCCCGCTGCTCGTCGAGCAGGTGCAGGTCGACCACGTCGCCGAAGTGCAGGGTACGGAAGCCCGGGACCGTGCGGTGCATCGAGATGTACTCGTCGATCGCCGCGTCGACGCCGTCCCACCAGTGGGTCAGGTCGTCGGCGGAGAACCGCTCGTCGAGCCGCTGGAGGTAGGACTCCATCGTGCGCAGGGTCAGCGCCTGCACGATTGCCCGCTTGTCCGGAAAGAACTGGTAGACCGACCCGATCGCCACCTCGGCACGCTCGGCGAGCAGGGTCGTGGTCAGCCCCTCATACCCCACCTCGTCGACGAGCTCGGCACAGGCATCCAGCATTCGCTGGACCCGCGCGACACTTCGACCCTGCACCGGTACCCGGCGCAGCGGCCCGGTCGTGGCGGCTGGTGTGGACACTCGGCGCCACCCCCCTTCGACGGATGAACATATCTGCACGTCACCAGACTGTGACTACCGGTACAACGAGCGGGCAACGATTGCGGTATTTACCAGGTACAACGTTCCTGATATGAAGTCAGTTCATATTCACCTCGAGGAGCGCCATGTCGGCAACCCCAGCCGCCTGGTCCAACTGGGCCGGCAACCAGAGCAGCACCGCCGCCCTCGTCGTCCGCCCCCGCACCGTCGAGGAGGTGGCCACGGCGATCCGGGCCGCCGCCGACGCCGGCCGGACGATCCGGGCGGTGGGCAGCGGCCACTCGTTCACCGCGACGGCGCTGACCGACGGGCACCGGCTCGACCTCGCCGACCTGGACACCGGCGTCCGCGTCGACACCGCCCGCCGCCTGGTCACCGTGCCGGCCGGGATGACCCTGCACACCCTGAACGAGCTGCTCGCCTCGCACGGACTCGCTCTACCCAATCTCGGCGACATCGACGCGCAGACGGTAGCGGGGGCGCTCTCCACCGGCACCCACGGCACCGGGGCGAAGCTCGGCTGCCTCTCCACCTTCGTGGTGGCGCTGACCCTGGTCACCGGCACCGGCGAGGTGCTGCGCTGCTCCGCCGACGAGCACCCGGACGTCTTCGCCGCCGCCCGGGTCGGGCTCGGCGCGGTCGGCGTGCTGGTCGAGCTGACCCTGCGCTGCGTCGACGCGTTCACCCTGCGGGCCCACGAGCGACCGGCCTCGCTGGACGCGGTCCTGGCCGACCTGCCGTCCCTCGTCCCGGCCCACGACCACGTCGAGTTCTACTGGTTCCCGTACACCGCCCGGGTGCAGGTCAAGACCAACGACCGGGTACCCGCCGACGACCGGCCGCTGCCCCGCTGGCGCGGCTGGCTGGACGACGAGTTCCTGGCCAACACCGTGTTCGCCGGCGCCTGCCGGCTCGGCCGGGCCGTCCCGGCGCTGGCACCCGGGATCAGCGCCGTCTCCGCCCGGGCCCTCACCGAACGCACCTACACCGGCCGCTCCGACCGGGTCTTCTGCACCCCGCGCCGGGTCCGCTTCGTGGAGATGGAGTACGGCCTGCCGCGCGCCGCGCTGCCCGAGGCACTGACCGCGCTGCGGCGCATCGTCGACGGCCTGCCGTTCAAGGTGCTCTTCCCGGTGGAGGTGCGGTTCACCGCCGCCGACGACATCTGGCTCTCGCACGGCTACGGGCGGGACTCCGCGTACCTCGCCATCCACCAGTACGTCGGGATGCCCTACGAGCCGTACTTCCAGGCGTTCGAGAAGGTCGCTGCGGACCTGGGCGGCCGGCCGCACTGGGGCAAGCTGCACTGGCGCGACGCCGCGTCGCTCGCCCCCGCGTACCCGAGGTTCGCCGACTTCCTGTCGGTCCGAGACCGCCTCGACCCCCACCGCCGCTTCACCAACCCCTACCTCGACCGCGTCCTCGGCTCCTGAAGATCTTGGAAAGAAGCGGCCCCTGGAGGGGCCAGTTTCTTCCAAGATCTCCTCGGGACGTCGCACTCAGCCGGGCCAGCCGGCCGCCCGGAGGGCGGTGCGGAGCTGAGTGAGCACCTGGTCCGGGTGGGCGCGGAGGGCCCAGGCGGGGAACCGGAGGAACCGGTCACCCTCCAGCCAGAGGTCGTTCTGCCGGCGCATGTCCGCCCAGGCGTGGGCCGGGTCGAGGTGCTGACCGCCGTCGACCTCGACGTGCACCCGCCACTCCTCGAAGTACGCGTCCAGGTAGCGACGCCGGCCGGCCGCGTCCCGGCGCACCTTCTGCCGGCTCGGCTCGGGTAGCCCGGCGCGCCGGACCAACCGCAGGAAGTCGAGCTCATTCAGGGAGTGCGCCCCGCCTGCGGCATCCGAGGCGGTGGCCAGGATCAGCCGACGACGCCGGAGCCGCGGCATCCGGTCGAGGACCTCGTGCACCTCGTCGCCGCCGACCAGCCGCTGTTGAAATGCCGCCGCGATCATCGCCCTGGCCTCCGCGTCGGTGCTCGCCCACTGCGCCGCGTCAACCACCGACCGGGCCACCACCGTACGGGGCGGCTGACCGATGGCCAGCACATCCCGGTCCGGTAGCCGGGTCGTGCGGTGGGCCAGCACACCCGGCGGCAGCACCGTCCGGCGGCAGGTGGCCGGCAGCAGGAGATGCACCACCCGGCCGGGGAAGCCACGGAGGCCGCCCGCCTGGGCCACGCTCAGCCCGCCGAGCAGGGCGGCCGGACCCGCGGCGAGGATGGCGATCCAGCGCACCTGGGCCGGGCCGATCGGACCGTTGTGGGCGACGAAGACGGCCCGGTGTGCCTGTCGCCAGCGGCCGGTCGCCACCCGGTGCCGGATCGCCTTGCGGGACAGATACCGCGACGCCTGCCCGAGGCTGATCACGTCCTCCTGCCGGAACAGCAGCCAGGTCAGCTCGTCTGCGTCGTCCGCCGGCAACGCCCGCCCACTCCCGCGTGCCCACGCTCCTACGCTGCCGCCGCCGGCGGCCCCGCCGCAGCCCCTGTGGACAGAGCAGAGATCGTGGAAGGACGTGGCCCCTCCGGGGGCCGTTTCCCTCCAAGATCTCGTGCGGCCGGGGTTACTCCGTTGAGCTGGTGGCCTTGCGGGGGGTGGTTTTCTTGGGCGTACCGGTCTTGGCGGTGGTGGTCTTCTTCGCGGCCGTGGACTTGGCGGCGGCGGTCTTCTTCGCCGCCGTCTTCTTCGCCGGGGCCGCCTTCTTCGCCGCCGCCTTCTTCGCCGGGGCCGCCTTCTTCTTCGGCGCCGGACCCTTCGCCCGCTTCTCGGCGAGCATCTCGGAGGCCTCCTCCAGGGTCAGCGCCTCCGGGGTCTGCGCGCGCCGCAGCGACGCGTTCGTCTCGCCGTCGGTCACGTACGGGCCGAACCGGCCGTCCTTGATCACCAGCGGCTTCTCGGTGAGCGGGTCGTTGCCCATCTCCCGCAGCGGCGGCGCCGCGGCCCGGCGCTGGCGCGCCTTCGGGGCGGCCAGCAGGGCGAGCGCCTCGTCCAGCGTGACGGTGAACATCTTGTCTTCCGAGTCCAGCGAGCGGAACTCGTCACCGCGCTTGACGTACGGGCCGTAGCGGCCGTTGTTGGCGAACACCTCGGCCCCGTCGGGTGCCACGCCGATCAGCCGGGGCAGGCTGAGCAGCTTCAACGCCTCGTCGAAGGTGAGCGTGTCCGGCGACTGCGAGCGCAGCAGCGAGGACTTCCGCTCGCCACTGGCCACGTACGGGCCGAACCGGCCGGACTTGAGCACGATCGGCTCGCCGGTGGCCGGGTCGTCACCGAGCTTGCGCTCACCCCCACCGCCGAGGAACAGCTCGTGCACCTTCTCCGGGGTCAGCTCGTCGGGCGCCAGCCCTTCGGGGATCGGCGCCCGGTCGCCCTGGCCGCCGCCTTCCTCGCCCTCGCCGGTGGGCCCGGGCTGCTCGCCCGGCAGCGCCCGCTGCAGGTACGGCCCGTAGCGGCCGACCCGGACGACGACCTCGCGCCCGTCCTCGTCGGTGAAGAGCGGGATCGAGTTGACGCTGCGCGCGTCGATGTCGCTGAGGTTCTCGGTGACCAGCTTCTTCAGGCCACCGGCGTGGGCGATCGCCTGGTCGCCGGTGCCGTTGGTGCTGCCGAAGTAGAAGGAGGTGAGGAAGTCGACCGCGGCGTGGTCACCGCCGGCGATCTCGTCCAGCTCGTTCTCCATGCTCGCGGTGAAGTCGTAGTCGATCAGGCGCGGGTAGTGCCGCTCCATCAGCCCGATCACCGCGAACGCCAGGAACGACGGGATCATGGCCTGGCCGCGCTTCACCACGTAGCCGCGGTCCTGGATGGTCTGCATGATCGACGCGTACGTGGAGGGGCGGCCGATGCCCAGCTCCTCCAGCGCCTTGACCAGCGACGCCTCGGTGTAGCGGGCCGGCGGCTGGGTGTGGTGGCCCTGCGCGGCCAGCTCGTCGGCGGTCAGCGGCTGGTCCTTGACCAGCGTGGGCAGCCGCCGCTCGGCGTCCTCGGCCTCGGCGTTCTCGTCGTCGCTGGACTCGACGTACGCGCGCAGGAAGCCCGGGTCGGTGATGGTCTTGCCGGTCGCGCCGAAGTCGGCCTCCTCCTGGGCGGAGGAGACGGCGCGGATCCGCACCGAGACGCTGGAGCCGACCGCGTCGGTCATCTGCGAGGCGATGGTGCGCCGCCAGATCAGCTCGTAGAGCTTGAACTCCTCGGCGGAAAGCTCCTTGGCCACCTCGCCCGGGGTGCGGAAGTTGTCCCCGGCGGGGCGGATCGCCTCGTGCGCCTCCTGCGCGTTCTTCACCTTGCCGGTGTAGCGGCGCGGCTCCGGCGGCACGCTGCGCTCGCCGTACAGCTCGACGATCTGCCGGCGGGCCGCCGAGATGGCGGTCTCCGACAGGTTCACCGAGTCGGTACGCATGTAGGTGATGTAGCCGTTCTCGTAGAGCCGCTGCGCGGTACGCATCGTCTGCTGCGACGACAACCGCAGCTTGCGGGCCGCCTCCTGCTGGAGGGTGGAGGTGATGAACGGCGCGTACGGCCGGCGGCGGTAGGGCTTCTCCTCGACCCGGGTGACGGTGAACGGCCGCCCCTCGAGGCGGGCGACGAGCCCGCGGGCCCCGCCGGAGTCCAGGTGCACCACGCCCGCGCCGGGCCGGACCCGGCCGGTGGTCGGCTCGAAGTCCTTGCCGGTGGCGATCCGGTCGCCGTTCAGCGCGATCAGGGTGGCGTTGAAGGTGCGCGGGCCCTCGCCCGGCTTCGCCACCGCCAGGGTGGCCAGGATGTCCCAGTACTCGGCGGTGCGGAAGGCCATCCGCTGCCGTTCCCGCTCCACCACGATCCGGGTCGCCACGGACTGCACCCGGCCCGCCGAGAGCTTCGGCATGACCTTCTTCCACAGCACCGGGGAGACCTCGTAGCCGTAGAGCCGGTCCAGGATGCGCCGGGCCTCCTGCGCGTCGACCAGGTCACGGTCGATCTCGCGCGGGTTGGCGACCGCGGCCTGGATGGCCGGCTTGGTGATCTCGTGGAAGACCATCCGCTTGACCGGCACCTTGGGCTTGAGGGTCTCCACCAGGTGCCAGGCGATCGCCTCGCCCTCGCGGTCCTCGTCCGTCGCCAGGAAGATCTCGTCGACCTCCTTGGCCAGCTTCACCAGCTTGCTGATCTGCTGCTTGCGGTCGGCGGAGACGACGTAGAGCGCGTGGAAGCCGTTGTCCACGTCCACGCCGAGCCGCGCCCACGGCTCACCCTTGTACTTGGCCGGCACGTCGGCGGCGTTGCGGGGCAGGTCGCGGACGTGACCGAAGCTGGCCTCCACGACATACCCCGGGCCGAGGTAGCCCGAGATCGTCTTGGCCTTCGCCGGCGACTCGACGATGACCAGACGGGTGGTTCCAGCGTTGCTCGGCACGTCTCTCTCCGACCTCACTCCTGCTCCATGCCCGTTTCCGGCCGTGTTGCACCGGCCGGACCGTCGGCGGTCCGGATGTCCAACGTAACGCGCCGTCCGGCTCGCGGGTTTCGAGGGCGGCAAACGATCACTGGGTGGCGGCCACCGGTGACCGCCACCGGACGGCGCCACCGTACACCGTGGGTAGGGCACCGAGCGGGTGACTGTGACGATCACACGCCCCACGGCCGACCATCTTCGCGCCGTTTTCCCGGGCCGACCACCGGCCGGAGGTGTCCGGGATCGGACAGCCGGTGCGATTGCGCCTGGCCCGGCCGGTCAGGCCGGCGGGCCGGGCCAGTCGGCGGGCGGCGCCGCGGGCGGGCGGTCGCCCACCAGCTCCGCCAGCCGGGCCAACCGCCGTCGGCCGGCGATCCGGTACGCCGGGCCGCCCTCGCCCGGCTCCACGAACGCGCCCGGCAGGCCCACCGCGGCCAGCGCGGCCCGGACCGCCGGCCAGCAGTCCTCGTCGGCGGCGCCGAGCCGGAGCAGGAAGCCGGCCGGGTCGGCGGCCCCCGCGGCGGCCAGCCAGAGCCGCAGCCGCCGCCCGTTGAGGTGGAACCCGGCCGGGGGCCGCTTCACCGTGCCGCGCAGCAGCCAGGCCCGGGCGAGCGGGGCGAGCGTCGTCGCGTACGCGGTGCGGACCAGGTGCCGCCCGTCCCCGGTCGGGGCCCAGCTCGCCGGCACCCCGCGGGCGCCGAACTCGGCCACCAGCACGTGCACCCGCCAGGCGGCGTCCACCACCACGGAGATCCGGGCGGTGCCACCCATCCGCACCACCTCGCCCGGCCCGGCCAGCAGACCGGCCAGATCGGGCAGGACCGGGTCGGCCGCCTCGGTGGAGAAGAGTGAGGGCTGCCGGACCGGATGCGGGGAAGGTGGCGTCAGCGACACTCCGGGACCTCGTCGAAGGCCTCTTTGAGCTCGGTCGAATTGAGCTGGCTGGTGTCCAGCGCGCTCGCGTCGTACTCCCGGTTGAGGGTGTCCACCGCGGCGCGGACGCCGGCGTAGAACGGCCCGGCCTGGCTGGTGTCCAGCTTGTCGATGGTGTCCCGGGCCCGGCCGTACGCGTCGCGCATCTTGCTCAGCGAGGCGCGGAAGCCGGCGGAGATCTCCGCGCCGTGGTCGGTCTCCGGCACGCCGGCCTCCTCTACCTTGCGTCGGGCGGTCTCGCTGGCCTGCTCGGCCCCGGCGAAGAGCCGGACCAGGTTCTCCTTGGCC
This sequence comes from Micromonospora sp. NPDC050495, assembly GCF_040655175.1. Taxonomy (NCBI): domain Bacteria; kingdom Bacillati; phylum Actinomycetota; class Actinomycetes; order Micromonosporales; family Micromonosporaceae; genus Micromonospora; species Micromonospora sp. NPDC050495. The sequence goes on along the minus strand of NZ_JBFAJK010000001.1, from coordinate 439,993 downwards.
TGCGCCGGGGTGGTCTGCGCGGTCATCTGCTGCTGGGTGCTGCTGGTCAGCTTGTTGATCTCCGCGCGCCACGGGGTGAGCGCCTGGCAGACCGAGGTGGCCCAGGCCCGCGGGCTGGGGCCGCCGCAGCCGGCGACGAGGACGCTGAGCGTGGCCAGGACCACCGTGAGCTTTCCGGCGGTTGCCGCCCGGCACGTACGCATGCGAAGCAGCGTACGGCCTCCGGGTGGAAGTGCCACCGGTCAGGTTTCCGGCCCGGGACCGCCGACGGGCGGGGCTCCCGGCCGGCGCGGAACGCCGGCCGGGAGCCGTTGCCGTGCCGGGTCAGGCGTTGACCCGCTCCGGGTGCTGGTCCGGGCTGCCGGCGTCGGTGCCGGACTCGGCCATCGCGATGCCCTTGCGCTTGCTGAACACCACGGCCGCCACGATGATCAGCGCCGCCACGATCGCGATCGCGAGGCGCAGCGGGGTGTTCCGGTCGTCGCCCACGCTCCAGGCCACCACGGCCGGGGCGATCAGCAGCGAGACCAGGTTCATCACCTTGATCAGCGGGTTGATCGCCGGGCCGGCGGTGTCCTTGAACGGGTCACCGACGGTGTCGCCGATGACGGTCGCGGCGTGCGACTCGGAGCCCTTGCCGCCGTACGCGCCGTCCTCGACCAGCTTCTTCGCGTTGTCCCAGGCGCCACCGGAGTTGGCCAGGAAGACCGCCATCAGGGTGCCCGCGCCGATCGCACCGGCCAGGTAGGACGCCAGCGCGCCCGGGCCGAGGCCGAAGCCGACCGCGATCGGGGCCAGGATGGCCAGCAGGCCGGGGGTCATCAGCTCGCGCTGCGCGTCCCGGGTGCAGATGTCGACGACCTTGCCGTACTCGGGCCGCTGGGTGCGGTCCATGATGCCGGGCAGCTCACGGAACTGCCGGCGGACCTCCATCACCACGGCGCCGGCCGAGCGGGAGACCGCGTTGATGGCCAGGCCGGAGAAGAGGAAGACCACCGCGGCGCCGATGATCAGGCCGACCAGGTTGCGCGGGTTGGCCACGTTCAGCGAGTTGAGGATCTCGGCAGCGGCGTCGGCCACACCCGCGTCCTCGTACGAGGCGCGCAGCGTGTCGGTGTACGAGCCGAACAGCGCGGTCGCGGCGAGCACCGCGGTGGCGATCGCGATGCCCTTGGTGATCGCCTTGGTGGTGTTGCCGACCGCGTCCAGCTCGGTCAGCGTCCGCGCGCCGTGCTCGTCGATGTCGCCGGACATCTCGGCGATGCCCTGCGCGTTGTCGGAGATCGGGCCGAAGGTGTCCATGGCGACGATGACGCCGACGGTGGTGAGCAGGCCGGTGCCGGCCAGCGCCACCGCGAACAGCGACAGGGTGATGGAGCTGCCGCCGAGCAGGAACGCGCCGAACACGCCGGCACCGATCAGCAGCGCCGAGTAGACGGCCGACTCCAGGCCGACGCTGATGCCGGCGAGGATGACGGTGGCCGCGCCGGTCTGCGAGCTCTTGCCGATGTCCTGCACGGGGCGCCGGTTGGTCTCGGTGAAGTAGCCGGTGAGCGCCTGGATCGCGGCGGCCAGCACGATGCCGATCACCACCGCGCCGATGGCCACCAGCCGGGGGTTGCCCGAGGCGTCGGTCAGCCCGCTGTCGAACTCGCCGAAGGTCGCCGGCAGGTAGGCGAACGCGGCGATCGAGACCAGCACCGCGGCGATCACCGCGGAGAGGTAGAAGGCCCGGTTGATCGCGGTGAGGCCGTTGCGGTCGCTGGGGCGCAGTCGGGTGATGAAGACGCCGACGATCGCGACCAGCACGCCGATGGTGGAGATGATCAGGGGGAAGACCAGGCCGTCCTCGCCGAACGCGGCGCGGCCCAGGATCAGCGCGGCGACCAGGGTGACCGCGTACGACTCGAAGAGGTCGGCGGCCATGCCGGCGCAGTCACCGACGTTGTCGCCGACGTTGTCGGCGATGGTGGCGGCGTTGCGCGGATCGTCCTCGGGGATGCCCTGCTCGACCTTGCCGACCAGGTCGGCGCCGACGTCGGCGGCCTTGGTGAAGATGCCGCCGCCGACCCGCATGAACATGGCGAGCAGCGCGGCGCCGAAGCCGAAGCCCTCCAGCACGGTGGGCGCGTCACCCCGGAAGATCAGCACGACCAGCGCCGCGCCGAACAGGCCGAGGCCGACGGTGAGGAAGCCGACCACCCCACCGGTACGGAAGGCGATCTTCATGGCGCCCTCACGCCCGCCTTCCCGCTCCCGGGCGGCCGCGGCCACCCGCAGGTTGGCGCGGGTGGCCAGCCACATGCCGGCGCCACCGATGAACGCGCTGAACCCGGCGCCCACCACGAAGAACGCCGAGCGGCCGATCTTCACCAGGGTCTCGTTGCCGTCGGTGTCGTGCACCGGCAGCAGGAACAGCAGCACGACGGCGACGACCACGAAGATCGCCAGGGTACGGAACTGCCGCAGCAGGTACGCGGACGCGCCCTCCTGCACCGCCCCGGAAATCTCCTGCATGTTGGTGGTGCCCTTACCGGCTGCCAGCACCGCCCTGGTCAGGGTGGCGGCGAAGACGAGCGCCACCAGCGCGATGACCGCGGCGATGACGACATACGTCACGTTGGCTCCGGTAAGGGACAGTGCGCCGCCGTCGGCGGCCAAGGTCCCGGACATCTATGTCCTCCTGTACCGAACACTCGCGCCGGCCCATGGAGACGCACGGACCGACGCCTGGAATGCGGACTCGCAAGCGTGCGCCAACCCACTCCGGCGGACCAGCGATAAACACCCATTCCCGCTGGCTGCGGGACAGGTCACTTGCTGACAACTCGCGTACTGTAGCCCTCCGACGTGTTGAGGGTCACAGCGAGGTGGCACCCGGTCTCGATGATCTTCGTCGCTGTGCTATACGAAAAAATCTGATATATGGGGCGACCAGCACGACGAGGCCGCGCTCCCCTCGGGGAACGCGGCCTCTGCCGTCCTCAGCTCAGCGGCGGACCGGCCACACCATCCGGACCTCGGTGCCCACGCCCTCCTCCACCGGGCGCACCTGGAGGTCCTCGACGAAGCCGGCGAGCAGCGCGAACCCGACGCCGGTGGTCAGCGCGTCCTCGCTCAGCGACTCCTGGGCCAACTCGTCCGGGGCCAGCGCGGCAAGCCCGATGCCCGCCTCGATCGGGGCCCGGTCCACCACCCGCACCGTGTACGCGCCGCTGTCCGACATCTCCACGTACACCGGGTCGGGCAGCCCGTACTGCCGGTGCAGGGCGACCGCCCGGGTGCACGCCTCACCGATGGCCAGACGCACCTCGTCGAGCAGGTCCTCGCGTACCCCCGCCCGCCGGGCGACCGCGACACCGACCAGGCGGGCGGTCCGCACGTGCACCGGCGCCGGCGAGAAGGAGAGCTTGACGGTCGCCATCACGCGCTGGCACCGGTCGGGTCGGCGCTGATCGCCGCGTCGACCGTCGGGTGCAGCGGGAAGACCTGGTCCAGTGCGGTGATCCGGAAGATCTTGAGCAGCGGCTCCTTGTCGCAGACCAGGGCGAACGAGCCACCGGCCGAGCGCAGCCGCTTGAGCGCCCCGACCAGCACGCCGAGGCCGGTCGAGTCGAGGAAGTCCACCCGGCCCAGGTCGACCACGACCCGGCGGGCCCCGCCGTCGATCAGTTCGAGGAGCCGTTCCCGCAGGCGCGGCGCGGTGTAGACGTCCACCTCACCGCCGACCTCGAGCACCGTGTGCTCCCCCACGGTGCGGGTCGCCAGCGACAGCTCCATCGGTCCCTCCTCGGTAAGCTCTCCTGGGCATCTAACCATCCCCGCACGTGGCCCCTTCGGGTCACCGGCGGTGGCTCTCCCATACCCAGGGCCCCGGGTTCCCAATTCCGAACACCAGTGCGAGAGTGCAGGACGTGACGTTCGACGAGTCCAGCTCGGCGCCGCCGGTCGCCGACCGGACGGCGTCGTCCACCGTCCCCGCGCCGCCGGTCGCCGGCCGGGAGGCGTCGTCCACCGGCCCCGGGCCGGGGCGTGCCGGCCGCCCGCCGGCCGAGCTGCTGCGCCGGCTCCGGCTCCGGCACGCCACCGACCCGGTCACCCACGTCGAGCGGGTGCCGGCCCGCGTCGGGGAGCCCGCGCCGTGGCCCGACTGGGCGCCGGCGGAGCTGCGGGCGGCGTTCGCCGGGCGCGGCGTGGTCGCCCCGTGGCGGCACCAGGCCGAGGCCGCCGAGCTGGCGTACGCGGGCCAGCACGTCGTGGTGGCCACCGGGACGGCGTCCGGCAAGTCGCTGGCGTACCAGCTGCCGGCGCTGGCCACGCTGCTCGCCGACCCGCGCGCCACGGTGCTCTACCTGGCCCCGACCAAGGCGCTCGCCGCCGACCAGCTACGCGCCGTCGCCGGCCTGGAACTCGACGGGGTACGCCCCGCCACCTACGACGGGGACACCCCCCGTGCCGAACGCGATTGGATCCGCCGGCACTCCCGGTTCGTGCTGACCAACCCCGACATGCTGCACCACGGCATCCTGCCCGGGCACGCGCACTGGTCGGGCTTCCTGCGCCGGCTCGCCTACGTGGTGGTCGACGAGTGCCACACCTACCGCGGGGTGTTCGGCTCACACGTGGCGCACGTGCTGCGGCGGCTGCGCCGGCAGTGCGCCCGCTACGGGCGGCCCCCCGGTCAGGCGCTCGCCGGCCCGCCCAGCACCCCGGTCTTCGTGCTGGCCTCGGCCACCTCGGGCGACCCGGCGACGGCGGCCGGGCGGCTCACCGGCCTGCCGGTCGCGGCCGTCACCGAGGACACCTCGCCGCGCGGCGGGGTGACCTTCGCGCTCTGGGAGCCGCCGCTGCTGCCCCCGCCCTCCGCTGACGAGGAGGTCGCCGACCTGGCGTCCGTCCGGCGGTCGGCGCTGCGGGAGACCGCCGACCTGCTGACCGACAGCGTCGTCGAGGGGGTACGCACGCTCGCCTTCGTCCGGTCCCGGCGCGGCGCCGAGGTGGTCGCCGCCAACGCGCGGCGGGCGCTCGACGAGGCGGTGCCCGGGCTCGGTGACCGGGTGGCCGCCTACCGGGCCGGCTACCTGCGCGAGGAGCGGCGCGAACTGGAACGCGCGCTGCTCCACGGCGACCTGCTCGGGCTCGCCTCCACCAACGCGCTCGAACTCGGCGTCGACCTGGTCGGGCTGGACGCCGTACTGATCTGCGGCTGGCCGGGCACCCGGGCGTCGCTCTGGCAGCAGGCCGGCCGGGCCGGCCGCTCCGGCGACGAGGCGCTCGCGGTGCTGGTGGCCCGGGACGACCCGCTCGACACCTACCTGGTGCACCATCCGGAAGCGCTGTTCGGGCGGCCCGTCGAGGCGACCGTGCTCGACCCGGCCAACCCGTACGTGCTCGCCCCGCAACTGGCCTGCGCCGCGCACGAGGCCCCACTCACCCCCGCCGACCTGGAACTCTTCGGCGAGGGCGCGAAGGAGGCGGTCGACTCGCTGGTCGAGGCGGGCGCCCTGCGCCAGCGGCCCACCGGCTGGTACTGGCGGCACCGGGAACGTCCCGAGGTCGACCTGCGCGGTGAGGGCGGAGCCCCGGTCTGCGTGGTGGAGGAGTCCACCGGACGGCTGCTCGGCACCGTCGACGGCGGCTCCGCGCACTTCCTGCTCCACACCGGCGCGGTCTACCTGCACCAGGGCGTCTCGTACGTGGTCGACTCGCTGGACCTGGCCGACGGGTGCGCGCTGGTGCACGCCGAGGAGCCGGACTGGTCCACCCACGCCCGGGACGTCACCTCGCTGTCGGTGGTGTCCGTCCGGTCGTACGTGGACGCCGGCCCGGTCGGGCTCTTCCTCGGCGAGGTGGACGTGACCAGCCAGGTGGTGTCGTACCAGCGGCGGCGGATCGCCACCGGCGAGGTGATCGACACCCGGCCGCTGGACCTGCCGGCGCGGGAACTGCGCACCGTCGCGGTCTGGTTCACCCTCTCCCCGGAGTCGCTGGCGCTCGCCGGCGTCGAGGCGGCCGACATCCCGGGCGCGTTGCACGCCGCCGAGCACGCCGGGATCGGCCTGCTGCCGCTGATGGCGACCTGCGACCGCTGGGACATCGGCGGCCTCTCCACCGCCCTGCACCCGGACACCGAGGCCCCCACCGTCTTCGTGTACGACGGCCACTCCGGCGGCGCCGGCTTCGCCGAGCGGGCGTACGCGACGGCGGCGGGATGGCTGCGGGCCACCCGGGACGCCATCGCCGAGTGTGGCTGCGAGTCGGGGTGCCCCTCCTGCGTCCAGTCCCCGAAGTGCGGCAACGGCAACAACCCGCTCTCCAAGCCGGACGCCGTCAAGGTCCTCGACGTGGTCCTGGCCAACCTGGCCAAGGCCACTCCGGACGGCGCGACGGTCCCGGCCGCCGGCACCGGCGCGGAGGCTGCGGAGGTTGCGCCCGCGGAAGGCGGGGTTGCCGGTTCGGGCAGCGGGGTTGGCAGTTCGGGAAGTGGGACGGTCGGCTCGGTCGGCGGAGCGGTCGGCGGGGCGGTCGGCTCGGGAAGCGGGACGGTCGGCTCGGGCGGCGGAGCGGTCGGCTCGGGCGGCGGGGCGGTCGGCTCGGGCGGCGGGGCTTCGGCCGGCGCCGGTGGTGGTCGGGTGCTTCCTCGGCAGGACGAACGGGCGACCGAGCGAACGGCGCCCGAGTGAGCACGCCGCCTTCGGTGGGCTGAGGTAGCTGTCGTCGTATCCGTCACCCGGCCAAGCCGGGGTACCGGTGCCGCACACATTCGAGCGGTTGTCGCCGGCCGGGTGTCGGGGCGGTCGGGCCGGCCGAGTTGCCCGGCCTGAGCCCGCCAGGTGCGCGGGTGGTGTGGGTCGGAAGGGTGCTCGGGTCGGTCGGGGCGGCCGGGTGTCTGGGTGGTGGGATGCGTGGTTGAGCGGGTGATCGGGTGGGCATTGACGTATGGGAGCGCTTCCATGGCTTCCTGGCCGTGCTGGGCGCTCCCCGACCGAGCTGAGATTCTTCCCGCCGGAGGAGATGCCATGGCCGACACCATCGCCGAGACCGTCGACCTGCTCTACACGATCGACCAGGAGAACCTCACCCCCGACCAGCTGATCGCCCTGGGCAGCGCGATGGCCCACCTGGCCCAGGCGGAACGCCTGGAACAGATCAACGAGCGTCTGCGCGGCATCCACCAGGTGTTGAACTCCTGGGCGATGAAGGCCACGGTCGACGGCGTCCGCTGAGAGCGGCCGGCCGGCCGCGCGGACCGGTGGCGGGGCGGACGTCACGCGTCGCGCGGTGTGGACCGGTGGCGTGGCGGGGCGGACGTCGGGAGCCGGGCTGTGCGAGACTCCGGCGTTCGCCCCCTCTAAGGAGATCCCATGCAGCTCGACAGCCTGCAGACCCAGCATCAGTTCTTCATCCGGCAGCGGATCCGGATGATGGTCAACCAGTACGAGGTCCGCGCGGTCGCTCCGGACGGCACCGAGGGCCCGCTGCTCGCGTTCGCGCAGCAGAAGCGCCTCGCGTTCAAGGAGCAGGTGACCATCTACACCGACGACTCCAAGCAGTACCCGCTGCTCGGGTTCAAGGCCCGCCAGCGGCTCGACCTCGGCGCCACGTACGACGTGACCGACCACGCCGGCACCCCGATCGGCCTGTTCCGCAAAGACTTCGCCCAGTCGCTGCTGCGCTCGACGTGGCACGTCGAGCAGGCCGGCCTGCCGCAGATCACCGGGCAGGAGCGCAGCATGCCGGTGGCGCTGCTGCGGCGGTTCGTCGACTCGCTCTCCTGGCTGCCGTACCACTTCGACTTCGTCGCGGGCGGCCAGCCGGTGTTCTCGGTCATCAAGAAGTGGGGCCTGCGCGACCGCTACGTGGTGGAGATCCAGAGCCCGCACATCGACCGGCGTCTGGTGATCGCGATGGCCGTCGGCTTGGACGCCCTCCAGGGCCGCTGACCCGGCCGACATGATCCACCGCGGCCCGTCGGTGAACCGAGCCGACGTCACGTGACGGGGTCGGGGCGGACGTTCAGCACCGTCCAGCCCTGACCCCGCGGGTCAGCCGCGGATCGGGCCGGCCCGGGAGGTGACCGTGGCGGTACGGCGCAATCCGGGCAGCGGAGAAACCTCCACCTGTGCCGTGATCAGGACGTCGAGCCCGTCGAGCCGGCAGGCCATCAGTCGCCCACCGTTCGCCCTGGTCACCTCGCCGGCCCGGGCGCAGGCGACGACGTCCCCGTCCAGCACCTGGCCGGCGCCGGCCAGCGCGCCGAAGTCCGCCGCGACGCGGGCCTGCTGTCGCGCCAGCCGGGCGGCACCGACCGCCGCGCCGAAGAGCCCGATCAGCACGAAGACCAACCCGACCGCGAGCAGGCAGAGGGTTGCCCCACCCCGCTCCGCCGCCCGCCGGTCGAGCCCCGACCGGCGTGACCCCGACCAGGCAGCTCCATCCGTCATGGTCGTGGCCCCGGGTTGCCGGGTTCGACGACGGCCACCGCGGTGGCCGAGACGGTGAGCCGGGGCAGTCGTGCCCCGAGTGCCCGGACCGGGGCCCGGACCGTGGCGCTGACCTGCTCGCCCGCGACGCTGACCGAGACCTCGGCGCCGGCGGGGGCGTGCCGGGTCCCGGCGGCGGTGCCGGGCTCGCCCCGGGAGGCGGCGAGCGCCGCCTCCCGGGCCGCGTCGAGGCAGCCGGCCCGCGTGGTCACCGCGTCGACCGCGGTGAGGCCGGTGAGGAGCAGCAGCAGGAGCGCCGGCAGGCCGGCCGCCATCTCGGCGGTGAAGGAGCCCCGCTCCGCGTCGAACCGGGCCTGCCGTCCAGGGCGGACAGTCCCGGCCCACCGGCGTTCCGTCACTTCAGCGCCCGGTCGATGACGGCGGTGAGGGCGGACTGCACGTTGCCGGAGGTGAGCACCTTCAGCAGGATGCCGGCGAAGGCCACCGCGGCGAGGGTGCCGACCGCGTACTCGGCGGTGTTCATCCCGGCGTCACCGCGCAGGCGGGTGAGGAGTTTGCGCATGTCGTACTCCTTGTCTCAGCGGATCACAGCACGTCGCCGAGGACGGCGACGATCACCGGCACCAGACCGGCGAGAATGAAGGCGGGCAGGAAGCAGAGCCCCAGCGGCAGCACGATGAGGACGCCGGCCCGGCGGGCCGCCGCCTCGGCCGCCGTGGACCGGTCCGCCCGCAGATCGTCGGCGAGGCGGGCGAGCGCGCCGGCCAGTGCGGCGCCGCTGTCGGCCGAGCGGATCGCGGCGGCCACCAGCCGGTCGGCGCCGGCCACCGGGCCGAGGTGGCTCCACGCCTCGGCCGCCGTGCCGCCCAACTCCAACGTCCGGCCCACCCGACCGAGCCGGTCCGCGAGCGGCCCGCCGAGCGCCTCGGCGACCGCCAGCACCGACCGGTCGACCGGTGCCCCGGCCCGCAGCGCGGCCGCGAGCAGGTCGGCGGCCAGTGGAAGCTCCGCCGCCTCACGCAGGCGGCGGTCCCGCACTGCGGGCGGCTCGACCCGCCGGAGCAGCCGGTCCGCGAGCACACCCGTCAGCGCCCCGGTGATCAGCCCGGCCCCGCCGCCGACCAGCACGAGGGCCGCCACGCCGGCAGCCACGGAGGCGAGCCGGATCGCATCCGGCCACCATCCCGGCCGGGGCCGCCCGCGCGTCGAACCGGACCGCCACCCGCGCCCCGGCCGTGGCGCCAGCCGACGCAGCCGCCGTCCCGGTCGGGCCACCGGACCCGGCACGACCAGGAGCAACGCCGCTCCGGCGAGGCAGCCGGCGGCCACCGCCCGGGCCGACATCAGGCTGCCCGTCCCGAGGTCGCGCCGAGGCGTTCCGCCCAGAGCAGCCCGCCGATCTGGAGGGCGACGGCGGCGAGGGCGCTGCCGCCGCCGAGGGTGCTGTGCAGCAGCACGTCCACGGGGTCGACGCCGATGGCGTAGCCGAGCCCGATGCCACCCAGCGGCAGCGCGGCGAGCAGCCAGGCCGTGGCACGGGCGCCGGCCGCCTGGGCGTCAGCCGCGGCCAGGCCACGGTCGGTGGCGCGCGCATCCGCCTCGACCCGTTCGAGCAGTTCGGCCAGGGGCGCCCCGGTGCGGTCGGCCAGCCGTACGGCGGCCCGCCCCAGACTGGCCAGCCGCGTCGGACCGTCGAGCGGCTCGAACGCCACCGGCAGGCCGGCCCGCAGGTCGGCGGCGAGGGCGCAGAGCCGGTCCAGCTCGCCCCGTCGGGCCCGGTCGGCAGCCGCGCCGGCACGCCGGCGACGGACGGCCCGGGCGCCCAGGACGGCGTAGGCGGCCAGCACCGACCCGCCCACCGGGCCGCCGAGCACCGTCCCGGTCACCCCGCCCAGCAGGGCCACCACCAGCAGAACCGGCCGGGCGGGCAGGGCAGCCACCCGGTCCCGCACGCTCCACCAGGCAGCCGCCGCGCTCGCTGCCGGCCAGCCGGCTCCGCCGTGCCCGGCACCCGTCGCCGGGGCGCGCGGGAGGTCACCGGCCCGCTCGTCCCGCCGGGTGCTCACGGCCGGCCGGTCCACCCGGTCCCCGGGGTGTGCGCTGGACCGTGCCGTCGGGGCCGGCCCGGCCGCCGGCGCGCCCGTCCAGCCCGGCAGCGACGAGGCACCGGCCAGGTCTCGCGCGGTCCAGGACCGGCCCGGCCCGGGCGCCAGCCGGAGCGCCGCGGCCGGGTGGCCCGGGTCTCGGCGGTTCGGCGGCCGGCCGGCCGGCGGTCGGTCCAGCACGGACATGCCGGCCGGGACGCGCGGAACGATCGGCGGCCCGGCACGCACCAGCGGGGCCGCCGAGCCCGTCCCGGGCCGGTACGAGGGGGCGAGGACGGCGCGGCGGCGGGTCCGGGCGGTGCGTACCGGCCAGGCGACGACCGCCGCGGCGCCGATCAGGAGCACGGTCACCAGCCAGGCCATCCCGGTCACGCCGGGCCTGCCGGACCGGGCCAGGCCGCACCGAGCAGCGGCGGCACGGCGACGTCGCGCTCCCGCAGCAGCGCGCCGAGCGGCCGGGCGGCGAGGCCGAGGCCGCGTCCGCGTACCCAGGCGGAGACCACCGTGGCGAGCCGGTCCGGGCCTTCGGGAAGCAGCAGGCCGATCGACTCGAGGACCCGGCCCTGGGTGGTGCGGCGCAGGTGGAGCAGCACCTGGAGCGCCGCGGTGACCTGGGCGTGCAGGGCAGCCCGGGGCAGGCCGCCGAGCAGCCCGAGCGCTTCGAGCCGGGCCGGGACGTCGGTCGGGGTGTTGGCGTGCAGCGTCCCCGCGCCGCCGTCATGGCCGGTGTTGAGGGCGGCGAGCAGGTCGACCACCTCCGCGCCCCGGCACTCGCCCACCACCAGCCGGTCGGGCCGCATCCGCAGCGCCTGACGGACCAGGTCGCTCAGACCCACCGCGCCGGCACCCTCCACGTTCGACGTGCGCGCCTGCAGCCCGATCACGTGCGGGTGGATTGGGCGCAGCTCGGCGGCGTCCTCGACGAGGACGATCCGCTCGGTGGCGGGGACCAGCCCGAGCAGCGTGTTGAGCAGGGTGGTCTTGCCGGACCCGGTGCCGCCGGTGACCAGGTACGCCAGCCGGGCCGCCACGAGAGCGGCGAGCACCGGCGCCACCGGGCGCGGCACGGTGCCCCGCTCGACCAGCTCGTCGAGGCTGAACGGTCGCTGCCGGAAGGTGCGCAGGGACAGGTACGGCCCGTCGGTCGCGACCGGCGGCAGCACCGCGTGCAGCCGGGTGCCGTCGGGCAGCCGGGCGTCGGCGTACGGGGACCCGTCGTCGAGCCGCCGCCCGGCGGCGGCCACCAGCCGCTGGGCCAGCCGGCGTACGTCGTCGACGGTGCCGAGCGGCACGGCCACCTGGTGGAGCCCTCGCCCGCGGTCGACCCACACCCGGTTGCCGTTCACCAGGACGTCGGTGACCTGCGGGTCGGCGAGCAGCGGGGCGAGCGCCCCGGCTCCGACGAGGTCGTCGTGCACCCGGTCGGCGAGGCGCAGCAGGGCGGTGTCGCCGAGCACGGCGGCACCCGACTCGGCGCGTACGGCGGTGACGATCGCGGCCGGGGTGACCGGGGTGGCCGCGGCGGCGAAGCGGTGCCGCACCCGGACCGCCAGCTCCCCGGAGTCGGCCGGGCCGGTCACGCCGCCCCCGTCACGGGCGACCCGGTCAGCTCGCCCAGGAGGCGCTGGCAGAGCGCGGCGAGCGGGCCCTTGCCGGCGGCGGCCGGCGCCTCGCCGCGTTCGAGCCCGCGGCACAGTCCGGGCTCCGGGCGGAGCGCGCCGGCCAGGGGCAGGCCGAGCGCCCGGGCCACCTCGGTGGCCTTGAGCCGGCCGGGGGCGGGACCCCGCACCACCACGGAGAGGGCGGCGCAGTGCGGGGCCGCCTCGGCGACCACCCGGGCGGCGGCCGCGGTGGCCCGCAGCTCGGCGGGTACCACCACCAGGGCGCGGTCCGCCGACTGCAACGCGACGACCGCCGCGTCGTCCAGGTGCCGGGGCAGGTCGAGCACCACCACGTCGCGGCCCCGGCGGCCGGCGTCGATGGTGGCGGCCATCGCCTCGGCGGGCACGGAGAGCAGGTCGCCCCGATCCCAGGAGACGACGACGAGGTCACCCCGACTGGGCAGGGCGCGGACCAGCGACGGCGGGTCGACCCGGCCGTCGGTGCCGGTGAGGCTGGGCCAACGCAGCCCTTCCAGTTGTTCCCAGCCGAGCACCAGGTCGAGGCCGCCGCCGAGCGGGTCGGCGTCCACCAGGAGGGTGCGCCGCCGGGCCCGGGCCGCGGTGACCGCGAGGCCACCGGCGAGCACGCTGGCGCCGGCGCCGCCCCGGCCGCCGAGCACCGCCACCACCCGGGCGAGCCCGCTGTCGGACGGGTCGGCGGCGCACTCGGCGAACCGGTCGACCAGCCAGGGCTCGGCGGCCGGCAGGGTGGCGACGTGCTCGGCGCCGATCAGCTCGGCGAGCTGCGTACCCGGATCGAGGTGGCCGGAGCGGCCGACCAGCACGGTGCGGGGTCGCCGCGGCAGGCGGGCCCGCAGGCAGGCCTGGGCCTGGTCGGCGCCGACGAGCACCAGCGGGGCCGGGGTCCACCGGGCCCGGGCACCGGCCGGGTCGGCGGCCAGCTCGACCTCCGTGCCACCGGCCGCGGCGAGCCGGAGCAGTTCGTCGAGGAGGTCACCGTCGGCGGTGACGAGCAGGGGAAGACGGCGGTGCGGCGGGAGCGGCGTACGGGGCGGCATGGGCGGCCTCCAGCGGTCGGGCTCGGGGTGCTGGGGGAAGCCTGGCGGGCTGGGCGGCGGACCGCGGTCGCGCCGCCCGCGCCTGTGGACGACGGGGGCGGCTGTGGACGGCCCGCCACCGCCGGAGTGGATCTGCTATGGGCGGTCGGCCCCTCCGAGGCGCCCGCACGACGGCGCCGAGGATGTCACCGGGCCGGGTCAGGTGGGCGTACGCGGCAAGGCGCGGCACGCCCGGACGGGCCCGGCCATCGGCGGTGATCTTTTTCGGACCCCGGTAAACACCGGTCCGACCAGGGGCTACACTATTGTTGACAGAGCAAATTTATCGCTAGCAACTATCCTGCGGAAGGGACGCCCCGATGGCACAGACCAAGCTCGCCGTCATCTACTACTCCTCCACCGGCACGATCCACGCCATGGCCAAGCGGCTCGCCGAGGCCGGCGAGAAGGCCGGCGCCGAGGTGCGGCTGCGCCAGGTCCCGGAACTCGCCCCTGAGGAGGCCATCGCCGCCAACGCCGCCTGGAGCCAGCACTTCGACGCCACCCGGAACGAGCCGAAGGCCACCGCCGACGACATCGTCTGGGCCGACGCGGTGCTGCTCGGCACGCCCACCCGCTACGGCAACGTGGCCAGCCAGCTCAAGCAGTTCATCGACACCCTCGGCCCGCAGTGGGCGCAGGGCCTGCTGGCCGACAAGGTGTACGCGGGCTTCACCGCGTCCATGACCGCCCACGGCGGCCAGGAGTCCACGCTGCTCGCGCTCTACAACACGATCCACCACTTCGGCGGCCTCGTCGTCGCCCCCGGCTACACCGACCCGCTGAAGTTCGCCGACGGCAACCCGTACGGCGTCTCGCACGTCACCGGCGGAAGCAACGACGCGCCGCTGGGCGACGCGCAGTTCGCCGCCCTCGACCACATGGCCGAGCGGGTCGTCCGGATCGCCGGCAAGCTCAACGCGTGACCGGCCCCGCCGGTGCCCGGCCCGCCGCCGCGCGAGCCGGGCACCGGCGGAGATCTCGTCGCGGGCACCATGGCCGCATTCCCGGACTTCCGATGGCCGTGCCGTGACGGAATGCCGGCCGGGCACCACCGCCGCAGAGGCACTTCCGCGCTGCCCTGGTGCGCGAGTCGCAGGGACAGTCTCCACCGGCTGGTGTTGCTATCGTCGCTGCCGTGACGGGGAGTAACAAGAGCCGGCGAAAGCCTCGCAAGTCCATGTCTGCCGAGGAGCGAGCACAAGCCGAACAGGACATCCGGGGCGCGGTCGCCGACCTGCAGGTCACGGCATATGCCAACCTCCGGAACGCCATTGCCAACGTGGCGATCTTCTTCGGCTTCGTCGGCGTATTCGCCACGGTCATCGGCGAGGCGGACGGTCGGCGACTGATCCCGATGCTCGTTCTTGTCCTCGCCGGCCTGGTCGGGGCCGCCTACTACCCGGCCCGCCACCAGCACACACTGGCGGTCAGGCTGCTGCTGGCGTCGAGCGCGCTCGTGGTGCTCGGGCTGGCCGGTCTGGTTCTCGTCGCCACGGTGCTCGACTCGTGAGCTTCCACGTCGAACCAGCGGCGCTGGTCAATTACGCCCGTCAGGTGGACCGCGCGAGCGGCGACGCGACCGCGATTTCGGGCTACATCGGTAGCCACACGAAAGAGGCCAGCGGCGGCGAACTGATCGCCATCGCCGCCGACGGTCACCGGCACGCCAGCACCGTCATCGCGGACACGATGAAGCGGCTGACCATCCTGCTCGACGCCTCCGGCCCGGAGTTGTCGGCCGCCGCCGGCTACTACCGGAAAACCGACCTCGGGGCAGCGTCCGATCTGGATCGCGCCCTCCCGGGTGCGGCCCCCTGCCAGCCGCCGACCGCGCTGGAGCAGGAACTCACCACCCTCACCTGCCCCCCACCGCCCTTCGTCGACCTGCGCGATGTGACCGGCAGCCTCACCCCGCCCCCGGAGCCGGACTCACCCCCGAACGCGCTCGGCTGGATGGACTACATCAGCCCGGCGTCCTGGGCCATGAAGGGCTTCGACGCCGTCTTCGGCTTCGACCCGATCTCCTGGCTCCAGGAACGCCTGTTCGGCAACTGGGAAGCCCTCGCCACCATGCAGCCGGTACTCGCCAACGCCGGCAACGCCCTGCACGACCTGGCCCTCAACGTCCAGACCGGTGCCGCGACGCTGCACCAGACGTGGCAGGGCCAGGCGGGGGACGCCGCGCACAGCTACTTCACCCAGCTGGCCGGCGCCACCGCCGCCCTGCGGGGGCCGCTCAACGACATCGGCAACGAGTACAAGACCATGGCGGATTCCGTCTGGTCGATCGGCGAATCGATCGGCGGCATCATCAAGGGCCTCATCGACGCGGCCATCATCGCCGGCATCTCCGCCGCCGCCGGGACCATCACCGCGGCCACCGGCGTCGGCGCCGTCATCGGGTACGGCGTGGCCGCCGTGGAAGTCGCCAACATGCTCCGGCTGTGGGGCCAGGCCACCCAGCTCTACCAACACGCCAGCGCCGCCGTCCTCGCGTTCCGGTCCGCGCTGACGCACCGGCTCGGTGACCTCGAATCCGTCAAGCTGCCCGCGCTGCCCGGCAGCAACGGCTACGACCATCCCCTCGTCGGGGCCGGGGCTGCCCGATGAGCGACATCGCGGACATCGCCGGCAACGACCCGCGACGGGTCCAGGCCCTGCGCGACAGCCTCCACCGGCTCGCCGACAGCCCCCAACCGGAACTCCGCGAGCTGGCGCGCGGGATCCTCAAGGGTGACATCTCGCTCCGGGCCGCCGCCCTCACCAGCACGTACGGCGGCGCGGTCGGCGAAGCCTTCGGCAGCTTCTGGGCCTACTACAGCCAGCTCGACCCGGAAGAACGCCAGGAGCTCGAAGCCACCGCCTACGGTGACGACCGGGACGCCGAAGCGCGGCCCGGAGCACACGATGTCCGGTCGAGCGGCTGACGCCAGGCGTCCGCTGCCGCCCCGTGGCGTTCCCGGCCGACGGGTAGCCCTCCCGCTTGCAAGGTCTCGACGCTCGTCCGGTGTGAGCCGTTCGCCCTCGTCCCGACCAGTTGCCGTGACCCGCTGCGGAGCAGCGCTCCCAGATAGGGACGACCCCCGTCGGGGGGAGACGGGGGTCGTCGGAGGTTCGGCTCCGGGGGGGTCGAGCCGAACCAACTCAGCGGTTACGGGGGGTGCAACCGCCGAGGGCCTCGCTGCGACGAGAAGTGAAATCTCGTCGCGGACTAGCATGCCGCAGCGACCCCTTATACGTCGAGTGGTGTTCGGTCCACCCACCGCTAATTCATGTCCAGATAGTGTGACTGCGGTCACTCTATGCACAGAGTGACGACAGATCCTCACCTTCGGGAGTCCCCCGGGCGCCCGCCGAACGCCGGTCGTACGGCTAGACTTTCGCGCCGTGGGCCGAAGCGCCGCTTTCTTCGATCTCGACAAGACCGTCATCGCCAAGTCGAGCGCTCTGGCGTTCGGCCGGCCCTTCTACCGGGACGGGCTGATCACCCGGCGTGACGTCGTCAAGTCGGCGTACGCCCAGCTGATGTTCCGGCTGGGCGGCACCGACGAGCAGACCATGGCCCGCACCCGGGACTACCTCGCCGCGCTCTGCAAGGGCTGGCAGGTGGACCAGGTCCGGCAGATCGTCGCCGAGACGCTGCACGAGCTGATCAACCCCTACGTGTACGCCGAGGCCGCCGCCCTCATCGAGGAGCATCAGGCCGCCGGCCGGGACGTCGTGCTGGTCTCCGCCTCCGGCGAGGAGATGGTTCGGCCGATCGGTGAGCTGCTCGGGGTGACCGACGTGATCGCCACCCGGATGGCCGTCGAGGACGGCCGGTACAGCGGCCAGGTGGAGTTCTACGCGGCCGGCCCCAGCAAGGTCGACGCCGTCGGCGAGCTGGCCACGGCGCGCGGCTACGACCTGGCCGACTCGTACGCCTACTCCGACTCGTACAGCGACCGCCCGCTGCTGGAGTGCGTGGGCCACCCCACCGTGGTCAACCCGGACCGGGCGCTGCGCAAGCTGGCCGTGGAGAACTCCTGGCCGGTGCTGGAGTTCCGGCACCCGGTCCCGCTGGGCCGGCGGCTGCGCGAGCGCCCCGCCGTCCCGGTCGCCGCCGCGGCCCTCGGCGTGGGCGTCGGGGTCGCCATCGGCATCGCCTGGTACGGCCGGCACCGCCGCACCCGCGCCGCCACCACCCCGACCGCCTGACCGCGGCCCCACCCGGCCAGCACCGCCGCATCCGCCGCGAGCACCCCGACCGCCTGACCACAGCCCCACCCGGCCGGCACCGCCGCGGCATGGTCGGAAGCGGTCAGGAGGCGGCGAGGACCTCGTCGCCGATGGCGCCGATCTGGTCCGCGCCGATCTCCACGGCGGTCATGTAGTGGCGGAGCCAGGAGCGGAGCCCGTCCGGCGTGCCGGTGGCGAAGGCACCGGCCGCGCCGACGTACTCGGGCTCCCGCTCGCGATGCCCGACGTCGACGGCGACCAGGCCACGCGGGTCGAACCCGGTCGAGATCAGCACCAACCGGGCGGCCGCCCGGGCCACCACCCCGGACGGGCCGGGGAACGGGCGCAGGTTGAGCAGTTCACCGTGCACCACGGCGGCGAGCACCAGCGGCGGCACCTTGGTGCCGCCGGCCACCAGGCCGGCCAGTCCGTCGAGGCGGGCGGCAACCACCGGGTCGGCGACCGGCCGGCCCAGCTCCGCCTCGGCCAGGACGTCCCGGGCGGCGAGCACGTGCAGCCGGGCGAGGACCTGGCGGGGCGCCCGGGGCCAGAGGTCGCTGAGTCCGGGCAGCGCGCCGGCCACCCGCAGGGCGCCCTGGAGCACCGGATCGGTGACCGTTCCGGCGCGTACCTCCTCGCGGTCGTGACCGCGGCCCTCCAGCGCGGCGCTGGCCACGGCCGAGCGGAGGCTGACCTCGGCGGCGACCTGCCCGCCGTGCCGGCGCAGCGCGCGGTGTCGGTGGGCCTGGTCCACCCGGTCGCGGGCGGCTTCGACGGCGGGCGCGACGTCGGCGAGCGCGAGCAGCGGAGCGAGCGGGTCGGTGGTCACCCCGCCACGCTATCCAGCCCGGCGGGCCCACCGGGCGCCACCCGGCGCGAAGGCGACCCGGGCCACGGTGCCCGACGCCGGGCTGCGGCAAACCGGTGCCACCCGACCCCGGGAAGCAACAGCTTGCCGCAATCCGTGGCCCGCCGCGCCGGGCCACCCGGACCAGCCTGCCCGGGCCGGCCGGGGCGGGGGAGGGCCGGTCCGCCACCCGGCGCGGTGGGAGGGCCGCTGGGCGCGTCAGGGCCGGGCGGGCGGTCGCGGCGGGGATGCGCCGCGACTAACCTCTCCCGGGTAGGAGACGCAGGTCACGCGACGAAGGAGTCATCGCATGAGCGAGGCATTGGCCAACTTGCTGAACGAGACGCGCCAGTTCCCGCCGCCGGCCGAGCTCGCCGCGAACGCCAACGTCAAGGCCGAGGCGTACGCCGAGGCGGCCGGTGACCGACTCGCCTTCTGGGAGCGGCAGGCCGATCGGCTGGCCTGGGCGAAGAAGTGGGACCAGGTGCTCGACTGGTCGAACGCGCCGTTCGCGAAGTGGTTCGTGGGCGGCCAGCTCAACGTGGCGTACAACTGCCTGGACCGGCACGTGGCGGCCGGCGGGGGCGACAAGGTGGCGATCCACTGGGAGGGCGAGCCCGGGGACACCCGCACCCTCACCTACGCCGACCTGCACCAGCTCACCTGCCAGGCGGCGAACGCGCTGACCGACCTGGGCGTGAGCGCCGGCGACCGGGTGGCGATCTACCTGCCGATGATCCCGGAGGCGGCGGTCGCCATGCTGGCCTGCGCCCGGATCGGCGCCACGCACAGCGTGGTCTTCGGTGGCTTCTCGGCCGACGCGCTGACCAACCGGATCCAGGACGCCAGCGCCAAGGTGGTGATCACCGCGGACGGCGGTTTCCGCCGGGGCAAGCCGTCGGCGCTCAAGCCGACGGTGGACGAGGCGGTGGCGAAGTGCCCCTCGGTGGAGCACGTGCTGGTGGTCCGCCGCACCGGCGAGGAGGTCGCCTGGTCGGGGAAGGACCACTGGTGGCACGAGACGGTGGAGACCGCCTCGCCGGAGCACACCGCGCAGCCGTTCGACGCCGAGCACCCGCTCTACATCCTCTACACCAGCGGCACCACCGCCCGGCCGAAGGGCATCCTGCACACCACCGGCGGCTACCTGACCCAGACGTCGTACACCACGCACGCGGTCTTCGACCTGAAGCCGGAGACCGACGTGTACTGGTGCACGGCCGACATCGGCTGGGTCACCGGCCACTCGTACATCGTCTACGGCCCGCTCTCCAACGGCGCCACCCAGGTCATGTACGAGGGCACCCCGGACACCCCGCACAAGGGCCGGTTCTGGGAGATCGTCGACAAGTACAAGGTCACCATCCTGTACACCGCGCCGACCCTGATCCGCACCATGATGAAGTGGGGCGAGGACATCCCCGCCGGGTACGACCTCTCCTCGCTGCGCCTGCTCGGCAGCGTCGGTGAGCCGATCAACCCGGAGGCGTGGATCTGGTACCGGCAGCATGTCGGCCGGGGTGAGCTGCCGGTGGTGGACACCTGGTGGCAGACCGAGACCGGCGCCATCATGATCTCCCCGCTGCCGGGGGTCACGGCGGCCAAGCCGGGCTCGGCGATGACCGCGCTGCCGGGCATCGTCGCCGACGTGGTGGACGACCAGGGCCAGTCGGTGCCGAACGGCGGCGGCGGCTACCTGGTGCTCAAGGAGCCGTGGCCGTCGATGCTGCGTACCGTCTGGGGCGACGACAACCGGTTCCTCGAGACGTACTGGTCGCGCTTCGGGGCCGGGGCCAACAACGGTGACGACTGGGTCTACTTCGCCGGTGACGGGGCCAAGAAGGACGACGACGGGCACGTCTGGCTGCTCGGCCGGGTCGACGACGTGATGCTGGTGTCCGGCCACAACATCTCCACCACCGAGGTCGAGTCGGCGCTGGTCAGCCACCCGTCGGTGGCGGAGGCCGCGGTGGTCGGCGCGACCGACCCGACCACCGGGCAGGCGATCGTGGCGTTCGCCATCCCGCGCGGCAGCACGGAGGTCTCCGGTGACGCCGGCGAGCAGCTCATCGCCGAGCTGCGCAACCACGTGGCGAAGACGCTCGGCCCGATCGCCAAGCCGCGGCAGATCATGCTGGTGCCGGAGCTGCCGAAGACCCGCTCCGGCAAGATCATGCGCCGGCTGCTGCGGGACGTGGCGGAGCACCGTTCGCTGGGCGACGTCACCACGCTCCAGGACTCCTCGGTGATGGAGCTGATCTCCAGTGGCATGAGCGGCGGGAAGTCCGACGAGGACTGACGGCTCAGTTGACGATCAGGTGGGTGGCGGTCCGGGCGGGCCGTCACCCGCCGTCGTCTTTCCCGGTGGGTACGCCTCGGTAGTTCGGTGGAGGCGCGGCAGGCTGAACGGGCCAAAGGGACGTGTCACCCCTGTCAGTGGCAGACGTCTCTCATCTAGGTTCAGCCGCACCGGGTCGGTTCGACGGGCGTGACTGCCTCGCGCGACCGGCCGGTTCTCTTTCCCATGCCCCACGAGGAGCGGCATGAACACATTTCCGCAGTCCGGGTCGCGCCGACGCCTACTCGTCGCGCTGCCCGCCATCGCCCTCGCCGCCGCATCACTAACCGTGACCGGCAGCGCGGCCGCCCAGGAGTCCGGGTTCAGCCGGACGATCGGTGCGGACGAGTTCTACATCAACTACGCCGAGCCGCAGGTGCAGCCGGACACGGCGGGCAAGGAGGTCAAGGGCAAGGACGGCATCTACTCCTCGCCGGTCGACCAGGCGCGGGCCTACGACCGGAAGTTCGCGGGCGGCAACCCGGTGGCGGCGCGCGAGCTCGCCAAGCTGGAGGCCAAGGCGATCAAGACGGGCCAGAGCCCGCGGAAGATCAAGAAGGCCAAGAGCACCCAGACGGCGAAGCTGCTGACCCTGCTGGTGGAGTTCAACGACCAGGCGAACGACGACTTCAGCAACGTGTACGTGCCGAAGACGGTTTTCGAGGACCGGAGCTGTGTCCTCGGCAGCGTCCAGAACGGCCCGAAGCACAACAACATCCCGAACCCGGCGTCGCTGCCGCACAAGGACAACAACTCCATGTGGGTGCCGGACTTCTCGCCCGAGCACTTCGACAAGATGCTCTACACCAAGGAGGGCATCACCGAGCGGGTCCGCACCGACCTGACCGGGCCGGACGGCAAGCCGGGCGTCGACCTCTCCGGGCGCACGATGCACAACATGTACCTGGAGATGTCGAAGGGTGCGTACACGGTGAACGGGCAGGCCAGCCCGTGGATCACCATGCCGCACTCGGAGGCCTGGTACGCCGCCAACCGCTGCTTCCAGAACGAGGACGGCACCTGGTCCGCCGGTCGTGAGCAGTCGATGAACGGCCACCCGGACAACCCACAGGGTGCCGGCCGGCTCGCCACCGACGCGGTGGACACGCTGGCCAAGATGGACCCGAACTTCCCGTGGGCCGACTACGACATCGAGGACCAGGGCGACGCCGACGGCGACGGCAACGTCAACGAGCCGGACGGTGTGATCGACCACCTGGTGCTCGTGCACGCCGGTGAGGACAAGTCCGGTGGCGGTGGCGCCCAGGGCGTCTACTCGATCTGGGCGCACTCCTCGACGGTGACCGGTGGCTACACGATTCCGGGCACGAAGATCAAGGTGTCGAACTACATCGTGCAGCCGGAGGACTCGGGCGTGGGCGTCTTCGCCCACGAGTACGGCCACGACCTCGGTCTTCCGGACCTCTACGACACCTCCGGCAACAACTCCGACTCGGACGTCGACTTCTGGGACCTGATGGCCTCGGGCTCGCACTCCGGCGAGGTCTTCCAGGCGCTGCCGACCCACATGGGCATCTGGGACAAGTGGGTGCTCGGCTGGGCGGACCCGCTGCAGATCAACCCGGGTGACGACGCCCGGTCGGTGCAGCTCGGCCAGACCTCCAACACCCCGGTCGGCACCAAGGACGGCATCAAGGTCAACCTGCCGGACAAGGTGATCACGCTGGCGCAGCCGCACAGCGGCGCCAACATGTGGTACTCGGGCGCCGACCAGAGCTGGGCCGACGTCAAGCTGAGCCGGACGGTGACGGTCCCGAACGCCGCGGACGCGAAGTTCTGGATGTGGAACAACTTCGTCATCGAGGCGGACTGGGACTACGGCTTCCTCGAGGTCTCCACCGACGGCGGCAACACCTGGTCCGAGCAGAAGGTCTACGACGCCACCGGCAAGCTGGTCACCACCAACGACGGCTACGCCGACCCGAACGGCCGCATGGTCGACTTCGGCGGCAAGAAGTACGGCCTGACCGGCAGCACCAACGGCTGGCGGCACGACTACGTCGACCTGTCCGGGTACGCCGGCCAGGCCGTGCAGCTGCGGCTCCGCTACGCCACCGACGAGGCGTTCGAGGAGCGGGGCTGGTTCGCCGACGACTTCTCGGTCACCGGCGGTGGCACCACCACCTGGAGCGACGACGTCGAGGGCGGCGCCAACGGCTGGACCCAGGTCTTGGGCAGCTTCACCGACACCACGGGTGCCGGCTGGCACACCGACTCCGGCACCCAGGTCAAGTCGCACTACTACCTGGCCGAGTGGCGCAACTTCGACGGCTTCGACAAGGGCCTGAAGTACGCCTACGACTCCACCTACTCCCGGGACGCCTGGAAGGTGGAGAAGGTCGCCTACAACGCGCCGGGCATGCTGGTCTGGTACCGGGACACCGCGCTGGGCAACGTGAACCACACGACCGCGCAGCTGACCTCGCTGCCCAGCTATGGGGCGAAGGGCGGCCTGCTGATCGTCGACTCGCACAACGACCCGCTGCGTCGCGAGGGCGAGGCGGCGGTCAAGGACCCGTCGCTGCAGGACAACCTGCAGAGCCGGCCGCAGTCTTCGAACGCGACGTTCTCGCTGCACCAGACGTACCCCTTCAAGGAGTGCCTGGAGGCGGCCGGCGAGCCGTACAGCGAGTACTGCACCGATTTCGGTGCCCAGGCCCCGGTGTCGGCGTTCACCGACGCCAAGGGTTGGTACCCGGGCCTCGAGATCCGCGGCAGCAACCTGTACTACCGCGACGCCGACGCCTCCGTCGTGGTGCCGTCGCGGCAGAACCAGCCGTACACCACCCGAATCACCAACCCGGACGGCACGCCGGCGACGGCGCTGTACGGGGCCGCTGTCGGGTCCACCGTGCTGGGCACCGGCAACCCCGGTGACGCGGGCGTCGCCTACGGCGTCTCGATCACCATCAAGCGGGCCGCCAAGGACAACTCGTACGCGACCGTGTACGTGACCTCGGCGCGGCCGTGAGCTGACCGGCCCGGCCCGTGCGGGTCGGACCACCCCGGCGGGGCCCGTCCGGAGCACAACTGCTCCGGGCGGGCCCCGTCCGCATGTCCCTGCCGGAACGCGGTTCGGCCTTCGGTGTGACACTTTCGCGAAACGGAGCGCTCCCCTTTGGGGACCTCATAATCGCCACTACTCAGAGTGATCGTGGCCAAAACGTAATGTGATTCGATGTCGAATTACTGGGCTCTTTGGTCCGGATTTGCCCCGGTAGCAAGGGTCGCCATCTCGATGATTGACCGGTGACAACCAGGCAAACCTCTGTCATTGTGAGTGACGCATGACATGACAGTGATGGTTCTGGCTGTCTCTGTCATGTAACAGTTCCACAAAGGAGGAGGACCTTTGAGGAGACGAGTCACAGCGGGCCTGGCCTCGGCCGCGGCCGCGCTGCTGGCGGCCGGTGTCGTCACGGCGCCGGCGTCCGCCGCCCCGGCGGCGGGGCCCACCCCCGGCGCCGACAAGGCCAAGCACGGCAGGGACAACCTTCCGGATCCGAAGGCGGATCAGCAGCGGGAGGTCAAGAAGCAGGCGATCTCGGACCTGCTGACCGGCAAGGCCAAGCTCCAGACGCGCAACGGCTCGAAGGTCATCCAGGTGAAGGACGACCTGTTCGTCGAGTACCAGCAGGCGCCGAAGGAAGACCCCATCTTCACGATGCTGGTCAACTTCGGCGACAAGACCGACCCCCGCACCGGCGGCAGCGCCGGCCCGGTGGTCAACCAGATCCCCGAGCCGGACCGCAACTGGGACGGCAGCCCCACCGACGACAACAGCACCATGTGGCGCCCCGACTTCCACCGGGAGCACTACCTGGACATGTTCTACGGCGAGGGCGAGTCGTTCCGGGACTTCTACCTCAAGCAGTCGGGCGGTCGGTACACCGTCAACGGTGACGTGAGCGACTGGGTCACCGTTCCCTACAACGAGGCCCGGTACGGCAGCAACGCCATCTCCGAGGCCGACGGCTACTGGAACTTCGTCAAGGACAGCGCCACGTCCTGGTACGACACCCAGGTCCAGGCCGGCAAGACGTCGCAGCAGCTCAAGGACTACCTGAAGCAGTTCGACATCTGGGACAGGTACGACTTCGACGGCGACGGCAACTTCAACGAGCCCGACGGCTACATCGACCACTTCCAGGCGGTGCACGCCGGTGAGGGCGAGGAGGCCGGCGGCGGCGCCCAGGGCGAGGACGCCATCTGGTCGCACCGCTGGGCCGCGTTCCCCAACCTCGAGGGCAAGGCCGGCCCCGCCGGCAACCTGGCCGGTGGCGTCCAGATCGGCGACACCGGGCTGTGGATCCGTGACTACACCACGGAGCCGGAGAACGGTGGCCTCGGCGTCTTCGCCCACGAGTACGGTCACGACCTCGGTCTGCCGGACCTGTACGACACCGCGGGCGGCGACAACGGCACGGGCTTCTGGACGCTGATGTCCTCCGGTTCGTGGCTCAGCCACGGCATCGACGACATCGGCTCGACCCCGGGTTACATGGACCCGTGGTCGAAGCTCTACCTGGGCTGGCTGAACCACAGCACGGTCGAGTACGGCGCGGGCACCACCAAGGTGACCCTCGGCCCGGCCGGTGACAGCGACGGGCCGAAGGCCCAGGCTGTCGTGGTCAACCTGCCCGCCCAGACCCAGACCACGAACTACAACACGCCGTTCGGCGGGTCGTACGAGTGGTGGGGCGGCAGCGCGGACGACCTGAACACCACGCTGACCCGCACCCTGGACCTGACCGGTGCGACCTCCGCGTCGATCACCACGAAGGCCCAGTGGGACATCGAGGAGGACTACGACTTCCTCTACGCCGAGGTGTCGACCGACGGCGGTGCCACCTGGGCCGCCCTGTCCAACTCGCTCATCGACGCCGGCGAGACCGGGGTCGACGGCTCCACCAGCGGCAACTGGGTCGACCTGAGCTACGACCTGTCGGCGTACGCCGGCAAGACGGTGACCTTCCGCTACCGCTACGCCACCGACGGCGGCGTGCACCTGGCCGGCCCGTTCCTGGACAACATCGCGCTGACCAAGAACGGCACGGTGGCCTGGACCGACGACGCGGAGAACCTGGCCGCGGAGTGGACCGCGAAGGGCTGGACCCGGATGGGTGGCTCGGTGACCGCCAGCTACCCCCGCTTCTACATCGCCGAGAACCGGACCTACTTCGGTTACGACGACACGCTGCGGACCGGCGGCTACAACTTCGGCTTCAACAACACCCGGCCGAACTTCGTGGAGCGGTTCTCGAACCAGCCCGGCATGCTGGTCTGGTACGTGAACTACGCGTACGGCGACAACAACACGTCGCAGCACCCGGGCTACGGCCTGAACCTTCCGGTCGACGTCCGTCCGGGTGTGATCAAGGTCGGCAACCAGGGCAACATCACCAACCGGCGGAACGGCTACGACGCCACGTTCAGCCTGTACGCCAAGCCGGCCCAGACCTTCCACCTCAACGGGCAGGCGGTCACGGTTCCGGGGCTCGCCCCCAACCCGGTCTTCACCGACAACGGGGTGAACAAGTACTGGACCAGCAACAACCCGTGGAACTCGGTGAAGGTCGCCGGCAGCGGCACCAAGATCGAGATCCTGCAGCAGGGCACCACCCCGACCAGCGACATGGTCGTCAAGATCACCAACTGATCGGGTAGCACGGCAGAAGGGGCCGGTGGCGGCGACGCCACCGGCCCCTTTCGCGTACCCCGATGACATTCGCCCTGGTCATCCCGCTCGATCGACCGGCGGACATGTGACGGTGTGGAGCGATCCCAACAAAAAGTTGCTACAAATCGACGCGGCTGTCTTCCCACCGGTCACAGGAATGTCTATCTTCACCATTGGTCCCACTAGTGGGACGTCTCCACCGGCCCGTACCCCCGTTGGGCCGGTTCCCTCACACCGGAGGTATCCACGTGCGCAAAGTCGCAGTGGGTCTGCTCGGGCTCTCGCTGACGGCGACCGGACTGGTGGCGGGCACGGCCGCCAGCGCCGCGCCGACGCCGAAGCCGCCGGCCGCCGCTCCATCGGTCGCCGAGCCCGCGCGGACTGATCACGATTTGCCGAACCCGCTCGAGAGCAAGCGGCGGGCACTGCGCCAGGAGGGCTTGAGCGAGGTCCTCTCCGGCAAGGCCGCGCCGCAGAAGATCAACGGCAGCACCGTCGTCAAGGTGGGCGAGAAGGCGGCCAAGGGCCCGGCGGCCGGCCGGCAGGCCAAGAGCACCAAGGCCGGCAAGGGTCCGGTCAAGGACCAGTACGTCGAGCTGTCGCGCGAGCGGACCGACAAGATCTTCGTGATCCTCGCCGAGTTCGGCAACGAGCGGCACCCGTCCTACCCGGACCAGGACACCGACCCCGACACCCCGGGCCCGACCCGCTTCGACGGCCCGCAGAACAACGAGATCCCCAAGCCCAACCGGGCGGTGGACAATTCGACGGTCTGGCAGCCGAACTTCGACGCCGACCACTACCGGCAGCTCTACTTCGGCACCGCCCCCGGTGACGAGTCGCTGAAGCAGTACTACGAGGCGCAGTCCTCCGGCCGGTACAGCGTCGACGGTGAGGTCACCGACTGGGTCAAGGTGCGCTACAACGAGGCGCGGTACGGCCGCTCCGGCGGCTACCCGTGCGCCTCGAACGTCTGCACCAACACCTGGGCGCTGGTCCGCGAGGCCGCGAACCAGTGGGTCGCCGACCAGAAGGCCCAGGGCCGCACCGACGAGCAGATCGCCGCCGACGTCCGGTCGATGGACGAGTGGGACCGGTACGACTACGACGGCGACGGCAACTTCAACGAGCCGGACGGCTACATCGACCACTTCCAGATCGTCCACGCTGGCGGTGACGAGGCCGACGGCGACCCGCACCAGGGTGAGGACGCCATCTGGAGCCACCGCTGGTACGCCTACGCCTCCGACCAGGGCAACACCGGCCCGGCCGACTTCCCGGCCGGCGGCACCCAGATCGGCGACACCGGCGTCTGGATCGGCGACTACACCATCCAGCCGGAGAACGGCGGCCGCAGCGTCTTCTACCACGAGTTCGGCCACGACCTCGGCCTGCCGGACGACTACAACAACATCAACGGCGGCGACAACAACAACGAGCACTGGACCCTGATGGCCCAGAGCCGCCTCGGTGACAAGAACGACGGTGGCATCGGCGAGCGGGGCGGCGACCTCGGCGCCTGGAACAAGCTCCAGCTCGGCTGGCTCGACTATGAGACCGTCGTCGCCGGCCAGACCAAGACGCTGAAGCTCGGCCCGCAGGAATACCACAGCAAGGAGGCGCAGGGCGTTGTCGTCGTGCTACCCCCGCGCACGTACACCTTCGACAACGGCCAGCCGTTCGAGGGCACCAAGCAGTGGTTCTCGGGCAACGACGACGACCTGAACACCACGATGACGCGGACGATCGACCTCACCGGGAAGACCAGCGCCACGCTCACCATGAAGGGTCGTTACAACATCGAAGAGGACTACGACTACCTCTTCTTCGAGGCCTCCACCGACGGTGGCCAGAGCTGGGCCACGCTGCCGGGCACGGCCAACGGCAAGGCGCTCAAGGAGATCTCGCCCGGGCGCTTCGCCCTGGACGGCTCCACCGACAACAAGTGGGCCGACATCACCATCCCGCTCGACGCGCTGGCCGGCAAGACGGTGCAGTTCCGGCTCCGCTACCAGACCGACGGCGGCCTCTCCGCCGGTGGCTTCTACGGTGACGCGATCACCGTGACCGCCGACGGGGCAAGCCTCTTCACCGACGGCGCGGAGACGGGCGCGGGTGCCTGGACGCTCAACGGCTTCAGCATCCAGGCGGCGACCTACACCAAGCAGTTCGCCAACTACTACATCGCCGGCAACCGGTCGTACGTCTCGTACGACAAGTACCTGAAGACCGGCCCGTACTACTTCGGCTACGCGAACACCCGGCCGGACTATGTGGACCACTACGCGTACCAGACGGGTCTGCTGGTCTCGTACTGGAACCTGCGGTGGGCGGACAACGACACGTTCGAGCACCCGGGCGAGGGTCGAAACATGATCATCGACGCGCACCCGGAGCCGCTGTACAACCTGACCGGCGCCCCGTGGCGGGCCCGCGTCCAGGTGTACGACGCGCCGTTCAGCCTGCAGCGGCCGGACTCGTTCACGCTGCACATCAACGGCCAGCCGCAGTACGTGCGGGGCCAGAAGGCGCAGCCGCTGTTCGACGACACCAAGCAGTACTGGTACCCGGAGCTGCCGAACCACGGCGTCAAGCTGCCGGCCGCCGGAGTCAAGATCAAGGTCCTGGAGCAGGACGGTACCCGGATGAAGATCCGCATCTCCTGATCCGTCCGACCGACGCGACACACCCGCGATGCCCGGGCAGCACAGCTGCCCGGGCATCGCCCTTTCCGCCGCCGCCGCGGCCCCGAGGTGTCCCGGAGAATCCCCTGATCCTGACCACCTGCGCGGCCGGTCCCGGGCATCCGGCCCTAGGCTGTGCCCCATGACCGACCAGCGAGGCGGACCCGTCGACGAGTCCTGTGTCCTCCCCGAGGGACCCTGGACACACCGCTTCGTCGGCGCCAACGGCAGCCGCTTCCACGTCGTCGAGGCCGGCACCGGCCCGATGGTGCTCTTCCTGCACGGCTTCCCCGAGTACTGGTACGCCTGGAAGGACCTGCTGCCGGCCGTCGCCGACGCCGGGTTCCGGGCGGTCGCCGTCGACCTGCGCGGCTACGGCGCGAGCGACAAGCCGCCCCGGGGGTACGACGGCTACACGCTCGCCGCCGACGTGGCCGGCCTGATCCGCGCCCTCGGCGAACGGTCGGCCACCCTGGTCGGCAGCGGGGCCGGCGGCCTCATCGGCTGGACCGCCGCCTCCTTCCATCCGACCCTGGTCCGGCGGCTGGTGGTGCTGGGCGCGCCGCATCCGCTGCGCCTGCGGGCCGCCATCTTCGCCGACCCGCGCGGGCAGTTCACCGCCTCCACCCCGACGCTGAAGTTCCAGCTCCCCCGCTACGAGCACGTGCTGACCCGGGACGACGGCGCCGAGGTCGAGCGGATGCTGCGCCGCTGGGGCGGTCCGGCCTGGGTGCACGGTCCCGAGTTCGAGGCGTACGCGCGCTGCTGCCGGGTGGCGATGCAGATCCCGCAGGCCGCCTTCTGCGCCCTGGAGGGCTACCGGTGGGCGTTCCGTTCGGTGCTGCGGCTGCACGGCTACCGGTTCGTCAAGCTGATGCAGAAGCCACTCGTCACGCCGACCCTCCAACTGCACGGCGCGCTCGACCGGGCGTCCCTGCCCCGCACCGCCCAGGGCTCCGGCCGCTACGTCAGCGGCCCGTACGAGTGGCGGCTGCTCGACGGGGTCGGCCACTTCCCGCACGTCGAGGCCCACGACCTGGTCCTCGGCGAGGTGCTGCGCTGGACGAAGTCCTGAGTCAGATCCGCTGCTCGCGCAGGTCGGCGACCTCGCGCGCCGGCGCCCACCCCTGGTAGACGCCGAAGTCGAACGCCTCCAGCCCCATCGCCTTCGCCACCGGCCAGCGCCCGCCGGTGTACTCGACCCGCAACCAGCCCTCGTGCTCGGCCAGCACGATGAACGGCTGCCCCTGCCAGGTGCAGGTGGTCCGCACGTACGCGAGATCCTCGACCTCGGCGGCCGGCACCACCCGCACGTACCGGCCGGGGCGTACCTCCTCGAAGCCCTCACCGGGCTCGGGCTGGTAGAGGCGGACGTCGTCGCCGTCCGGGCTGGCCTGGTACTCCCGGCCCTGCCAGCGGGCCACGTAACCGTCCCGGTTCATGCCGGTTCCACCGGTCGCCAGAGCAGCGCGTCGGTGTCCAGGACCGCGACCACCCGCTCGCTGCCGTCCGCGCCGACCCGCCACAGCTCCGCGCCGTGCGGCAGCCGGGCGCTGTCCACCTTGAACTCGGCGACCACGTCGCTGGTCTCCCCCGGCGCGAAGCCGTTGCCACGGAACGGGGGACGCTCGATGACCCAGCCCTCCATCGCCCGCATGGCGGCCTCGTTCTGCCCCCCGTACGGGATGCGGTAGAGGCTGGGCCGGTACGCCGGCCAGCGCAGCAGATAGATCTCCTCGGCGTCCCGCCGGAACGGCGAGTCCGGGTGCCCGAGGCCGAGCGTGTCGAAGAGTTCGGCCGGCGTACGCAGGTGCGACAGCTCGCTGGCCCGGTGCACGAAGCCGGACACCCGGTCGTAGCCGCGCTCCAGGTAGTAGGCGAGCTGGCTCGGCGCGATGGCCTTCTGCATGGTCACCGGACGGGTGCGGTCCACCGGGGGCACAGCCGGCCGGCTGGTGGACGCCGGTTCGGTATCGGCGGCGGAGGCGTCCGCCTCGCCGTCCGGGTCGTCGCCGAGCCCCACCTCGGCGGCCCAGTTGGCCAGCGCGAGGACCTGCTCACCCGGGTAGGTCGCGCCGACCGGGCTGCCCGGGTTCACCGCGAACGACCAGCTCACGTCCGGCCAGCTCCGGATCAGCCGGACGAACTTCACCCGTACCGTGTCGACCGGGCCGCCGGAGCGCTCGGCGAGCCGCTCGGGCGAGGTGTGCACCACCACGTATGTCCCGCCGTCGAGCTGCTCGGTCCGCCACACGAAGCCCGGGTCGCCGGGCCGGCTGCTCGGCGCGGAGTCGGGGGCCACCGGCAGCAACACCCGGGCCAGCAGCAGCGTGGTGAGGAACCCGTCGGTGCTGCCGCTGCTCGTCGCGGCCAGCAACTCCTCCTCGACCTCGTTCGCCGGAACGAAGTCGGCCGGCGCCACCGGCACGCCGCCGGCCGCCGGGGTCGGGCCGGCGGTGGCTGCGGTGACCGGTGTCGCTGGCTCCTCCGCGGCGCCGGTGGGCGCACCCGTCCTGCCGGCGTCGAGGGGCGTCCCGGCGGCGTCGGACGTCCCGGCGGCATTGCGGGGCGTCCCGGCGGGACCCGCGGGCGGTCCGGTGGGGTCGGCGGTCGGTCCTGGCGGCTGGCTGGCGGGTGTGAACAGTGATGCCGCTCCCGGGGCGACGGGCGGCGAGCCCGGCGATCCGTCAGCGGGGGCGACCGGCGGAACGCTCTCGTCGCTCGCCGGCGACGGCCGGGTCCCGGACGGCGCGTCGGCGGGACCGAAGAACGAGTCCGCCAGCAGGGTCTCCCCGGTGACCGGCGACCCGCCCGGCACGGCGGGCGGGTCGAACAGCGGCCCGGTGGGCTCGGCCGGTGGACCGAACAGCGGCACCGTCGGCTCGGCGAGCGGATCGTGCAGCGGCACCGTCGGCTCGGCGGGCGGCTGGACCGGCTCGAACAGGGATCCGGTGACGGGCGGGCGGGCCGGGGCGGACGGCTCGTCAACCGACCGGCCGTCCGGGCCGGAGCGCACGAGGAATGCCGCGTCCGGCTCGGCCGGACGGCCCGCCACGCCGACCGGCTCGACGCCGCCGGGTGGGTCGAGGGTGAGAGGCACGGTCGCCTCGCTGGCACCAGCCCAGGGCGCGACCGGCTCGCCACCACCCGCCGGGTGCACCGGCGGCGCGGCCTGCTCCGGGGCGCCGGCCCAGGGCACGACCGGCTCGCCACCACCCGCCGGGTGCACCGGCGGCACCATCGGCTCGCTCAAACCGCGCCAAGGCGCGACCGGCTCGCCACCACCCGCCGGGTGCACCGGCGGTGCGGCCTGCTCCGGGGCGCCGGCCCAGGGCACGACCGGCTCGACCCCGCCCATCGAATGCCCCGGCGGCACCCTCGCCTCGGTCGTCGCCGGGGCGGCGACGGGAACGGTGGGTACGGCGTACGGCTCGGGGACCACCGGCTCCGGCCGGGCCGGTGCCGGCGGCTCGGGAACGGTGAGGTCCCGGGCCTCGATGACCGTGCCCTCGATGACGATCGGGGTGAACCCCCGCCGCGACGCGGGCGGGGCGGACACCGGCTCGGCGAGCGACGGGGGTAGCTCCTCCGCCTCCGCCGGGACGGCGAAGCCCGCCTCCCCCGGCGCCGGGATGGGCTGGGTGCGCTCGTCGGCGTCGGTCAGGTCGGCGGGGTGGGGACGGCGCCGGGGCAGGGCCTGGGTCGTCTCCTCGGCGGAACCGGGCGGTGCCGCCGGGCGGAAGGCGCGCGGCGGCTCCTCATCGGTACCCGGGCGGAGGGCCGGGGTGGCCTCGGTGGCCGCGGCGGTGCTGAACGCCCGGGTCGGGTCCTCGGGCACCGGCTCGTTCAGCGGCCGGCGACGCGGGAACGGCCGCCCGCCACCGGCGAACCGGGACGGCGGTGCGGGGCGCTCGGCACCCCGGCTCGCCGGCTCCACTGGGGACGGGCGCCGGGACGGATCGGCGGGCGACTCGAAGAACGAGCGGGCCGGCGGCGGGGGCGCGGGCTCGCCGGAGCGGCTCCGGGAGGCGTCGCCCCGGCCGGCGTCGGCGAAGGGGTCCGGTTCGTCGGGCCGCCGCCGTAGGTCGCTCACCCAGCCGGAGAGGCTGTCGGCGGCGTCGTCGGAGGGGTTGGCGGGGGCCCGGTCGGCCAGGCCGTTGCCCGGGCGGAGCCATCCGTCGCGGGCCGTCGCGTCGCCCTCCGGCGGTCGGCCCGGCGACCCGAGGCGGTTCGCGGCCAGGAAGCCGGGCGGTCCGGGGCGGCGGGGTATCGGCGGCAGCGGTGGGTCGGCCGCGCCCGGCGCGGCGGGGCGGCCGGACGGGACGGGCGGTGCCGGGAGTGACCCGGTCGCCGGCTCGACCGGCGGGGCCGCGCCCCGGAGGTCGGTCGCGGTCTGCCCCCAGGGCGCGGCCGGCGACGCCGTGGCGGGGAAGCCGGACGACGCCGGTTCCGCCGGGCGGGCCGGCGCGGAGCGGCCGGCCGTGGGTACGCCGGCGGCCGGACCATCAGGTCGCGTCGGTTGGCCGGGGAACCCGGAGCGCGGCAGGGGCGAGACGACCGGAGCCGGAGCAGGGGCAGGGGCCGGGTCGGGCGTGGCCGGCGCGACCGGCGCCCTCGATCCCGGCACGGCGGGCCCCGTCGGCCACCCGGCCGGGGTCGAGCCGGCGCCGTCCGCCGGCGGGGTCACGCCGGCCGGCGTCTCCCGGCCGGTGGCGCGGGCGCGGGTCGCGTTCTCCACCCGCTCCAGGCGGGCCCGGGCTCCCATGGTGCGCCCCGGCAGCCGGACGTCCCCCCGCGACAGTTGGGCCACGTACCAGGCCGGCAGGTAGCCCTCGATGGGCAGGCCCGGATTGACCGCGAGCCACCACTCATGGTTGGGCCAGCCGACGGCCAGTTCGGCGTACGGGACGCGCCGGGTGGCACCGGCGTTCTCGCCCAGGCAGGCCCGCATCGCGTTGACCGAGGTAAATGCCAGAATGTGCGTCCGGCCGCCGGTCGTCCAGGTGCCCCAGCCCACCGGGGACTGCCCGCCGAGCGCCTCGGCGGAGACCGGCAGCAGGAGATCCGTCCTGGTCAGGATGCGGAAGTAGAGCTGCTGGTCCTGGGCGCGGAGGGCATCCCGCAGCGCCACCTCGGCCTCGGTGGCCGGCTCCCATCCGGTCACGGCCACCTCTCCTTCCGTGCACAGGCCACAGGTATCGCCTACAACCTACAAGGTGGTAACAAGATCACAATGGCTGGCCGCCGGCGGCGCGGCGGGGCGCTAACATCCCGTTCCGGAGTCGACACGATACGGAGGCGGTCGATGTCCCGGCCCATCGCACGCCCGGCCCTGGCCCTCCTGGCGGCCGTTCTCGGCACCGTGCTGCCGGCGGCCACCCCGGCGGCCGCCCGGGTGCCCGCCACGTGCGCCACGCCGCCCGCACCGGCGCGCCCGGTGACCGGCCGGCCGTGGCCCCAGCAACGGTACGCGCCCGACCGCCTCGCCCCGCTCGCCACCGGCGCCGGGGTGGTGGTCGCGGTCGTCGACTCGGGCGTGGACCGGACGCATCCCCAGCTCGCCGGGCGGGTACTGGCCGGCGCCGACTTCCTCGACCCGGGCGGCGACGGCACCCGGGACTGCGCCGGACACGGCACCGGGGTGGCGAGCATCATCGCCGCGGCGCCCCAGTCCGGGGTGGCGTTCCGGGGCCTGGCGCCGGGCGTCCGCATCCTGCCGGTACGGGTCAGCGAGCAGCAGGTCGTCGACGGGCGGGAGGCGGGGCGGACGGTGGGCGCGGCCGGTTTCGCCCAGGCCATCCGGTGGGCGGTGGACCACGACGCCGACGTGCTCAACCTCTCAGTGGTGCTGTACGCGGACCACCCCGCGGTGCGGGCCGCGATCGCCTACGCGCAACGCCGGGAGGTCGTCGTGGTGGCCGCCGCCGGCAACCTGCACGACAGCGGCGATCCGTGGCCGTACCCGGCGGGGTACGACGGGGTGCTCGGGGTGGGTGCGATCGGGGCGGACGGGGTGCGCTCCCCCTTCTCCCAGACCGGCCCGTACGTCGACGTGGTGGCGCCCGGCAGCGACGTGCTGATGGCCGCCCCGGGACGGGGGCACCACCGGGCCGAGGGCACGAGCTACGCCACCCCGTTCGTGGCGGCCACCGCCGCCCTGCTGCGGCAGTATCGCCCCGAACTGAGCGCGGCGGAGGTGACCCGGCGGATCCTGGCCGGTGCCGACCCGGCGCCCGGCACCGGGGAGGGCTACGGGGCGGGGGTGCTCAATCCGTACCGGGCGGTGACCGAGTCGGCGGGGCCGGTGGCCGCCCGACCGGACCGGGTGGCGGCGCTGGCGCTCGACCGGGACGACCCGGCCACCCTGGCCCGGCAGGCGCGTCGCGCGGCGGCCCGGCACCGGGCGCTCCTGGTGGCCGGCGCGGCGGGCGCGGCGGCCCTCGTGCTGGTGCTGATGGCCGCGGTGCTTCCGCGCGGCGCCCGCCGTCGCTGGCGCCCGGCCGACCCGGCCTGATCCGCCCGCCGTCGCTGGCGCCCGGCCGACCCCGCCTGATCCGCCCGCCGTCCCGCGTCCGGGCCGGCTCGGCCGGCCGGGCGACGGTTCCGGGTCGGGCATCGGGCACCCCACGACGCGAACCCGCGATCGACCGGGCCGGGACTACTGGAAGAGGTTGGTGTTGCGCTTCTCGGTGTCGAGATAGTCGGCGGCGGAATCGTCCACCGCCAGCTTGATGTCGCGCAGCATCGCCTGGAGGTCCTGGGAGGCCGCCCGCCACCGCGCCTGCCGCTGTTCGTACGCCTCGCGGGCCTCGCCGGACCAGCTCGCGACCAGCGGAGCGGCGTCCCGCTCGAGCTGGCCGAGCTGGCTGTCGAGGGTGTTCAACGCCTTCTGGATGTCCGCCCCGGCCTGGTGCAGCGCGGCGAAGTTGACGACCAGCACACCGTGGTCCATCGGTTCCGTCCTTCCCTGGGTCAGAGCGGCAGTTGGATGCCGCGGTGCGTGCCGGCCACCCGGGTGGCCGCCTCGGTGTCCGACGCGTCGTACTGCCGGCCGGCGGTGCGGATCGCGGTGGCGGTCTCCCGCAGGGCCCGCTGCAGCGCCGCCTGGTCCTCCGCCCACTGCCGCTTGACCTGCTCGAACGACCGCCCGCCGGCACCCCGCCAGGCCTGCTGCAACACCTCCAGCTCCGCCATCAGGCCACTGAGCATGGTCTGCAACGACTGGTCCACCTGCTCGAACTTCGCGGCGGTCTGCCGCATCACCGCAGCCTCCGCCTGGGTCTGGGACATCCCGGACGTCACCTCGTCTCCTCGGTCGTGGCTGGTCGTCGCAACGACCACCGTGGATATGTCGGAGCGCGCGGTGCCGGAATCGGGGATGGGAGGGGACGGCGCGCTCGACGAACTCGTCGCTGACGGTAGCGGTCTGATTCCGGTTCTGCTACCCCCTGGGCTCCCCTGTGGACAAAGACGGCCTACGATGAGCCACGGCATCGTCACCCGACGAACAGGTGAGGAGGCGCGGTGACGGCGACCACGACCGGCCGGCCCCCGGCGGTCTCCGGGGCGCCACGCTGGACGCTGCGCCCCGCCGCCGGGGCGCGGGCCGGTCAGGTGGTGGCCACCCAGCTCGCGGTCGCCGCGCTCGTCGCGGCGGTCGGGCGCGGGGCGGCGGTGACCGCGGCCGCCCTGCTGCTGGCGGCGGTGCTGCTCCCCGCGGCCTGGGCCCGCTGGCGCGGGCGTTGGCTGCACGAGTGGCTGCTGATCGGTCTCGGGCACCTCGGCCGGTCGCGCGCCCTGCCGGCCACCGCCGGGCCGGCCGCGCTGCTGGGGCTGGTCGCCCCCGGCACGACGGTGCACCCCGTCGAGCTGGCCGGCGGGCCGGCCGCCGTGCTGGACGACCCGGCCGGCACGACCGCGCTGCTGGAGATCGGCGACCCCAACGACCTGCTCGGCGACGGCTCGCGGGCCCTGCCCGCACCGCTGTCCCTGCTGCCCCCGACCGGCCCGGACAGCCCACCGGTGCGGGTCCAGCTGCTGCTCTCCGCCTCGCCCGCCCCCGCGCCCGGCGCCGGGGCCGGCCCGGCCGGCGTCTCCTACCGGCAGCTCACCGACGGGCGGCTGGCCGCCCGGTCGCGGGCCGTGCTCGCGGTCCGCGTGCTCCGGCCCGAGGGCTGGTCGGACGCGGAGCTGCGGCGGGCGCTTGCCGGGGCGGTCCGGCGGATCGTGCGCCGGCTCGGGCCGCTGACCGGCCGTCCGTTGGGCGGGCCGGCGGCCCTGCGGGTGGTGGCCGAGCTGGCTCATCACGATCCGGGCGCGCCGGTCCGCGAGTCCTGGCCGGCGGTCACGGCCGGCGGGCTGACCCAGGCCACCTACCGGTTGTGCCGCTGGCCGGACCCGCACGGCGAGGCGGGCCGGCGGCTGGTGCCCCGGCTGCTGGCGCTGCCCGCCACCGCGGCCACCGTGGCGCTCTGCGTCGGTCCGCGCGCCGGTGCCGACGCCGCGCCGGTTCCGGTCGAGCTGACCGTACGGCTGGCCGCCCGGACCGCCGACGAGCTGTCGGTCGCCGACCGGGCCCTGCACCGGCTGGTCGGCGATCTGGGCGCGGCGGTCCGGCGGCTGGACGGTGAGCACCTGGCCGGCCTGGCCGCCACGCTGCCGCTGGCGGTGGCCCGGGGCGGCGCCCCGGTGGCCGGGGCCGAGCTGGCGGCGCTGGAGCTGCCGCTCGGCGAGTCCGGGCTGATGGTCGGGACCAACCGGCACGGCGGCGGGGTGACGGTCCGCCTCTTCGGGCCCGGCCCGACCCGGCTGCTCCTGGTCGGCGGGGTACGCGCCGCGCAGCTCATGGCGCTGCGTGCGCTGGCGCTCGGCGCCCGGGTGGTGGTGCGGACCGGCCGGCCCCGGGCCTGGGAGCCCTTCGTGCGGGGCGTGGGCGGGGCGGTGCCGCTGCTTCCGCCGGGGCGGCCGGTGGGCGGTGCGCCGGGCTCGCCCCTGCGACCGCTGCTGCTGGTGGCCGACGGCGGCGCGCCACCGGCCGAGACCGGCCCCTGGTGCTCGGTGCTGCTGCTCCGGGAGGAGATGGCCGCCGCCGACGCGCCGGCGCTGGCCCGGGCCGACCTGGCGATCCTGCAACCGCTGGATCCCGGTGAGGCGGCGCTGGCCGGCGCGGCCCTGGGCCTCGGCGGCTCGGCGGCGTGGCTGACCCGGATCCGGGACGACATGGTGGCCGTGGTCAACCGGCGGGCGCTGCGCTGGGCGCTGCTCTCCCCGACGCCGATCGAGGCGCAGCTGATCGGCCGGCCGAGCCGCCGCTGAACGGCCGCGGATTCGACGCGGCTCGACCGGCCGAGCCGCCGCCGAACCGGCGCGGATTCGTCGATCTTTCCGGGTTCCCCCGGTGGACGGTCCGTGGCACGATCCCGGCCATGGGTTTTCTGAAGGGTCTTCTGATCCGGCTGGCCACGACGGCCGTGGCCTTCTGGCTCGCCACGCTGCTCATCCCGGGCATCACCCTGGACTCCGACTCGGCCACCGAGACGGTGACCACGCTGGTGCTGGTGGCGGCGATCTTCGGGGTGGTCAACGCCGTGCTCCAGCCGGTCATCAAGACCGTCGGTTGCGGCTTCTACCTGCTCACCCTCGGTCTGATCGCGCTGGTGGTCAACGGGCTGCTCTTCCTGCTGACCAGCTGGATCGCCGGTGAGGCCGGGCTGCCGTTCCACGTCGACGACTTCTGGCCGGCGGCGGTGCTGGGCGCGCTCTTCGTCGGCATCGTGACCTGGATCCTCGGCGCGGTCCTCGACCGCGACTGATCACAACGGCGGTCCTCGACCGCGACTGATCACAACGGCGGTCCTCGACCGCGACTGACCACAACGGCGCGGTCCTCGACCGCGACTGACCACATCGGCTCGGCCCCGGAGGGTCGCCGTGCGACGGCGCCCGCCGGGGTCACGACGCGGGGAGGGGCATGCCGACGTTCATGATCCGGGCGGCCACGGACGCGGACGTCGAGGCCGTCCTGGCCTTCTGGCGGTTCGCCGCCGAGGACACCGACCGGCACGACACCGCGGCCGGGCTGCACCGGCTGGTCGCGCGCGACCCCGAGGCCCTGCTGTTGGCGGTCGATCAGGACACGGTGGTGGGTTCGGTGATCGCGGGCTGGGACGGCTGGCGCGGGCACCTGTACCGGTTCGCCGTCCATCCGGCGCACCGTCGCCGGGGCATCGGCCGGGCGCTGCTGGCCGCCGCCGAACGGCACCTGGCCCGGCTCGGTGCCCGGCGTGCCGACGCCATGGTGCTCGACGACAACACGCTGGGCCGGCAGGTCTGGGCCGCCGCCGGTTACCGGCAGCAGACGGAGTGCCACCGCTGGGTCAAGCCGCTGTCGTCCTGACCGGGGCGGCCAGACCAGCGGGCGGGAATTGGCTCGTGAGCAGGGCGGGTGCCGGTACTAGCGTCGATCGGGTGTTCTCTCTGACCCGCGCCGACGGCTACCAGCTCAGCACCGACCCGGACCAGCTCGACCTCGACCGGGTGCACCACTGGCTCTCCACCGACGCGTACTGGGCGCTCGGGCGGGAGCGGGAGACGGTGGCCCGCGCCTTCGCCGGCTCGATCGGGTTCGGCGTCTACCGGCCCGGGGACGGCCGGCAGGTGGCGGTCGCCCGGGTGGTCACCGACCAGGCCACCTTCGCCTGGCTCTGCGACGTGTACGTGGACCCCGCGGAGCGGGGCCGGGGGCTGGGCACCTGGCTGGCCGGGGCGGTCCGCGACCACCTGGCCGGGCTGGGCGTACGGCGGATCCTGCTGGCCACCGCGGACGCGCACGGGGTCTACGCGAAGGTCGGCTTCGGCCCGGTCGACGCGCGGCACTGGATGCAGTACGACCGGCGGGTGAAGCCGGTCACCAGAAAGGATCCCGACCCCAGGCCACCCCTTACGGTAGAGGCGTGAACCAGACCCGCCTCGGTTACCTGTACGGCCTCGGCGCGTACCTGATCTGGGGTTTCTTCCCGCTCTATCTGAAGCTGCTCCGGCCGGCCGGGCCGGTGGAGATCCTCGCCCACCGGATCGTCTGGTCGGTGCTCTTCGTGGCGCTGCTGCTGGGCGCGATGCGCAACATCGGCTTCCTGCGCGCGCTGGCCCGGCGGCCCCGGGCGCTGGCCGGCATCGCCACCGCGGCCGCGCTGATCGCCGTCAACTGGGGCACCTACATCTACGGCGTGAACTCCGACCGGGTGGTGGAGACGGCCCTCGGCTACTTCATCAACCCGCTGGTCATCGTGCTGATCGGGGTCTTCCTGCTGCGCGAGCGGCTGCGCCCGGCGCAGTGGGTGGCGCTCGCGGTGGGCGGGGCCGCCGTCGCGGTGCTCACCGTCGACTACGGCCGGCTGCCCTACCTGGCGCTGGTGCTGGCCTTCAGCTTCGCCGGCTACGGGCTGGTCAAGAAGCGCCTCGCCCTGCCCGCCGCGGAAGGGCTCTTCGTCGAGTCGGCGGCGCTGGCCCTGCCGGCCCTGGCTTATCTCGGCTGGCTGACCCGGCGCGGCGACCTCGCCTTCGGGCACGTCTCGGCCGGGCACACCGCGCTGCTGGTGCTCGCCGGCGCGGCCACCGCCGTCCCGCTGCTGCTCTTCGCCGGGGCGGCCAACCGGCTGCCGCTGTCCACCCTCGGCATGCTCCAGTACGTCGGCCCGATCCTCCAGCTCGGCTGCGGGGTGCTGGTCTTCCACGAGCCGATGCCACCGGCCCGGCTGGCCGGCTTCGCGCTGGTCTGGCTCGCGCTGGTCATCTTCACCGTGGACGCCCTCCGCGCCGCCCACCGCACCCGCGCCGGCGCCCGTACCCCCGACCCCGTGCCCAGCCCGGCCCGCTGACCACCGCGCGGGGGTCAGCGGACGTCGTAGGCGAGGACGGCGGTGTCGTCGCCGCGGAGCAGTTCCAGCCGGACCAGTTCGCCCTGGGTGAAGTGGGTCGCGCCGGTGAAGCGCAGGTCGTCGCCGGGAGCGGCCAGCCAGGACCCGATCTGCTCCGTCGCGCCGTCCGGGCCGTGCGCCACCAGCCGGAAGGTGTACGCCTCGCGGTGCCCGGCCCGGCGGTCGTACCCGCAGTGCATGGTCACCTCGGTGCCCCAGTCGGTACCGGTGAGGCCGATCTCGGCGTGCACCGGCACCGTGCCGGCGACGGGCCGCATGGCGGCCAGCGACACCGCCGGCGCGGGCGGCGGGACGGCCGGCCGCAGCAGCGACACCCCGACGCCGGTGAGCACCGCCAGGGCCGCCGCGGCGAGCGCGGTGGCCGCGTACCGACGGCGGGACCGGGACCGATCGCGGCGCCGGCGCTCCCGCGCGGCGTCGAGCAGCGCCGGCACCCGGGCGGTCTCCGGCCCGTCGT
Organism: Micromonospora sp. NPDC050495; assembly: GCF_040655175.1. Lineage (NCBI taxonomy): Bacteria > Bacillati > Actinomycetota > Actinomycetes > Micromonosporales > Micromonosporaceae > Micromonospora > Micromonospora sp. NPDC050495. Next base: position 398,541 of record NZ_JBFAJK010000001.1, on the reverse strand, counting down.
CCAGGAACTGTTCCAGCCCGGCCGGGTCGAGCCGGCCCAGCAGCCCGGGCAGCACGGCGATCTCGGCCACCGCCTCCCGGCAGGACGCGCAGCCGGCCAGGTGCCGCTCGTAGGCGGCGCGGTCGGCGGGGGTGAGGGCACCCAGCACGTACGCCCCGTCGTCGTGCGCGAACTCGCAGCGGGTCATCCGGTCACCCCCATCTCGGCCAGGACCAACCGTAGTGAGCGCAGCGCGTAGTGGGTGCGGGACTTCACCGTGCCCGCCGGTACCCCCAGGCGGGCGGCCGCCTCCGCCACCGAGCGGCCCTGGTAGAAGCACTCGACCAGCACCTCGCGGTGGGTCGGGGTGAGCCGGTTGAGCGCCTCGGCCACCGTCCACGCCTCGACCGCGCGTTCCGCCTCGTCGACTGTCTCGGACGGCTCGGGCAGCTCGTCGGTGTAGACCTCGCCGACCCGGGTGGACCGGCGCCGCCAGGCGTCGATGGCCAGGTTCCGGGCGGTGGTGAAGAGCCAGGCACGGACCGAACCGCGCCGGGGGTCCAGCGACTCGGGGTGCCGCCAGGCGCGGAGCAGGGTCTCCTGCACCAGGTCCTCGGCGCGGGTGCGGTCGCCGTTGACCAGCCGGAGGGCGTGCGCGAAGAGCGCGTCGGCGTGCTCGTCGTGCAGGGCGCGCAGCAGTTGGGCGTCGTGGTCGGTGATGGTGATCCCTCGCTTCCGCTGGCGGCGAGACCGGCGATGCGTTCGACCCTTGATACGTGCGGTGACGCCGATCGGTTCAGCCCCAGGTCAGGTCGTCGCCGGAGCGGTCCGGTCGGGAGGGCCGGCCGGGTGGGCGACCGGTGCCGGGAGGGGCGGCGGGTGTCCCGGGTCAGGGCTCGCTGGCGATGCCGTCGGCGATGGCCCGGGCGGCGGTGAGCAGCTTGGCCCGGACCACCCGGGCGGAGGTCATCATCTCGCTGGCCGGCAGTGCGCAGGCCAGCACCACCCGCCGCTCGATGTCCTTGTCCGGGGTGACCAGCACCGCGGCGCAGGCCACCCCCTGCCGGAACTGGCCCAGCTCCAGCTGCATGCCCCGCCGGTCGCCGGCGGCCAGGTCGGCCTCGAACGCCTCGGAGGTCAGGATGGTGGCGCTGGTGAACGGGCGCATGCCGTACTCGCGCAGGTAGCGGAAGCGCTGCTCGGCGCTGAGGGTGGCGAGCAGGCTCTTGCCGAGGGCGGTGGCGTGCGCCCCCTCGTCGAAGCCCGGCACCAGGTCCTCCAGGTAGGGCGAGCGGGCGCCCTCGGCGACCGCCGTGACGGCCACCTGGCCGCCCACGAAGCGGCCCAGGTAGTGGCTCCACCCGGTGTCGGCGGCCGCCCGCCGCAGCGACTCCCCGACCGCCTGCGGCCCGCGGAACGCGGTGACCAGCTCGCGGTACCGGTCGGCCACCTCCAGCCCGACGATGTAGGTGCCGTCCTCGCGCCGGATCACGTAGCCCTCGTAGGCGAGGGTGCGGACCAGGTGGTAGGTGGTGGCCACGGTCAGCTCGCAGCGGCGGGCGATCTGCTTGACGGTGAGGCCTCTCGGGGCACGGCCGACCGACTCGAGCACTCGTAGCGCGCGGGAGACGCTTCGGATCAGGTCCGAAGGTTCCGCCAAGGGGTCGCGCACAACCACCTCCGCCGCCGGGGACTTACACCATATGAAAAACCGCCCGAGTGCGAAATGCCTCTCCGGATCGAGGATGCCAGATCACCGGGGTCGAGCCGGGTACCGACAGTCACCATCAGCTGCCGAAACGTGCCCGGCGTAGGTTGGGCGGACGATGACCGACACCGTGTTGCACCCCTCGCCGCCAGCACCCCGGCACACCGTCCGGACCAGCGCGGGCGCCATCATCACCACGATCGCCTGCGTCCTGCCGGTCTTCCTGCTCGGCGGGCTCGCCGTCCAGATGGGCCACGACCTGCACTTCTCCCCGGCAGGTCTGGGCCTGGCCGTGTCGGTCTACTTCGGGATCAGCGCGCTTGCCTCGGTCCCCTCCGGGGCGCTGGTCGAGCGGTACGGGCCGGTCACCGTGGCCCGCGCCGGCATCCTGCTCTCCGCCGGCTCGCTGCTGGCGGTGGCGGCGCTGGCCCGCTCGTACCCGGTGCTGGTGCTGCTGCTCGCGCTCAGCGCGGCGGCGAACGCGCTGGGCCAGCTCGCCAGCAACGCGGCGCTCGCCGCGCACGTGCCCGCCGACCGGCAGGGGCTCTCCTTCGGGCTGAAGCAGGCCGCCATCCCGATCTCCACCCTGCTGGCCGGCGCGGCGGTGCCGACCATCGCGCTGACCGCCGGCTGGCGCTGGGCGTTCGTGGCGGCCGCCGGGGCGGCGCTCGCCGCGCTGCCGGCCGTACCGGGGCAGCGGCGGGAGTCGACGCGCCGGCCGGCCGCCGGGCGGGCCGGGCCGGGCCGGGCGGCGCTGCTGGTGGTCGGGGTGGCCGCCACCCTGGCGGCCGCCGCGGCGAACGCGCTGGGCACCTTCGTGGTGGACTCGGCCGCCGGGCGCGGCCTGGCGCCGGCCCTGGCCGGCCTCACCCTGACCCTGGGCAGCGCGGTCTGCGTGGCGGCCCGGATCGGCGCCGGCTGGCTGGCGGACCGCCGCGCGGGCGGGCACGTCACGGTGATCGCCGGCATGCTCGTGGTCGGCGCCGCCGGGCTGGGCCTGCTCGCGCTGCGCGGCCCGGCGGCGCTGGTCGCCGGCGTGGTGCTCGGCTTCGGCCTCGGCTGGGCCTGGCCGGGGCTGCTGAACTTCGCGGTGGTCCGGCTGCACCCGCAGGCTCCGGCCGCCGCCACCTCGATCACCCAGACCGGGGTGTACGCGGGCGGCTGCGTGGGCCCGCTGGGATTGGGCGCGGTCGCCGCCCAGCTGGGCTACCCCGCCATGTGGACGGTGGCCGGCACCGCCATGCTCCTGGCCGCCGCCCTCATGCTGGCCGGCGCCCGCCTCCTGACCCGAGCCCACCCCTCCTCCCGACCGGCCCCCGCCTCGGGGCGTTGATCAAGGAGTTTGCGTCACCCCGAGCAGGTTTCCCGACGCGAACTTCGTGATCAACGGCAGGAGCAGCCCCGGGGGGTGGGGCTTAGCTGGTGCGGTCGGCGATGTAGTCGCAGAGGGATTCCAGGGCGCGGCGGGCCGGGCCCTGGGGAAGCGGGGCGAGCTGGGTGCGGGCGTCCTCGGCGTAGCTGCGGACGGTCTCCCGGGCGCGCTTGAGCGCCGGGGACTCGCGGAGCAGGCCGAGCGCCTCGGCGTGCAATGCGTCGTCGACCAGCGGGCCGGTGGCCAGGATCTCCCGCAGCCGCACGCTGGCGGCGTCCGAGTCGTCCGAGCCGAGCGCGTACAGCACCGGCAGGGTGGGCACGCCCTCGCGCAGGTCGGTGCCGGGGGTCTTGCCGGACTGCACGGACTCGGAGGCGATGTCGAGCAGGTCGTCGGAGAGCTGGAAGGCCACCCCGATGATCTCGCCGTACCCGGCCAGGGCCTCCACGTGCTCGGCGGGGGCGCCGGCGAACATGCCGCCGAACCGGGCCGAGGTGGCGATCAGCGAGCCGGTTTTCTCGGCGATCACGTGCAGGTAGTGGGCGACCGGGTCGGAGCCGCGCGGACCGACCGTCTCGGCGATCTGCCCGTGCACCAGCCGGGCGAAGGTGCGCGCCTGCAGCCGGACCGCGTCAGGCCCCAGGTCGGCCGCGATGTCGGCGGCCCGGGCGAAGAGGAAGTCGCCGACCAGGATGGCCACCGAGTTGGTCCACCGGGAGTTGGCGCTCGGGGCGCCCCGGCGCACCGCGGCCTCGTCCATCACGTCGTCGTGGTAGAGCGTCGCCAGGTGGGTGAGCTCCATCACCACCGCGGCCGGCACCACCTCGGCGGCGGTCGGCTCACCGAACTGGGCGCCCAGCGCCACCAGCAGCGGCCGGAACCGCTTGCCGCCCGCGTCGACCAGGTGCCGGGAGGCCTCGGCCACGAGCGGGTCGGCGCTGGCCACGCTGTCCCGCAACTGGCCCTCGACGCCATCCAGCACGCCCAGCACGGACGCCTCGACGCGCGGGTCGGCGAGGTGCATGCCGAGCGCGCCGAACTGACCCGTGCCCGCCGGACCCCGACGACCGCCGGAGCCGGTGGCACCTGAACGCTCGCCAGCCGGAATCACCACGTACTCAACCATGCCACACCCGTTCGACCTGCCCGGAGAGGGGGATACGGACCGGGGGCCGGTACGCCAAACGCGTACCGGCCCCCGGGGAACTGCCAGGGGTCATCTGACGAATTCGGCCGCACCGTTGGCCAGATCCAGCAGAGGCGCCGGGGCGACACCCAGCACCAGCGTGGCCAGCACGCCGATGACCAGGGCCGCCGAGGTGAGCGCACCGGGCACGGTGACGGTCGGGGTGGCGTCCCCCGGCTCGGAGAGCCACATCATGACCACCACCCGCAGGTACGGGAAGGCCAGCACCATGCTGGTCAGCACGCCGGCGATCACCAGCCAGGCCTGGTCCGCGTCCAGCGCCGGGGCGAAGACGGCGAACTTGCTGGTGAACCCGCTGGTCAGCGGGATACCGGCGAAGGCCAGCAGGATGAAGGTGAAGATGGCCGCGAAGAACGGCGACCGGCGGCCCAGCCCGGCCCAGCGGGACAGGTGGGTGGCCTCCCCGTCGGCGTCCCGGACCAGGGTCACCACGGCGAACGCGGCGAGCACCGAGAAGCCGTACGCCACCAGGTAGAACATCGTGCCGGAGAGCCCGTCCCTGCTCGGCGCCAGCACGCCCACCAGCAGGTAGCCGGCGTTCGCGATGGACGAGTAGGCCAGCAGCCGCTTGATGTCCGTCTGGGTGACCGCCAGCACCGCGCCGACCAGCATGGTCAGCACCGCCACCGTGCCGAGGACCGGGGTGAAGTCCCAGGCGGCCCCGGCGAAGGCGACGTGGAAGACCCGCAGCAGGGCGCCGAACGCGGCGACCTTGGTGCAGGCGGCCATGAAGCCGGTCACCGGGGTGGGGGCGCCCTGGTAGACGTCCGGGGTCCAGACGTGGAACGGCGCGGCGGCGGCCTTGAAGAGCAGGCCGATGGCGAGCAGCGCCATGCCGGCGTAGAGCAGCGTCGGGCTGGACGACGACTCGGTGACCGCGGTGTGCACGGTCGCGAAGTCGACCCCGGCCACCCGGCCCGGGATGCCCGAGGTGAAGCCGTAGATCAGCGCCACCCCGAACAGGAAGAACGCCGACGCGTACGCGCCGAGCATGAAGTACTTCAGCGCCGCCTCCTGGCTCAGCAGCCGCCGGCGGCGGGCCAGCGCGCAGAGCAGGTAGAGCGGCAGCGAGAAGACCTCGAGCGCGATGAACATGGTCAGCAGGTCGTTCGCCGCCACGAAGATCAGCATGCCGCCGATGGCGAAGGTGGCCAGCGGGTACACCTCGGTGGCGCCGGCCGCGCCCTCGGCCTGCCGCCGGTCGTCGGCCGACTCCGCGGTGACCGCCGCGTGGGCCACGAAGGCCCCGCCGCGCTCCACCGCGCGCTCACCGATGAGCAGCAGCGTCATCATGGCCAGGATCAGGATCGCGCCCTGGAGGAAGAGCGTCGGCCCGTCCACCGCGATGGCCTGGCCGGCGGTGAGCAGCCGGTCGTCGGCGTTCAGGATCACCATGGTCAGCGCGGCCAGCACCGCCAGCAGGGCCAGCGCGAGCTGCACCCCGTTGCGCAGCCGGCGCGGCACGAACGCCTCGACCAGGACGCCGACCAGCGCCGCGCCCAACATGATCAGGATGGGAGCCAGCGCCGCGTAGTCGAGCGACGGCAGCTTCAGTTCACTCACTTTCGGTGCCGCCTTTCGTTCGCGACTGCGGGGCTCACTCGCTCCGCTCGTTCACTCCTCGCGCTCACCGGGCTGCCTCCTGGACGGTGCCGACCGCCGGGGCGGGGTCGGTCCGACCCACGTCCTGCATGGTCGCCTTGACGGCGGGGTTGATGACATCGGTGACCGGCTTCGGATAGAAGCCGAGCAGCACGATGAGCGCGATCAGCGGGGCGACCACGACCTTCTCGCGCAGGGTCAGGTCACGGCGCATGCCGTCGACCTCGGTCAGGGCCGGGTTCAGCGTGCCCTGGGTGGTGCGCTGGATCATCCACAGCACGTACGCCGCGGCCAGGATGATGCCGAGCGTGGCGATCACCGCGACCGGCTTGTTGGTGGTGAAGGTGCCGATCAGCACCAGGAACTCGGAGACGAACGGCGCGGTGCCGGGCAGCGCCAGCGAGGCGAGACCGGCGAAGAAGAGCACCCCGGCCAGCACCGGGACCAGCTTGCCGGCGCCACCGAAGTCGCTGATCAGGGCCGAGCCGCGACGGGCGATCAGCATGCCGACCACCAGGAAGAGCAGGCCGGTGGCGAGCCCGTGGTTGAGCATGTAGAGCACCGCGCCGGTGCCGGCCTGGGTGGTGAAGGCGAAGATGCCGACACCGATGAAGCCGAAGTGCGCGATCGAGGTGTACGACACCAGCCGCTTGAGGTCGTTCTGGCCGACCGCGAGCAACGCCGCGTAGATGATGCCGATCACGCCGAGCGCCAGCGCCCACGGCGCGAACCACTTCGACGCCTCCGGGAACAGCGGCAGGCAGTACCGCAGGATCCCGAACGTGCCGACCTTGTCCAGCACGCCGACCAGCAGCGCGGCGGCACCGGCCGGGGCCGCGCCACCGGCGTCCGGCAGCCAGGTGTGGAACGGGAAGAACGGCGCCTTGATCGCGAACGCGAGGAAGAAGCCGAGGAAGAGCCAGCGGGCGGTGGTGACGTCGAGGTCGGCCTGGCTCAGCGCCTGCCAGTCGAAGGTCTTCCCGCCGACCACCCAGAGGCCGATCACCGCGGCGAGCATGAACAGCCCGCCGACGAGCGAGTAGAGGAAGAACTTGACCGCCGCGTACTGCCGCTGGTGGCCGCCGTAGCTGCCGATCAGGAAGTACATCGGCACCAGCATGACCTCGAAGAACACGTAGAAGAGGAAGACGTCGGCGGCCGCGAAGACGCCGATCATCGTGCACTCGAGGACGAGCAGCAGCGCAAAGTAGGCCGGCACCGAGCGCTTGGACGACTCGGCGTCGTGCCAGGACGCCAGGATCACCAGCGGTACCAGGATCGCGATCAGCATCAGCATGACCAGGGCGATGCCGTCCACCTCGAAGGTGAAGTTGACGCCCCAGTTCGGGATCCACGCGTACGACTCGCGGAACTGGAACCGGTCGCCGTCGGCGGAGAAGGCGATCCACATCACCACCGACAGCACCAGCACCAGCAGCGACCAGCCGAACGCCACCAGCTTGGCCAGGTCCGGCCGGCGGCGTGGCAGCACGGCCACGACCAGGGCGCCGACCAGCGGTGCCACGGTCAGCACCGAGAGGAACGGGAAGTTGGACATTATTCGGCCTTACCTCCGTCGTGACTGCGTGGCCCGCCGGCGGGGGCGGCCGCGTTCAGTTCGTTCACGCCAGCCACCCCGCCTGCACCGCGAGGAACGCCGCGACCACGAGCAGCGCGCCGGTGAGGATCGAGGTCGCGTACGACCGCACGAAACCGGTCTGCAGCCGCCGGAGCCGGCCCGAACCCCCGCCCACCGCGGCGGCGAGGCCGTTGACCAGCCCGTCCACGCCCCGGTTGTCGAGGAAGACCAGCGCCCGGGTGAGGAAGATGCCCGGCTTCTCGAAGACCGCCTCGTTGACGGCGTCCGTGTAGAGGTTGCGGCGGGCCGCGGTGACCAGCACCCCGGCCGGCTGCGGCTCGGTGGCCGTGCCGTTGCGGAACAGGAACCAGGCCAGCCCGGCGCCGAGGACGGTGACCGCCAGCGAGAGCGTGGTGATCAGCCAGTGCGCGAGGACCGCCTCGTGGCCCTCCTCCTGGCCGCCCAGCCCGGCGGTCGCCTCCAGCCAGTCCGGCACCGACGTGGCGAGCAGGAAGCCCGCCGCGACCGAGCCGATCGCCAGCAGGATCAGCGGGATGGTCATCAGCTTCGGCGACTCGTGCGGGTGCTCGATCCCCTCGGTCCACCGCTTCGGGCCGTGGAAGGTGAGCACGAAGAGCCGGGTCATGTAGAACGCGGTCAACCCGGCGCCGACCAGCGCCGCCATGCCGAAGAGCCAGGCGGTCCAGCCCTCCCGCTCGAACGCGGCCACGATGATCGGCTCCTTGGAGAAGAAACCGGAGAACGGGAACATGCCGATGATGGCCAGCCAGCCCATCATGAAGGTCAGCCAGGTGACCTTCATGTACTTCGACAGGCCACCGAAGCGGCGGATGTCCACCTGGTCGTTCATGCCGTGCATGACCGAGCCGGCGCCGAGGAACATGTTGGCCTTGAAGAAGCCGTGCGCCAGCAGGTGCACAATGGCCAGCGCGTACGCCGCGCCGCCCAGGCCGACGCCGAGGAACATGTAACCGATCTGGCTCACCGTGGACCAGGCCAGCACCCGCTTGATGTCGTCCTTGGCCGCGCCGATGAGGCAGCCCATCAGCAGGGTGATCGCGCCGACGCTGACCACCACCAACTGGAGGGTGGTGTTGGCCGAGAAGACCGGGTTGGAGCGGGCGATCAGGTAGACGCCCGCGGTGACCATGGTGGCCGCGTGGATGAGCGCGGAGACCGGGGTCGGGCCCTCCATCGCGTCCGGCAGCCACGCCTGCAGCGGGAACTGGCCGGACTTGCCGGTCGCGCCGAGCAGCAGCAGCAGGCCGAGCACCAGCACGGTGGTCTGGCTCAGCGCGCCGACACCGTTGAACACGTCCTCGTACTGGGTGCTGCCGAGCTGGGCGAAGAGCATGAAGATGCCGATGGCCAGGCCGGCGTCGCCGACCCGGTTCATCAGGAAGGCCTTCTTGCCGGCGGTGGCCGCGCTCGGCCGGCCGTACCAGAAGGAGATCAGCAGGTACGACGCCAGGCCGACGCCCTCCCAGCCGAAGTAGAGCATCACGTAGTTGTTGCCGAGCACCAGCAGCAGCATCGCGGCGACGAACAGGTTGAAGTACCCGAAGAACCGCCGCCGGCCCTCGTCGTGCGCCATGTACTCGACCGCGTACAGGTGGATCAGGAAACCCACCCCGGTGATCAGCAGGACGAAGACCGCGGCCAGCGGGTCGAAGAGCAGACCGAAGTCCACCTTCAGGTCACCGGCCGTGATGAACTGCCAGAGGCTCAGCTCGACCTGCTTGTTCTCCAGGCCGCGAAGCTGGAAGAAGTAGGTAAGGCCGAGCACGAAGGCGGCACCGATGGCCGCCACGCCCAGCCAGTGACCCCACCGGTCGGCCCGGCGGCCGAGCAGCAGCAGGATCGCCGCGCTGACCAGCGGGATGGCCACCAGCAGCCAGACGCTGCCGAGAAATCCACTCGCCTCTGCGAAACGCACAGTCTCTTCCACCGTCGGCCCCTCAGTACTTCAGCAGGTTGGCGTCGTCGACGCTGGCCGAGCGCCGGGTCCGGAAGATCGCCATGATGACCGCGAGTCCGACCACGACCTCGGCCGCCGCCACCACCATCACGAAGAACGCCATGATCTGACCGTTCAGGTCGCCGTTGATGCGGCTGAAGGTGACCAGGGTCAGGTTCGCCGCGTTGAGCATCAGCTCGACGCACATGAACAGGACGATCGCGTTGCGCCGGACCAGCACCCCGACCGCGCCGATGGTGAAGAGCACCGCGGCGAGGACCAGGTAGTAGTTCGGCTCGACCGAGAAGAAGCTGCTCATTTCCGTTCCGTCCCCTTCAGCGAGGTCTCCTCGGCGGTCAGCTCCCGGACCGGCATGATCTCGGGGATGCTGCGCTCGGTCAGCCGGCCGTCGGGCAGGCGGGCCGGGGTGGCCACCGAGGACGACGTGGCGAAGACGCCCGGGCCGGGCTTCGGGCCGGGGTAGTTGCCGGGCCGGAACCGGGCCTTCATGGTGGCGACCTGGTCCATCCGGTCCTCCTTGCGCCGCTCGACGTGCGCCAGCACCATCGCGCCGACGGCCGCCGTGATCAGCAGCGCCGAGGTCAGCTCGAAGGCGAAGACGTACTTGGTGAAGAGCAGCCGGGCGATGCCCTGCACGTTGCCCTCGGCGTTCGCCCGGTCCAGGCCGACCGCCTCGACGCCATCGAGCGCCCGGTACAGCCCGGTGCCGACCAGGCCGGCGAAGCCGAGCGCCAGCACGACCGCCGCCGTACGCTGCCCGCGCAGCGTCTCGATCAGCGAGTCGGAGGCGTCCCGGCCGACCAGCATGAGCACGAACAGGAAGAGCATCATGATCGCGCCGGTGTAGACGATGATCTGCACCATGCCGATGAATGGCCCCGCCTGGAGGACGTAGAACACGCCCAGGCAGAGCATGGTCAGCACCAGCCAGAGCGCCGAGTGCACCGCGTTGCGGGCCCACACCATGCCGATCGCGCCGAGCAGCGCCAGCGGGGCGAGGATCCAGAAGGTCACCGCCTCGCCGCCGCCGACCGAGGCGGCCTCGGCGAGCACCGTCTGCGTGGTCATGCCGTGTCTCCCTTGCCTGCCGCCACCCGCTGGGCCGCCTGCTCGGCGCCCGGGAAGGTGACGCCGGGGGTCTCGTCGAGCTGGTACCGGCCCGGGTTGTTGGCCGAGTGCTCGGCGCCGGCGGAGGTGCCCGGGTTGGTCAGCGCGCCGACGTAGTAGTCCTTCTCGCTGTCGCCCAGCCGCATCGGGTGCGGCGGCTGCTCCATCCCCGGCAGCAGCGGCGCGAGCAGCTGCTCCTTCGTGAAGATCAGGTCCTGCCGGTTGTCCCGGGCCAGCTCGTACTCGTTGCTCATGGTCAGCGAACGGGTCGGGCAGGCCTCGATGCAGAGCCCGCAGAAGATGCACCGGGCGTAGTTGATCTGGTAGACGCTGGCGTACCGCTCACCCGGCGAGAAGCGCTGCTCCTCGGTGTTGTCGCCACCCTCCACGTAGATCGCGTCGGCCGGGCAGGCCCAGGCGCACAGCTCGCAGCCGATGCACTTCTCCAGGCCGTCCGGGTGCCGGTTGAGGATGTGCCGCCCGTGGTAGCGCGGCGCCGAGACCGGCGGCTTGAACGGGTAGTCGGTGGTGACCACCTTCTTGAACATGTGCGAGAAGGTGACCCCGAAGCCCTTGAACGTTCCGGTGATCGCGCCCACGTCACACCTCCCTGGAGTCCGGGCCGGCGACGACGTTGGCCGGCTCCCGCTCGGCGACCACGCGCCTGGTGCGCGGGCTCGGTGGTACCTGAAGATCCATCGGTGGCAGCGGGAAGCTGCCGTGCGGCCGGCTGTTGACCTGTTCCTGCAGCGGCGGCGCCGGCTCCTTCTTCCGGCTCGGCCAGAAGAGCGTGGCCAGCAGCAGCACGCCCGCGCCGATGCCGGTGGCGACCAGCCGGTCCTTGGTCTGCCAGTCCTCGATGGAGCGCAGGCCGGCCAGGACCAGGATCCAGACCAGGTTGATCGGCAGCAGGACCTTCCAGCCGAAGCGCATGAACTGGTCGTACCGGAGCCGGGGCAGGGTGCCCCGCAGCCAGACGAAGACGAAGACCAGCGCGATCACCTTGCCGAAGAACCACAGCATCGGCCACCAACCCGTGTTGGCGCCGGCCCACAGGGTGATCGGCCAGGGGGCCCGCCAGCCGCCCAGGAAGAGCGTCGTGGTGACCGCGGACATGGTCACCATCGAGACGTACTCGGAGAGCATGAAGAGCGCGAACTTCAGCGAGCTGTACTCCGTCATGAAGCCCGCGACCAGCTCCGACTCCGCCTCGGGCAGGTCGAACGGCGCCCGGTTCGTCTCACCGACGGTGGCGATGAAGAAGATGATGAAGCTGGGCAGCAGCAGGATCGCGTACCAGCCCGGCGCCGGCACCTGCTGGCCGGCGATGGTGAGCTGGGTGCCGTCGCCCTGGGCCGCGACGATGCCGCTGGTGGACATCGTGCCGGCGGTCATGAACACCGCCACGATGCTCAGCCCCATGGCGACCTCGTACGAGATCATCTGGGCGGTGGACCGGAGCCCACCGAGCAGCGGGTAGGTCGAGCCGGAGGCCCAGCCGCCGAGCACGATGCCGTAGATGCCCATCGACGAGCAGGCCAGCAGCACCAGCACCGCCACCGACACGTCGGTGACCTGCAGCGGCGTCCAGTGCCCGAAGATGCTCACCTTCGGGCCGAACGGCACCACCGACAGCGCGGTGACCGCGCAGATCACCGAGATGGTCGGGGCGAAGAAGTAGACGACCTTGTCGGCGGCCTTCGGGAGGATGTCCTCCTTGAAGGCCATCTTCAGACCGTCGGCGAGGGTCTGCAGCAGGCCGAACGGGCCGACCTGGTTGGGGCCGGGCCGCACCGCCATCCGGCCGACGACCCGCCGCTCGAACCAGACGCCGAGCAGCGTGGCCAGCAGGCCGAAGGCGAACGCAAAGACGATCTTGATGAGGACCAGCCACCATGGGTCCTTGCCGAAGTCGGCCAGCGTCGGGTCCTGCGCCGCGAGGTAGAGGTTCACTGCGCCCACCTTTCGTACGCGACTGCGGGGCTCACTCGCTCCGCTCGTTCACTCCTCGCGCTCACTGGACACTCCCGGTGTTGAGGAGCGGACCCGGCCGGCCGGCGGCGTCCGCGGCGACCCGCCCGGCCGGGACGGTCGCCCCGCCGACCGCGCCCGCCGAGACCGTGACGACGTCGCCGGACGTCGCGCCGAGGCTGCGCCGCACGGTCGAGCCGGGCGAGTTGGTCGGTAGCCAGACAACCCCGTCCGGCATCTCGGTGATTTCCGCCGGCAGGGTGACCGCGCCGCGGTCGGTGCCCACGGTCACCGCGTCCCCGTCGGCCACGCCGAGCGTCTCGGCGGTGCCCTTGCCCAGCCGCACCACCGGCGGGCGGGCGGTGCCGGCCAGGTGCTCGTCGCCGTCGGTGAGGCTGCCCAGGTCGATCAGCTGGTGCCAGGTGGCCAGCACGGCCTCCCCGGCGCCCGGCTGCGGCACGGTCGTCGGCTCCACCATCGGCGCGCCCGGGCGGTCGACCCGGGTCGGCGGCAGCGCGCCCAGCTCCCGGCGGACGGTCATCACGTCGCCGGTGCCGAGTCGGACGTCGAGCTGCGCGGCGAGCGCGTCCAGCACCCGGCCGTCGTTCATCGCGTCCGTCTCCAGCACCCGCTCGAAGGTGCGCAGCCGGCCCTCCCAGTCCAGGAAGCTGCCGGCCTTCTCGACCACCGGGGCGACCGGGAGGACCACGTCGGCCCGCCGGGCCACCGCGCTCATCCGCAGCTCCAGGCTGACCAGGAACGGCACCGCGTCGAGGGCCTGCTCGGCCAGGCGCGGGTCGGCCAGGTCGGCCGGGTCGACGCCGGCCACCACGAGCGCACCCAGCTGGCCGTTGGCGGCCGCGGTGAGGATGCCGTCGGTGTCCCGCCCGGCCTGGCTCGGGATGACCCCGGCCGGGATGTCCCAGGCCTCGCCCAGCTCCGCGCGGGCCGCGGGCTCGGTGACCAGACGGCCACCGGGCAGCAGGTTGGGCAGGCAGCCCGCGTCGACCGCACCCCGGTCGCCCGCGCGCCGCGGCACCCAGGCCAGCTTGGCCCCGGTACGCCGGGCGACGTCCGCCGCCGCGGAGAGCCCGCCCGGCACCGCGCCGAGCCGCTCGCCGACGATCAGGATGGCGCCCGGCTGGCTCAGCGCCTCGGCCACCGTGGCGTGCTCGGCCAGCACGCTGGCCTCCTCGCCCGGCACCACCCGGGCCAGCTTGGCCCCGAGCTTCTCCAGGCCCCGGGTCGCGAACGGCGCGATCGCGTACACGGTCAGGGTCTTCTTCAGGTACGCCTTGCGCAGCCGCAGGAAGAGGATCGGGCACTCCTCCTCCGGCTCCAGGCCGACCAGCACCACCGCGGGCGCGTTCTCCACGTCCGTGTAGGTCACGTCGGTGACCCCGGCGACGTCGCTGGCCAGGAAGTCGGCCTCCTCGCGGGAGACCGGGCGGGCCCGGAAGTCCAGGTCGTTGGTGCGCAGCGCGACCCGGGCGAACTTCGCGTACGCGTAGGCGTCCTCGACGGTCAGCCGGCCGCCGGTGAGCACCGCGCTGCCCTGCCCGCCGTCCCGAGCGGCGCGCAGCCCGTCGGCGGCCCGGGTCAGCGCCTCGCTCCACGAGGCCTCGCGCAGCTCACCGCTGCGCTCGTCGCGCACCAGCGGCGTACTGAGCCGGTCGAACGCCCGGGCGTACTGGAAGCCCCAGCGGCCCTTGTCGCAGTTCCACTCCTCGTTCACCGCCGGGTCGTCGCCGGCCAGCCGGCGCAGCACCTTGCCGCGCCGCCAGTCGGTGCGCTGGGCGCAACCGGCCGCGCAGTGCTCGCAGGCGCTCGGGGTGGAGACCAGGTCGAACGGGCGGGCCCGGAACCGGTACTGGGTACCGGTCAGCGCGCCCACCGGGCAGATCTGCACCGTGTTGCCGGAGAAGTACGAGTTGAACGGCACGTCACCCGCGTCGCCCTCCTCGCCGTACGCGTCGTCCCGGTAGATGTTGATCTCCTCGGCGGACGACCGGCCCATCAGGTCGATGAACTTGTCGCCGGCGATCTCCTCGGAGAACCGGGTGCAGCGCTGGCAGAGCACGCACCGCTCGCGGTCGAGCAGCACCTGGGTGCTGATCTCCACCGGCTTCGGGTACTCCCGCTTGTGCTCGTGGAACCGCGAGTCCGTCCGGCCGGTGGACATCGCCTGGTTCTGCAGCGGGCACTCGCCGCCCTTGTCACACATCGGGCAGTCGAGCGGGTGGTTCACCAGCAGCAGCTCCATGATCCCCGCCTGCGCCTTCTTGGCGACCGGCGAGGTGAGCTGGGTCCGGACCACCATGCCGTCGGCGACCGCCTGGGTGCAGGAGGCGACCGGCTTGCGCTGGCCCTCCACCTCCACCAGGCACTGCCGGCAGGCGCCGGCGGGGGCCAGCAGCGGGTGGTCGCAGAACCGCGGGATCTCGATCCCCATCTGCTCGGCGACCCGGATCAGCAGCGTGCCCTTGGGCGCGGTGACCTCGACGCCGTCGATGGTGAGGGTGACGGTTTCGGTCTGCTTGGCTACGTCGGTCATCAGTGCGCTCCCACCAGCTGCTTGTCCGACAGCTTCGGCGCGGTACGTCCCTCGATGTAGTCGAGGTAGTCCTGCTTGAAGTACTTCAGCGACGAGGTCACCGGGCTGGTCGCGCCGTCGCCCAGCCCGCAGAACGCGCGGCCCAGGACGTTGTCGCAGGTGTCCAGCAGGGTGTCCAGGTCCTCGTAGGTGCCGTGGCCGGACAGGATGCGCCGGTAGATCCGGGCCATCCAGTAGTTGCCCTCGCGGCACGGGGTGCACTTGCCGCACGACTCGTGGTGGTAGAACTCCATCCACCGGTAGGTCGCGTACACCGGGCAGTCCTGGTCGGAGAAGATCTGCGTGGCCGTGGTGCCCAGGATCGAACCGGCCGCCGCCACCCCCTCGAAGTCCAGCGGCACGTCCAGGTGCTCGGCGGTGAGCAGCGGGGTCGACGACCCGCCCGGGGTCCAGAACCGCAGGTTGTGCCCGGGCTGCATGCCACCGGCCAGCTCGATCAGCTCGCGCAGGGTGATCCCCATCGAGCATTCGTACTGGCCGGGGTTGGCGATCCGGCCGGAGAGCGAGTAGATCATCGGGCCGGAGGACTTCTCCGTACCCATGGTCTTCCACCAGTCGGCGCCGCCCAGCACGATGTACGGCACGCTGGCGATGGTGCCGACGTTGTTGACCACGGTCGGGCTGGCGTACAGGCCGTGGGTCGCCGGGAACGGCGGGCGCAGCCGGGGCTGGCCCCGGAAGCCCTCCAGCGAGTCCAGCAGCGCGGTCTCCTCACCGCAGATGTACGCCCCGGCCCCGGAGTGCACCACCAGTTCCAGGTCGAACTTGGAGCCGAGGATGTTCCGGCCGAGGTAGCCCTTGGCGTACGCCTCCTGGACCGCGTTGCGCAGCCGGCGCGCGGCGTGCACCGCCTCGCCCCGGATGTAGATGTAGGCGCGGTTGGCCCGGATCGCGTACGACGCGATGATCACGCCTTCGACCAGCGAGTGCGGGTCGTGCGTCATCAGCGGCAGGTCCTTGCAGGTGCCCGGCTCGCCCTCGTCGGCGTTCACCACCAGGTAGTGCGGCTTCCCGTCGCCCTGCGGGATGAAGCCCCACTTGAGACCGGTCGGGAAGCCCGCGCCGCCGCGACCGCGCAGGCCGGAGTCCTTGATCAGCTGGATCAGGTCGTCCGGGTGCGCCGTGAGCGCCTTGCGCAGGGCGGCGTAGCCGTCCAGCTTCTCGTAGGTGGCGATCCCCCAGGCGTCCGGCGACAGCCAGCGCTTGGTCAGCACCGGCGTGAGCTTGGCCAGCGTCTCGGGCCGAGGCGTCGTCACTTTTGAGCCTCCTTCAGGTTGCGCTGCTGCGCCCCGGCGTCGTCGCCGGCGGGCTTGCCGTCGCCGGCCGGCGGGTTGGCCGCCACGCCGGCCGCCTCGGCCGCCTGGGCGTCGCGCGGCGCGGGCGGCGCGCCGTCGGCCGGGACCTTGGTTCCCGGGGCGTCCGGGACCGCGGTGCTCGCGTCCGGCTGCCGGGTCTCGGCGGTACGCACCTGCGGCGACTTGTCGTCCGGCGCCTTCACGTCCGGCGCGGTGCTGCCGGTGGCCGCCGGGGCGGGGGCCGGCTTCGCGGGCTCCGCGGCGGGGGCCGGCTTCGCGGCCTCGGCCTTCGCCTTCGCCTCGGCGGCGGCCCGGTCGGCCTCGGCCTTGCTGCGGATCGGCGTGTTCGGGTCGAAGCCCGACACCGAGATGCCGTGCTGCTCGGCCAGGCGCAGGCCGCGCAGGCTCGGCTCGCCCGGGCTGCCGTCGGCCACCGCGCCGTCCCGCTCGTCGGCGAACCCGGCGAGCTGGACGGCCATCTCCTTGAGCGTGCAGAGCCGGGCGCCGCGGGTCGGCATCGGCCGGCCGCCGGCGCGCAACTCCTCGACGACGCCCAACGCGCTCTGCGCATCGACGTTGTCGAAGAAGTCGTAGTTGACCGTCATCACCGGGCCGTAGTCGCACGCCGCCAGGCACTCGGCGTGCTCCAGGGTGATCTTCCCGTCGGCGGTGGTCTCGTCGTGCCCGACGCCCAGGTGCTCGGCCAGGGTGTCGTAGACCTCCTGGCCGCCCAGCACGTTGCACATCGTGTTGGTGCAGACGCTGACCAGGTAGTCGCCGGTCGGCTTGCGCTTGTACATGGTGTAGAAGGTGGCCACCGCGCCGACCTGGGCCTTGTTCAGGCCGAGCACCTCGGCGCAGAACTCGACCCCGGCCGGGGAGACGTACCCCTCCTCGGACTGGACCAGGTGCAGCAGCGGCAGCAGCGCCGAGCGGGACCGGTCGGCCGGGTACCGGGCGATGATCTCCCGCGCCCGCTCCCGGGTCTGGTCAGTGAAAACGGTCATCAGAGCCGCCCTTCGTTCGCGACTGCGGTGCTCCGCTGCGCTGCGCTCCGCGCACTCACCGGTCACACCCCCCCATCACCGGGTCCAGCGAGGCGCCACCGGCGATCACGTCGGCGATCAGGCCACCCTCGGAGATCGCCGGGAGGGCCTGGAGGTTGACGAAGCTCGGCTCCCGGTAGTGCACCCGGTACGGCCGGGTGCCGCCGTCGGAGACGGCGTGCACGCCCAACTCGCCGCGGGGCGACTCGATGCCGACGTACACCTGTCCCGGCGGGACCCGGAAGCCCTCGGTGACGAGCTTGAAGTGGTGGATCAGCGACTCCATCGACTGACCCATGATCTTCGCGACGTGCTCCAGCGAGTTGCCCATGCCGTCGACGCCGATGGCGAGCTGCGCCGGCCAGGCGATCTTCTTGTCGGAGACCATCACCGGGCCCGGCTTGGCCAGCCGGTCCACCGCCTGCTCGACCAGCTTCAGCGACTCCCGGATCTCCGCGAGCCGGACCAGGTAGCGGCCCCAGACGTCGCCGTCGGTGTGCGTCGGCACGTCGAACTCGTACGTCTCGTAGCCGCAGTACGGCATGGTCTTGCGCAGGTCCCAGGCCAGGCCGGCGGAGCGGAGCACCGGGCCGGTGACGCCGAGCGCCAGGCAGCCGGTCACGTCGAGCACGGCCACGTTCTTGGTCCGCTCGATCCAGATCGGCTGGCCGGAGAGGAGGTCCTCGTACTCCTTGAGCTTCTTCGGCAGCAGGACCAGGAAGTCGCGGATCTTGCGGATCGCGTCCTCCGGCACGTCCTGCGCCACCCCGCCCGGGCGGACGTACGCGTGGTTCATCCGCAGGCCGGTGATGGTCTCGAAGATGTCGAGGATGTACTCCCGCTCGCGGAAGCCGTACAACATCATGTTGATCGCACCGAGCTCCATGCCGGTGGTGGCCAGCCAGACCAGGTGCGAGGAGATCCGGTTGAGCTCCATCATCAGCACCCGGATGGTGGTGGCCCGCTCGGTGATGTCGTCGGTGATGCCGAGCAGCTTCTCCACCGCCAGCGCGTACGCCGTCTCGTTGAACAGCGGGGAGAGGTAGTCCATCCGGGTCACGAAGGTGGAGCCCTGCACCCAGTTGCGGAACTCGAGGTTCTTCTCGATGCCGGTGTGCAGGTAGCCGACGACCGAGCGGACCTCGCGGACCGTCTCGCCCTCCAACTCGAGGATCAACCGGAGCACGCCGTGGGTCGACGGGTGCTGCGGACCCATGTTGACGACGATCCGCTCGTCGTTGATCGGGTCGGTGCCGGAGACGACCTGGTCCCAGTCCCCACCGGTGACGGTGAAGACCTTGCCCTCGGTGGTCTCACGCTCGGTCGCATAGTTCGACGTCGTCACCGCGCCTGCCCTCCGTTCGCGACTGCGGGGCTCCGCTCCGCTGCACTCCTCGCGCTCACTGGTAAGACCTCCGCCGGTCCGGCGGCGGGATCTCCGCGCCCTTGTACTCCACCGGGACGCCACCCAGCGGGTAGTCCTTGCGCTGCGGGTGCCCCTCCCAGTCGTCCGGCATGAGGATCCGGGTCAGGTTGGGGTGGCCGTCGAAGACGATGCCGAACATGTCGTACGTCTCCCGCTCCTGCCAGTCGGCGGTCGGGTAGACGGCGGTGACGCTCGGCAGGTGCGGGTCGTCGGCGGGGACCGCGGCCTCCAGCCGGACCAGGCGCCGGTAGGTCATCGAGGTGAGCTGGTAGACCACGTGCAGCCGGCGCTCGTCGGCGCCGAGGTAGTCCACCCCGGACACCGAGGAGCACAGCTCGAAGCGGAGCGCCAGGTCGTCGCGCATCACCTGGCAGACCTCGGCGATCCGCTCCGGGCGGACGTGCAGGGTCAGCTCGCCCCGGTCCACCACGACCTTCTCGATCGCCTCGCCGAACTGCGGGTACGCCTCCTCGAGCGCGTCCCGGACCTCGTCGAAGTAGCCGCCGTACGGGCGACTGGCCTCCTCGATCGGCTTGCGCTGCCGGACCAGGCCGCCGTAGCCGGAGACGTCACCGGTGCCCTGGTTGCCGAACATGCCGCGCCCGGCGGGGCTGGCCGGCGGATACTCGGCCGGGGCGGTGCTGCTGGCGCCGGCCGGGGTGACCGGTACCGGCACGCCGCCGTCGTTGTTCCTGTCGTTCGGTGCGGTCACTGCCCCTGCCCTCCGTTCACGACTGCCCGCTCCGCCGTACTCCGCGCGCTCACTTGGGGCCCTGCTGCGACTGGAGGTGGTGCTGCGCCTTCATCCAGTTCTCAATCCGCAGTTGCTCCTCGCGGCCCTCGCGGACCGCCCGGGTCCACTCGGCCCGACGGGCCTTGTCGCTGCGGTACGACGACGGCATCGAGCCGTACGGCACGACGGGCACGTCACCGCGCTCCTTGCGGGCCTCGAGCATCTTGCGGCCGTTCGGGCCCAGCGGCTCGTACATGATCTTCTCGCGGAGCTTGAGCACCGCGTCGATGAGCATCTCGGGCCGGGGCGGGCAGCCCGGGAGGTACATGTCGACCGGCACGATGTGGTCGACGCCCTGCACGATGGCGTAGTTGTTGAACATGCCGCCGCTGCTGGCGCAGACACCCATCGAGATGACCCAGCGGGGCTCGGCCATCTGGTCGTAGATCTGGCGCAGCACCGGGGCCATCTTCTGGCTCACCCGGCCGGCCACGATCATGAGGTCCGCCTGCCGCGGCGAGGCCCGGAAGACCTCCATGCCCCAGCGGCCCATGTCGTAGTGCGGACCACCGGCGGCCATCATCTCGATGGCACAGCAGGCCAGGCCGAAGGTGGCGCCCCAGACGGACGACTTTCGCGACCAGTTGACCAGCTTCTCCACGGAGGTGAGCAGGACGCCGGCCGGGAGCTTCTCCTCGATGCCCATCTGACGTACCTCCCTCAGTCCCAGTCCAGGCCGCCGCGCCGCCAGACGTAGGCGTAGGCGACGAAGACCGCGACGATGAACAGGACCATCTCCACGAAGCCGAAGATCGGCAGGGCGTCGAAGGAGACGGCCCAGGGGTAGAGGAAGATGATCTCGATGTCGAAGACGATGAAGAGCATCGCCGTCAGGTAGAACTTGATCGGGAACCGGCCGCCGCCGACGGGCTGCGGGCTCGGCTCGATGCCGCACTCGTACGCCTCGAGCTTGGCCTTGTTCAGGCGTCGGGGGCCGGCGAATCGGGCGGCGGCCACGGAGAACAGCGAGAACCCCGCGGCGAGGGCGAACAGCCCGATGATCGGTGCGTAAGGCGAGAGCGTCATCGTAGTCTCCTGCTCGTCCTTCCCTGACCTCGGTGGTTGCCGAAAATCACACTATTCACGTCCCTCACGACCTCGGCCGGCGGGGTCGATCTCCGTCCGTTCCCGGCCCCGCGGTTGCGGGTACGGGTGGTCCTGGACGGCGCCGGCTCACGTTCCGCGACTGCGGGGCTCGCACGCTCACTCCTCGCGCTACACGGCTGGCGCCACCTTCGTCATCGCGTTGATGACCCGGTCCATCGCGTCCCCGCCCCGGGGGTCGGTCAGGTTGGCCAGCAGCTTGAGCACGAAGCGCATCAGCATCGGGTGCGGCATGCCGTGCTTGGTGGCCAGCCGCATGATCTCCGGCCGGCCGATCAGCTTCACGAAGATCCCGCCGAGCCGGTAGTAGCCGCCGAAGCGGGCCTTCAGCTCCTGCGGGTACGCCAGCAGCGCCCGCTCCCGGTCGGCGCCGGCCGGCCGGGCCAGCGCCTGCACGGCCACCTCGGCGGCCAGCTCACCGGACTCCATGGCGTACGCGATGCCCTCGCCGTTGAACGGGTTGACCATGCCGCCGGAGTCGCCGACCAGCAGCACCCCACGGGTGTAGTGCGGGACCCGGTTGAAGCCCATCGGCAGCGCGGCGCCGAGGATCGGCCCCTCCGCGTTGGTCTCGTCGGTCATCCCCCAGTCCTCGGGGGTGTTGGCCAGCCAGTCGGTGAGCAGCCGCCGGTAGTTGGTCTTGCCGAAGGCGGCGGAGGAGTTGAGCACGCCCAGGCCGACGTTCACCCGGCCGTCGCCGAGGCCGAAGATCCAGCCGTACCCGGGCAGCAGCGCGTCGCTGCCCTTGGCCCGCAGTTCCAGCCACGACTCCAGATAGTCGTCGTCGTGCTTGGCGGGCGAGCGGTAGTAGCGGCGCACCGCCACGCCGATCGGCCGGTCCTCCCGCTTGGCCAGCCCGAGGGCGAGCGGGAACCGACCGGAGACGCCGTCCGCGGCGACCACCAGCGGGGCGTGGAAGGTGGCCGGCTCATTGTCCGGACCCACCTCGGCCTGCACGCCGATCACCCGGTCGTCGGCGTCGAGCACCGGGCCGAGCACGTTCACGCTGGTCCGCAGCTTCGCCCCGGCGGCGACGGCCCGCTGGGCGAGCAGGTCGTCGAAGTCGAGCCGGGTGCGGACCAGGCCGTAGTTGGGGAAGCTGGCGAGGTCGGGCCAGTCCAGTTCGAGGCGTATCCCGCCGCCGATCACCCGCAGGCCCTTGTTCTGCAGCCAGCCGGCCTCGGGCGAGGTGTCCACGCCCATCCGGATGAGCTGCCGCACGGCCCGGGGGGTCAGGCCGTCACCGCAGACCTTCTCCCGGGGAAACTCGGTCTTCTCCAGCAGCAGCACGCGTACGCCGTGCCGCGCCAGGTGGTACGCCGTCGCCGATCCGCCGGGACCGGCGCCCACGACGATGACGTCGGCGTCGTTCTCCACCGCGGTCATCCGCGCCTCCTCCCGCATGCTCGTGAAATGGTTCACAAGCCGATCGGGTTGGAGTCTATGACCGGGGTTACACCGGAACGCGCTGAGGGGGGCCTAACTTGGCGAAAGTCGGCCGGAACGGCTCCCGGCGCTGGTCAGGAGCGGGCCGAACGGGCCGGTCCGAGGCCGGCGTCCAGCCGGATCGTCTCGGGCAGGTGCTCGCGCAGCGCGCCGCCGGCCGCCCGGTCCAGCGCGGCCAGCACCTCGGCGACCACCTGCCGGACGTCCGCCGGATCCGCACCGGCCAGCTCCTTGAGCTGGGCGATGAGTTCGGCGGCGTCGTCGTCGGTGGCCGCCTGCTCCGGTCCCGTCATGGCACAAGCCTACGGGTCAAAGTAGACGAAAGTCCGACATTCACGAAACTTGCCCGTCTGACGGGTTCGTCCGACCGCGGTCAGTCCTGGACGGCGCGCTCAGTCCTGGACGTCGCGGTCAGTCCTGGACGGCGCGGCGAGTCGGACGGCGCGCTCAGTCGCGGACGGCCCGGTGCAGCGCCACCACGCCGCCGGTCAGGTTCCGCCACGCCACCCGGCTCCAGCCGGCCCCGCCGATCCGCGCCGCCAGGGCCGGCTGGTCCGGCCAGGCCCGGATCGACTCGGCCAGGTAGACGTACGCGTCCGGGTTGCTGGAGACCGCCCGCGCCACCGCCGGCAGCGACCGCATCAGGTACGACAGGTAGACCGTGCGGAAGGCCGGGTTGACCGGGGTGCTGAACTCGCAGACCACCAGCCGGCCGCCCGGCCTCGTCACCCGGGCCAGCTCGCGCAGCGCCGCGTCGGTGTCGTTCACGTTGCGCAGGGCGAACGAGATGGTCACCGCGTCGAAGCTGGCGTCGGCGAAGGGCAGCCGCAGGGCGTCCCCGGCCAGCAACGGCACGCCCGGCCGGGTCCGCTTGCCGGCGTGCAGCATGCCCAACGACAGGTCGGCGCCGACCGCGTACGCCCCGGAGTGGGCCAGTTCCTCGGTCGAGACGCCGGTGCCCGCGCCCACGTCCAGCACCCGCTCGCCCGGACGCAGTCCGAGCGCCGCCCGGGTGGCCCGCCGCCAGAACCGGTCCTGTCCGAAGGAGAGCACGGTGTTGGTCAGGTCGTAACGGGCCGCCACGCCGTCGAACATCGCGGCGACCTCGTGCGGCTGCTTCTCCAGGCTGGCGCGCTGGCCCTGCGGGGTACGGCTCACCCCTCCACTCTGCCAGCCGGCCCGCGCGCGGCTCCTGCCGGGTACGCGCACGGGGCGGGATGGTCGCCCACCCCGCCCCGTCGCGTACCGGTCGATCAGTCGCCGTCCGTCTCGTCGGTCGGCGTGACGAGCACCACCTTGCGGCGGCGGCCCAGCATCAGCAGCAGCCCACCGGCGACCAGGACGGCGACGCCGATCCCGCCGATCAGGCCAACCTGGACGCCGGTCACCGGCAGGCCACCGTCGCCACCACCGGCACCGCCGCCCGCGCCGTCACCGGCGGTCGGCGTGCCGCTCGGGTTCGCGCTGCCGCTCGGGCTCGGCTCGGCCGTCGGAGTCGCGCTGGGCGTCGGGGTCGGAGTCGGGGAGGGCTCCGTGGACAGGTCGACGAAGACGTCGAAGATGGTGTGGTTGTCGGGCTCGTCGGTCTCGGTGAACGTCCGCTGCTGGCGCGCGTCGGCCGCCCGCGCCTCCTCCTCCGGCTCACCGGTCGCCTCGTCCAGGCCGTACCCGAAGATGTCACCGGGACGCAGCACCGGCTCGGTGACGTCCTCGGCAACCTTCACCCACACCTCGTCGGTGTAGTACTGCCCCGGCCTGATCACCGCACCGTCGTCCTGGCACAGCGCCTGGGCGAGGCCGTTGATCACCTGGGCGGAGCAGCTACCGGGCAGCCGGTCGAAGGTGACCCCGGCGGGCAGCGTGATGCCGTAGAAGATGCCGGTCGCCTTGCGGCTGCCGTGGTTGTAGACGGCCCAATCCAGCGGTGCGGTGCCGCCCGGCCGCACCGGGCGGAGATCCGTCTCCTTCTCCTGGGCGCCGTCCACCCGCACGTTGGCGTAGACGTCCTGCACCCAGGTGGTGAGGTCGTAGCCGCGCCGGGTCACGGTGACCGGCACCTCGACCACGTCGGCCGGATCGCGCTCCCAGTTGTCGCTGCTGATCCCGACGACGAGCGTGCCGCCGTCGCCCCGGTCGCCGGTGCTGAACAGCGGCACCCCGAAGTCCTGGGTGGTGCCGGCGGGCAGGTCGCCGAGCGGGCAGTCGTAGAGGTTCGGTGTGAGCAGCCGGCAGCCGACCGGGACGACCCAGCCGACCCGCGTCGGGTTCAGCTCGGCGGCGTTCAGCCGATAGTGGACGTTCCGGGCGGTGCCGGGCCCGGAGTTGGTGACGGTGAACTTGAAGGGCTTGGCCCTCGCCTCCTCGACGCCCTTGGCGAGCCGGGAGCTGATCGGGGCGAGTGCGATCTCGGCCTGGTCGGACGCGTGTGCCGGCGCGGCGACGGCGGCCAGCGCACCCGCGGCCAGCACGGCCACCGTGCCGGCGCGGGCGAGTATCGAACGGTGCGCGATGGTCATGGATCCCCCGGGGTAGGGAACTGACGAACGTTGCGGAACGCACGGACGCTACCGGAGCGACGTCACGACACGCCAGCATCGTCGATGCATCTCGTCCGTCCTGAGCAGACCGGACAGACAGCAGGGGCGGGATGGTAGAACCATCCCGCCCCTGCTGCCGTGCGTTATGTGAACGGCCCCTCGCGGGCCGATGGAGGACGAGGTCAGCGAACGAACGATCGACAGCGTAGCTGCCGGAGCCGCCGCGCGGTCCCCGGTCGCGCGGGTCGCCGCCGTCCTGTTATCTGCCCGGTGGGTGGGCCCGCCGTGAGCTGGCCGTTCGGCCGATGGACCCGGTCAGTTGACCTCGACCAGCGGCACCGACTTCCCGGCCCCACCGCCGGGCAGGGCGATCGAGGAGAAGTGCGAGACCACCCGGTCGTCGCTCGGGTCGTCGGCCGGGGTCCGGTGCACCGCGAGCCGGTTGTAGAGGGTGTCCCGCTGGGCGGGGATCCGGTCGGCGGTACGGATCATGCCGATCAGCTCGTGCAGGTTCGACCGGTGCCGGGCGCCGGCCGAGGAGATCACGTTCTCCTCCAGCATGATCGAGCCCAGGTCGTCCACGCCCATGTGCAGGGCGAGCTGCCCGACGTCCTTGCCGGTGGTCAGCCAGGACGCCTGCAGGTGCGGCACCGTCTCGAAGAAGAGCCGGGCCACCGCGACCAGCCGCAGGTACTCCAGGGTGGTCGCCTGGGTGCGGCCCTTGAGGTGGTTGTTCTCCGGCTGGTACGTCCACGGGATGAAGGCCCGGAAGCCGCCCGTACGGTCCTGCACGTCCCGGATCATCCGCAGGTGCTCGATCCGCTCGGCGTTGGTCTCGCCGGTGCCCATCATCATGGTCGCGGTGGACTCGAGGCCCTGCCGGTGCGCCAGCTCCATGACCTCCAGCCAGCGCGCGCCCGACTCCTTGAGCGGCGCGATCGCCCGGCGCGGCCGGTCCGGCAGCATCTCGGCGCCGGCCCCGGCGATGGAGTCCAGCCCGGCGGCCTTGATCCGGGCGATCGCCTCGTCCAGGCTCACCCCGGAGACCTTGGCCATGTGCAGGATCTCGCTCGGGCCGATCGAGTGGATGGCGAGCTGCGGGTACGCCGTCTTGACCGCGGAGAACAGCTCCTCGTAGTACTCGACGCCGTAGTCCGGGTGGTGGCCGCCCTGGAGCATGACCTGGGTGGCGCCCAGCTCGACCGCCTCGCCGCAGCGGCGCAGGATCTCCTCGGTCGGGTGGGTCCAGCCCTCCTTGTGCTTCGGGGCCCGGTAGAACGCGCAGAACTTGCACGCCGTCACGCAGACGTTCGTGTAGTTGATGTTGCGATCGATCAGGTACGTGACGATGTTGTCCGGGTAGCGCCGCCGGCGCACCGCGTCCGCCGCCTCGCCCAGCGCGTGCAAGGGCGCCTCGGTGTAGAGCAGCAGGGCCTCCTCGGGCGTGATCCGCCCGCCGTCCGCGCCGCGCTGCAGGATGTCGTCGATCTCCCGGCTCACCGTCACGCCTCCGAGGGTACGCCGCTGTGACGCCGACCCGGCCGCGGGTGTTCGCCGCTGTGACGCCTCCGCCCGGGTCAGTTCATCCCTGGGCTGGCCACCGCGAGGCCGACCGCCTTGGCGGCGTCCAGCAGTCGCCGATCGTAGGTGACGAACGCGACGAAGTCGGTGCCTGCCTGGCGAGCCAGATTCTCCGCCGTGGCGAGGTGGATGGCGTCCAGGCTGCGCAGCAGCGGTTCGGCGTACGTGCTGGCCGCCGCCCGGACCGTCGCGTCGATCTCCACCCGGTAGAGCCGTCCCAGCACCGACGGGACGCCGGCCAGCGCCTGCGGCGCGGCCCGACGCAACGCTCGCGGCACCTCGACCTCGACCAGAGCCGACGAGACAAGGGGTGCTCCGGCATGGTCGTTGAGCCAACCGATCAGCTCCGGCGTCTCCGCCTCGCGCCGGAGCATCTTGATGACCGCCGCCGAGTCGAGGTAGATCACCAGCGCTCCTCGTCCCGCGCGCCGGCGAGGACAGCCGCGACGTCCACGGCGGGATCGCCGAGCACCGGAGGCATCGGAATCGGCCCGGCCGCAGTCGGTGCCGTCGCCCGTCCCTCCGCGACCAAGCGGCCGAGGAGCGCGTCGCCGGCCAGCACCGGGACGAGCCGGGCGACCGGCTCTCCGCGATCGGTCACCTCAACCGTCTCGCCCGCACGCACCCGTGCCAGCACCCGGCTCGTGTGCTGGTTCAGTTCCCGGACCGCGATCTGCTCCACGGGACAAGTGTAGAACGGTTTGTCCTACGGATCGCGTCGGCGGGGCAACGAATCCGCCGATCTTGGCTTATCGTGCGGTGCTCGCAGACTTCGATCAAGGAAGAGTCGTGACCGCCCCCTTCACCAACCCCCCGCCGGTCCCGCACGCGCCACCGGCGCCGGCCGGACCCGCTACCACCGCCCTCACCTGCCGCTTCTGCGGATCGCTCCCGGCTATCAAGGCCTCGCTGCACGGGCACCAGGGCTTCATCATCTTCATGCGCGTGCTCACCCAGCACGGCCCGTTCTGTCGATCCTGCGGCATCGCGATCTGCCGGGACATGAGCGCCAAGACGCTCTGGCAGGGCTGGTGGGGCTTCCTCTCCCTGATCATCAGCCCGCTGGTCCTGCTCGGGAACCTCATCACCCGGGTCCGGCTCGGCCGCCTCGGCGAGCCCGTACCGGGTGCGCCAGGCACACCCGCGGCGCCCGGCAAGCCCGTGTTCCAGCGGGCCGCGGCGCTCGGTCTCGTCATTCCCGTGGCGATCGCCGGCCTGATCGCCTGGGGCGTCGCCACGGACCCGTCCTACGCCGATGTCGGCGACTGCGTCAGCGCCGAGGGCCCGAACACCAGCCCCGATGTCAGCGTCGTCGACTGCGGCGACCCGGCCGCCACCTACGTGGTGGTCGGCAAGGTCGAGGACAGCACCGACGACGCCCGGTGCGCCCAGTTCGCGGGCACCGTGGCCAGCTACACCGAGCAGCGCGACTCGACCGAGCTGGTGCTCTGCCTCGGCGAGAACGGCTGACGGGGACGCGGGGGACGGCGGGTTGCGGAAAGCCGCCCGCCTTCTCCGACGCTGTGAACGTGATGACGTGAGCGACTCAGCCCTCGGCGGGTGCCGCCCCGCGCCCCGGACGGCGGTGAGTCGTTTGCGACATCAGGTTCGTAGGCGGCGAAGTCGTCCCGCCCCGTTCGCTGCGGGGGAGGGGCGGGAGGC
Organism: Micromonospora sp. NPDC050495; assembly: GCF_040655175.1. Classification (NCBI taxonomy): domain Bacteria; kingdom Bacillati; phylum Actinomycetota; class Actinomycetes; order Micromonosporales; family Micromonosporaceae; genus Micromonospora; species Micromonospora sp. NPDC050495. The sequence goes on along the minus strand of NZ_JBFAJK010000001.1, from coordinate 370,513 downwards.
GTGGCTCAGGCGTCGTAGTCGACCGTGAGCTTGTCGGTCACCGGGCTGGACTGGCAGGTCAGCACGTACCCGGCGGCCAGCTCGTCCGGCTCCAGGGCGTAGTTGCGGGCCATCGTCACCTCGCCCGCGACGACCTTGGCCTTGCAGGTCGAGCAGACCCCGCCCTTGCAGGCGTACGGCAGCTCGCCGCGCACCTTCAGGGCGGCGTCCAGCACCCGCTCGTCCCGCCCCATGGTGAAGCTCGACGACCGCCCGTCCAGCACGATGGTGACCTCGGCGCCGGTGCCGGGCTCGTCGGCCGGGCGGCGGACCGGCTCCGGCGGGGCGTCGACGTGGAACAGCTCGGTGTGCACCGCCGCGTCCGGCACGCCGCGACCGGCCAGCACCGCCTTGGCATCCACCACCATCCCGTACGGGCCGCAGAGGAACCACTCCTCGATGGCGTCGCCGGGGACGATGGTGTCCAGCAGCCGGGTCAGCCGGTCGGCGTCGATCCGGCCGGAGAGCAGCGCCGACTCGCCCATCTCGCGGGAGAGCACGTGCACCAGGTGCAGCCGGGTCGGGTAGCGGTCCTTGAGGTCGGCCAGCTCCTCGGCGAACATCACGGTGTTCGCCGTCCGGTTGCCGTACACCAGGGTGAAGGTGCTGGCCGGCTCGACGGCCAGCGCGGTCGCGACCAGCGCGAGCACCGGGGTGATGCCGGAGCCGGCGACCACCGCGCCGTAGCGGCGGGCCCGGTCCGGCGCGAAGGCCGTGGTGAAGTGCCCCAGCGGGGGGAGCACCTCGACGGTGTCGCCGCCGCGCAGGGCGCCGCAGGCGTACGCGGAGAAGGCGCCGCCGGGCACCTCCCGCACCCCGATCCGCAGCCGGCCGTGCCGGGCCAGCTCGTCCGGGGTCGAGCAGATCGAGTACGACCGGCGCACCTCCGCCCCGCCGGTACCGGCGGCGCCGGTGAGCCCGTCGCCGGCGACGCGCCGGACGGTCAGGTGCTGGCCGGCGGAGAAGGCGAAGGTCTCCCGCAACTCCTCGGGGACGGCGAAGGTGACCGCCACGGCGTCGTCGGTGAGCCGGTCGACGGCGGCGACGGGCAACGGGTGGAAGACCGGCCGGCGGCGGACCGGCCGGGTGATCGTGACAGTCACAGCGCCTTCAGGTGGTCGAAGGGTTCGGAGCAGGCGCGGCAGCGCCAGAGGGCCTTGCAGGCGGTGGAGCCGAAGCGGCTGACCTGCTCGGTCTCGGGGGAGCCGCAGCGCGGGCAGCGCACGGCGAGGGTCAGCGGCACCACGGTGCCGCCGCTCGGGGCCGGCGCGGGCGGGGCGATCCCGGCGGCGGCGAGCTTGGCCCGCCCGCGCTCGGAGATCCAGTCGGTGCTCCACGCCGGGCTGTAGACCGTGCGGACCTCGGCGCCCGGGTGCCCGGCGGCGGCGAGCGCGCGCCGGATGTCGGCCCGGATCACGTCCATCGCCGGGCAGCCGGTGTAGGTGGGGGTGATGGTGACGACGAGCCGGCCGGTCTCCGGGTCCTCGTCGACCGACCGCAGGATGCCCAGCTCGTCGATGGTGATGACCCGGATCTCCGGATCCACCACCGCCGCCACGGCCGCCCTGGGGTCACTCACCACTTCGCTCCGGGGTGGGCGCGGTGCAGCACCTGCATCTCGGCGAGCAGGTAGGAGAGGTGCTCGGTGTGCAGGCCGTCGCGGCCGCCGCCGGGCGTCCAGCCGTCGGCGGGGCGGGTCAGGGTGGCCTGGTCGAGCACGTCGCGGACCCGGGCGTCGAAGTCGGCCCGGAGGGTGGCCGGGTCGACCGGCGCCGCCGCGGCCGGCGTGAACAGCTCATGGGTGTACGGCCAGACCTGGTCGACCGCGTCCTGCATGCGCCGGTGCGACTCCTCGGTGCCGTCGCCGAGCCGCCTCACCCAGAGCGCGGCGTGATCCAGGTGGTACGCCGACTCCTTGCGCGCCTTCGCGCCGATGGCGGCCAGCCGCTCGTCGGCGCAGCCGGCCAGCGCGGTGTAGAGCGGAAGCTGGTAGGCGGCCAGGAAGAACAGCTTGGCCATGGTGACGCCGAAGTCGCCGTTGGGCAGCTCGACCAGGAGGCAGTTGCGGAACTCCCGGTCGTCGCGGAGGTACGCCAGCGCGTCCTCGTCCCGGCCGGCGCCCTCCAGCTCACCGGCGTAGCTGAGCAGCAGGCGGGCGGCACCGAGCTGGTCGAGGGCGATGTTAGCCAGCGCGACGTCCTCCTCCATCTCCGGCGCCCGGGAGGTCCACTCGCCGAGCCGCTGCGCCGCGATCAGCGCGTCGTCGCCGAGGGCGAGGGTGAAGTCGACGAGGCTGGTCACAGGGCCAGTCTTCGTTCCCGACTGCGGGGCTCGCAAAACCGGCTCACTCCTCGCGCTCACAGGTGGGCCACCCCGTCCGGCACCGGGTAGAAGGTGGGGTGGCGGTAGACCTTGTCGGCGGCCGGGTCGAAGAAGGCGTCCTTCTCGTCCGGGCTGGACGCGGTGATCGCGCTCGCCGGCACCACCCAGATGGAGACGCCCTCCTGCCGGCGGGTGTAGAGGTCGCGGGCGTTGCGCAGGGCCAGTTCGGCGTCGGGGGCGTGCAGGCTGCCGACGTGGGTGTGCGACAGGCCGCGCCGGGCCCGCACGAAGACCTCCCACAAAGGCGAATGATCCCTCGCGCTGAGCCGATCGGTTCGCTCGGTGCGCTCGCTCACGCCGCCACCATCTCCCTGCTGTTCTGCTTCGCCGCGTACGCCGCGGCGGCCTCCCGCACCCAGGCGCCCTCGTCGTGGGCGCGGCGCCGGTGCTCCATCCGCTGCCGGTTGCACGGCCCGTTGCCCTTGATCACCCGCAGCAGCTCGTCGTAGTCGGGCTGGGTGTAGTCGTAGGACTGGCGCTGCTCGTTCCAGCGCAGGTCCGGGTCGGGGAGGGTCAGGCCGAGGATCTCCGCCTGCTGGACGCACATGTCCACGAAGCGCTGCCGCAGCTCGTCGTTGGAGAACCGCTTGATCTTCCAGGCCATCGACTGCGCGCTGTGCGTCGAGTCTCCGTCCGGCGGGCCGAACATCGCCAGTGACGGGTACCACCAGCGGTCCACCGCGTCCTGGGCCATCGCCTTCTGCCCGGGGGTGCCGTGGGCCAGGGTGTGCAGGATCTCGTAGCCCTGGCGCTGGTGGAACGACTCCTCCTTGCAGACCCGGATCATCGCCCGGGCGTACGGGCCGTAGGAGCAGCGGCACAGCGGCACCTGGTTGACGATCGCCGCGCCGTCGACCAGCCAACCGATCGCGCCCACGTCGGCCCAGGTCAGGGTCGGGTAGTTGAAGATCGAGCTGTACTTCTGCCGGCCGTTGAGCAGCAGCTCGACCAGCTCGTCGCGGCTCACGCCGAGGGTCTCCGCGGCGGCGTAGAGGTAGAGCCCGTGGCCGGCCTCGTCCTGCACCTTGGCGAGCAGGATCGCCTTGCGCTTGAGCGACGGGGCCCGGCTGATCCAGTTCCCCTCCGGCTGCATGCCGATGATCTCGGAGTGGGCGTGCTGGGCGATCTGCCGGATCAGCGTCTTCCGGTACGCCTCGGGCATCCAGTCCCGCGGTTCGATCTTCTGGTCGGCGTCGATCACGCCGGCGAAGTACCCCGCGAGGTCCTCGTCGCCGGCGGGGCCGCCGCGCCGGGCCCGGGTCGCCGCCTCGCGCAGCGCCGCCTCGGCCGCCTCCACCTCACCGAGCAGGCCACCGCCCGGACCGTCCTCGGGCGGGGCGAAGTCGTTGCCATACATGAGGCCAGTGTTACAGCTCGCCGTCGATGACACCAGAGGGTGTAATAGCTTTCGGGCGTTCCACAGCCACCGGTTACGGATTGCAGTCGGCATCTCCGAGCTGCGTAAACGTGTGACATCGAACACGCGCGGAAGATGAATCCTCCCAAGCAGTGCATAACGGTCTATTGTCCCGCCTTCCTAGCGAGTCGCCGGTTGTCGGAACCTGGCGTGGGGCCGGTCCGGAAGTAGACTTCCCCCGGCACACCGATCGGCTGCTGACGATCGCCACCAGCCCCAGGCCACCTCCCCCGGCCTCGGCGATCAGGCCGTACCCATTCGGAACAGCCGGTCCCCCCCGGCCCTAGATCTGGAGTTCACCCACTCATGCGACCTCGCGTGGCCATGGTGCTCGCCGTCGTGGCAGTGCTCATCGGTGGCGTCATGCTGGTGCCCGCCGCGTACGCGAAGCTCTCCGGCGGCGACCGGCTGGGCGGCATCGGCGGTATCGGCGGCGGTGTGGCGCAGGTTCCCGCGCCCGCCCCCACGACTCCCCCCGCGCCGACCCTGGCCGCCGGCCCGGTTTCGGTGAACTTCAAGGGCAGGTTCTTCTCCTGGGCGTTGATGGACCGGAAGACCGGCAAGATCAGCGGTGCCCGGAACATGGCCGCGACCAACTCGACCGAGTCGATGATCAAGGCCTGGATCGTCTCCGACTACCTCCGCGGGCTCGGCGGCAAGGCGCTCACCGCGCAGCGCCGGCAGCAGGCCGTCACCGCCATCCGGGACAGCAACGACAACTCGGCCGAGGCGCTCTACAACGCCGGCGGGCGCAAGCCGGTGCTCGACCGGCTGATCAAGATGTGCAAGCTGACCGACACGAAGATTTATCCCGACCGGGCCAAGTGGGCGTACACCCAGATGTCGCCGCGCGACGCGGTGCGGATGGGCGACTGCATCGGCGACGGCACCGCCGCCGGGCCGAAGTGGACGAAGTGGGTGTTGAACGAGATGGCCCACGTGCGGGGCGGCGTCAAGGACCAGAAGTCCGTGACCGTGCAGGGCGGGCACTGGGGCATCATCGACGGCCTGCCCGACTCGATCACGACGCAGGGCCCGGTGAGCATCAAGAACGGCTTCACCATGCTCTGGGACGACGGCCAGTGGCACGTCAACTGCCTCGCGGTCACCCCCGACTGGACCCTGGCGGTGATGATGCGCTATCCCCCCGCCGGTGACCCGAGGACCCCCTCGTACGGCGCGAAGGTCTGCGCCAGCGTGGCCACCCAGCTGGTGACCCCGCAGCCGGGCGCCGCCCTCAAGGTGCCGCAGCAGCCGGTCGGGAAGCTCTGATGGCGGGCACCCGCCGCCGGCCGGGCAGCGACCGCCGTCCGCTGGCGTACAGCGCCGTCGCCGTCATCCTGGTCGGGCTGGTCCTGGTCTCGCTGCGGTTCGTGCCCGGCTCGCCGTTCCGCCCGACCCCCACCTCGCACACCGGCACGGCGGACGGCCGCTCCACCGGCGCGCCGGTGAACCGGAGCACCCGGGCCCAGCCGTCGCCCTCGCCGTCGCTGGAGCCGTTGCCGTTCCAGGCCCAGGATCTCGACGGCCTCGGGATCAAGGGTTGGTACTCCTGGGCCGTGCTGGACAAGCGGACCGGAAAGATCATCGGTTCGGAGAACATGGCCGAGACCAGCACCACCGCCTCGCTGATCAAATCCTGGGTGGTCGCCGACTACCTGCGCCGCAGCGCCGAGGCGGGTCGGACCCCGAGCGACGCCAAGCTGGCCGACGCCACGCAGATCATCCGGGACAGCGACAACACCCGGGCCCAGCAGTTCTACGAGAGTGTGGGCGGCTCGGCCTCGATCAAGCGGCTGATCTCGATCTGCAAGCTGACCGACAGCAAGGTCGCCAGCGACGGCGGCTGGAGCCGGACGCTGCTGTCGCCCCGGGACACCGCGCGGCTCGGCCTCTGCATCGACGACGGCCGGGCGGCCGGGTCGAAGTGGACCAAGTGGCTGATCAACGAGATGCGGCTGGTCCGTGGCGTCGGCGACTTCGGCATCCGCAAGGCGTTCCCGGCCGCCGAGCAGAAGCAGATCGCGATCAAGAACGGCTGGATCGACCGGCAGAAGGAGCGGGAGTACCACGTCAACTGCCTGGCCATCGGCGACACCTGGACGATGGGCGTGATGGTCCGCACCCCGTTCGGCACCACGGGCGGCTGGGAGTACGGCATGAAGGCCTGCGAACGCATCACCGAGGCGCTGCTCCGCGACGCCAACTGATCCCTCCGCTGCGCGAAGCGGCGGTGCCCCGGTCCGCCGGGGCACCGCCGCTTCGTCGTCGCGGGGTCGGGGCTCAGCCCTGGAAGAAGTGCGGTCCGCCCTCGGGCAGGGCGGGCGCCTCACCGGTCGCGGCCGCGCGGCGGGCGAACTCGCGCAGGCCGGCCACCTGCCGGTCGCCCAGCGAGAAGTCGAGGGTACGGAAGTAGGTGGCCAGGGTCGCCGCGTCGAACGGCTCCCAGCGGGCCCCCGCCTCGGCCACCTGGTCCAGCTCGGCCAGGCAGAGGTCACGCGAGCGCAGGAACGCCTCGTGCACCTCCTTGACCAGGCCCGGGTGCGCGGCGGCGAAGTCGCGGCGGACCGCCCAGACGGCGAAGACCATCGGCAACCCGGTCCATTCCCGCCAGGCCTGCCCGAGGTCGGTCACCGCCAGGCCCTTGCGCGGCGCCTCGTAGAGGGCCCGCAGCGCCACGTCGCCGATCACCACGCCGGCGTCGGCCTCCAGCAGCATCTGGGTCAGGTCCGGCGGGCAGCGGAAGTACTCCGGGCGGACCCCGTACCGCTCGGCCAGCAGGAGCTGGGCGAGCAGCACCCCGGTACGCGAGGTGGAGCCGAGCGCCACCCGGGCGCCGTCCAGCTCCGTCAGCGGCCGGGTGGAGACCACGTTGACCGAGAGCACCGGGCCGTCGCTGCCGACCGCGAGGTCCGGCAGGAGCAGCAGCTCGTCGGCGTGCCGCAGGTACTCCACCAGCGAGATCGGGCCGATGTCCAGGTCACCGGCGACCAGCGCGGCGTTCAACCGGTCCGGCGAGTCCTTGTGCAGGTCGACGTCGATCAGCGCGCCGGACCGCATCAGCCCCCAGTAGATCGGCAGGCAGTTCAGGAACTGGATGTGCCCCACACGGGGGCGGGCGATGCGGTCGGCCATGCCCCGACCGTATCCCCGCCCGCCGCGGCCGGCTCAGTGGGAGGGGGTCGGAGTGGCCAACTCCGCACCGGGCCGGGCCGCCTCCGCGCCGGTCACCGCCGGGCCGGCACCCGGGGCGGACGCCGCAGGGTCTGCGGCCGGCACGGACGCCGCCGGGTCGGCGGCCGGGGTGGGACGGGTGGCGGCGGCCGCGCGCTCGGCCCGGACGGCCCGGGTGACCGGGAGCGCGACCAGCATGATCACCAGCAGCCCGGCCACCCCGCAGGCGGCGACCAGGACCCGGGGGGCGGCCACCGCGAGCAGCAGGCCACCGAGCAGGTAGCCGACCATGGCGGCGCCCTGGACGGAGGCGCCCAGTGCGGCGTACGCGCGGCCCCGGGCGGCCTCGGGCACCCGCCGGGCCAGCAACACGTTGTCGAAGACGTTGGCCCCGCCGTTGCCCACCCCGCCGAGCAGCCAGACGGGCACCAGCAGGAGGGCGGCGGGTACCGCGGCGGAGAGCAGGATCATCAGGCAGCACCCGCCGAGCAGGGCGAGGTAGCCGACCAGCATCCGACCGTCGTCGACCAGCCGCCGGGCCAGCCGGGCGAACACCCAGGACCCGATCAGGATGCCGAGCGTCCAGGAGCCGGTGACCAGGCCGTACATCGTGGTGGAGCTGCCCAGGGTCTCGCGGATGAAGAAGACCTCGACCACGTTGATCGCGCCGACCGCGCCGATCACCCCGGCGAGGGTCGTGATCATCGCGACCAGCAGCGGGTCCCGGCGCAGCCGCCAGGCGGGGGCCGGGAGGTCGCGGGCCGGCAGGTCGCGGGCCGGGAGGTCGCGGGCCGGCCCGGGAACCGTCGCCGGGGCCGGTCGCCGGCCACCCCGCCGGGTCCGGATGAGCAGTCCGGCCGCGACCAACGCGAGGTAGCTGCCGGCGTCGAGCAGCAGGGGCAGCCGGGCGCCGAAGCCGCCGACCAGCAACCCGGCGAGCGCCGGCCCGGCCAGCGCGCCGAGGGTGCCGGCGGTCTGGTTGAGCGCGCTGGCCCGGGGCAGGTCGTCGGCGCGGACCATGGTCGGCACCAGCGCGGAGAGCACCGGCTGGGTGATCGCGAGGCCGGCGGCGAGGGCCGCCACCAGCGCGATGATCAGGGCCGGCTGGCCGGCGTACGCGAGCGCCAGGCAGATCGCGGCCTGCCCGAGCCCGGTGAGCACCAGCAGCAGGCGGCTGTCCACCCGGTCGGCGAGCCGGCCGGTCAGCGGGGCGAGCACCGCGAGCGGCACGGTGGCGGCGAGCATCAGCCCGGAGACGGCGAGCCCGCTCGCGCCGGCGGACTGGAGGGCCAGCGCCAGGGCACTGGCGGCCAGGAAGTCCCCGCAGGTGGAGATGCCCCGGGCGGCGGTGACGAGCCAGATGTCGGACCAGCGCGACCGACCAGATGTGAAGGACATACTTCGAAGATAATCCTTCACACCTGTTTGTCAATCCCCGCGCTCAGTCCAGGGGCAGCGCCCGGTACTGCACCGCGACCGTCCGCGCCCCCTCCGGCGGGTCGGTCCGCAGCCGCCGCCGGTACGGGTCCAGCAGCCCGTGCACCGCCACGTTCAGCGCGGCCAACTCCTCGGCCGTGAGCAACAGCAGGGTGTCGCTGAACCAGGCCGCCTGGTACCACTCGCGCGGCTCGTCCGGCGCCCGGCGGATCCACTCCCGGACGCGCTGGCTGTCCCGCGCGAGGTGGACGTCGACCAGGTTCAGCTCGGCGGCCCGGGCCTCGGAATCGGCGTCCTGACCCGTCTCCACGTAGTACGACGGGCTGAACGCCTGCCAGACCCGCTCCCGGGCGTCGCCCCGGCTCGGGGCCTCCTGGATCAGCCCGAATTTCGCCAACTCCCGCAGGTGGTAGCTGGTGGCGCTCGGCGACAGGCCGGCGATCTCGGCGCACTCGGTCGCGGTCGCGCCGCCCTCCAGCGAGCCGAGATGTTCCATGATCGCCATGCGGGCCGGATGCGCGAGCGCCCGCATCACCTGCGGATCGCTGATCGTCACCCGGCGCTGCTCGGGGTGCTCCTCGGTCATGCCCCCATGATTCCGCCCCGCGGGCGGCCGGGCGAAATTCCGCCCGCACAGGCGGCCGGGCGAAATTCGGTTGCCCGCCGACCCGGCCGGAGTAAGCTGCTCTGTCCCGCCCGACGGCCGTGGTGAGTAGCACCGCACAGGACGTCCCCGCGCCGGCCCCAGGTCGGAAACGCGAGCGGCAGCGTTTTTCCCGTGACGAGGAGTACGTGGATGACCCTGCACGCCCGAGAACAGACCCTCGACGACGAACTCGACGCCGAACGCGCCCACCTGGAGGCGTCCCGCGCGGCCTTGCGCCGGATGCGCGAGCGCGCCGAATCCCTCTTCGCCACCGGCGACAAGGTCGCCGGCGACGCGTACACCGCCGAACAGCTCGGCCGGCACATGGCCCGGCGGGTCAAGGAGCTGGCCGACGACCCGAGCACCCCCCTCTTCTTCGGCCGCCTCGACTTCGGCGACCTGGACCCGGACCACGCCGGGCGCGACTACCACGTGGGACGCCGGCACGTCACCGACGACCTCGGCGAGCCGCTGGTGCTGGACTGGCGGGCCCCCGTCTCCCGGTCGTTCTACCGGGCCAGCGCCCGCGACCCGCAGGGCGTCGCCGTCCGGCGCCGGTTCGGGTTCAGCTCCGGTGTGCTCACCAGCTTCGAGGACGAGCACCTGGACCGCGGCGAGGAACTGGGCACGGCCAGCCGGATCCTCACCGCCGAGATCGAACGCCCCCGCGTCGGCCCGATGCGGGACATCGTCGCCACCATCCAGCCCGAGCAGGACGAGCTGGTCCGGGCCGACCTGGCCGCCTCGATCTGCGTACAGGGCGCGCCGGGCACCGGCAAGACGGCGGTCGGCCTGCACCGCGCCGCGTACCTGCTCTACCTGTACCGGGAGCGGCTGCGCCGGTCCGGTGTCCTGATCGTCGGGCCGAACCGGGCGTTCCTGTCGTACATCGCGGCGGTGCTGCCCGCGCTCGGCGAGGTCGAGGTCGAGCAGGCCACCGTGGAGGACCTGGCCGCCCGGGTGCCGGTCCGCGCGGTCGACGACCCGGCCGTCGCCGTGGTCAAGCACGACGTGCGGATGGCCGAGGTGCTGCGCCGGGCCGTCGAGGCGCACATCGGTACGCCGACCGAGCCGATCATGGTGTCGGACGGCTCGTTCCGCTGGCGGATCGGGCTCGACCCGCTGCACCGCGTCGTCGAGGAGACCCGCCGCGAGGGACTGCCCTACGCGATCGGCCGGGACCGGGTCCGGGCCCGGGTGGTGGGACTGCTGCAACGCCAGGCCGAGGCGCGCCGGGCGGAATCACCCAGCGACGCCTGGCTCCGCCGGATGGCGAAGGCGAAACCGGTCACCGAGTACCTCGACGCGGTCTGGCCCGCGCTCACCCCGGAAGGGCTGCTGCACCGGCTGCTCACCGACGCCGAGGCGCTCGCCGCGGCCGCCGACGGGCTGCTCACCGCCGGGGAGCAGGAACTGCTCCGGTCGGGCCGGCTCGGGCGTACCCCGAAGGCGACCCGCTGGACGGCCGCCGACGCGGTGCTCCTCGACGAGGTCACCGGGCTGCTGGAACGGCTGCCGGGCTTCGGGCACGTGGTGGTCGACGAGGCGCAGGATCTCTCCCCGATGCAGTGCCGGGCCATCGCCCGGCGCAGCGAGCACGGCTCGATCACCCTGCTCGGGGACCTGGCCCAGGGCACCGCGCCGTGGGCGGCCACCGACTGGCGAGAGTCCCTGACCCACCTGGGCAAGCCCGACGCCGCCGTGGTGCCGCTCAGCATCGGCTTCCGGGTGCCGGCGGTGGTGGTCGCCTTCGCCAACCGGCTGCTGCCGGCGCTCGCCGTCGACGTGCCCCCGGCAGAGTCGCTGCGCCGCGACGGGACGCTGGCCGTGCGTACCGTCGACGACCTGACCGCGGCCACGGTGGCCGAGGTGCGCGCGGCGCTGGCGCACGACGGCTCGGTCGGCGTGATCGCCGCCGACGACACGGTGGAGCGGCTCCGCGCGGCCCTCGCCGACGCGGGCGTGCCGACCGGGAGCGCCGACGACGTCGAGGCCGCCACCCGGGTCACCCTGGTCCCGGCCACCCTGGTCAAGGGCTTGGAGTACGACCACGTGGTGGTCGTCGAGCCGGCCGCGATCGTGGCGGCCGAGCCGCGCGGCCTGCACCGGCTGTACGTGGTGCTGACCCGGGCCGTGTCCCGGCTCGCCGTGCTGCACCACGACCCGCTCCCCACCCCGCTGACCAGCTGACCCCGGTCCCGCGAGGGGCGGGTTCAGCCGGTGAGCGCGGCGGCGATCGCGCGCAGCGGCCGGCCCGACTCGGCGATCGGCACGGTGAAGGCCAGCCAGGACCCGTCGGTGAAGGTGACCTTCAACCGCTTCGGGTTGAGCCGGTGCCAGCCCACCCGGGCCGAGGCCACCTCGGCGCGCGGGGCGGCCCAGACCACCCGGGTCTCGGCCAGCGCCCGCTCGTCGTCCTCTCGGCTGGACAGCAGCTTCACCGGGCCGGTGACGCAGACCAGCAGCCGCCGGTCGGTGACGGCGAGCAGGGTGTGCCGCACCTTCCCGTCCGGCCGGGCCGGGTTGACGGCCCGGTGCAGCCGGGACGCGGCCGAGCCGGGCGCGCCCCGGCCGGCGATCCCCCAGCCGATCAGGTCCACCAGCCGGTCGCCCCGGTCCCAGGTGGCCAGCGGCGCGAGCACGTTGAGCAGCACCGAGGAGACGGTGACCCGGCTCGGCGTGGGCGCGACCGTCTCGTCGGGCGGAGGTGCGGGCGTCAGGCCGCCGCCGACCTCCGCCTGGGCGTGGGCGAGCACCCGCTCGCCCGGCTCGGCGAGCCGGGCGAGCAGGTCGAGGTATCCGCTCTGGTCCATCGGCTCAGTATCGGTCGTAGCCGTAGTCGTCGTCGGTGCGGCGCTCCGCGGCCGGGGCGTTGCCCATCACCTCGCCGACGATCTCCCGGACCCGGGCGGCGGCGGCCTCCTGGGCGCGGTTCGCGGCGGCGGTGAACTCCTCGGCCAGGGTGTACGAGTCGAGCCGCATGGCCCGCGCGTTCAGCTCGGTGGAGAGGATCTTGCCGTCGGCCGCCGCGGTCACCGTGACCAGGCCGGAGTCGCTCACCCCCTCGGCGCTGCTCTGCTCCAGCTCGGCCATCCGCGCGCCGAGCTCGCGCTGCCAGCCGTCCAGGTTGCGGGCCAGCGCCTCGAGCCGGTCCAGGGCGGGGAAGGTCATCACTGCCTCTCAGTTCACGATCGAGTCGAAGACGTTCTGCACGCCCCGGGTGTACGGGCCCAGGTCTTCGGAGTAGGTGCCGTCCACCAGATAGTTGCGGTCCTTGTGCCCGTCGGCGACGTCGTACATGCCGACCCCGGTGTCGAGCAGGGCGCCGCCGATGCCGGGGATGTTCACCGGCGAGGTGTGGTTGATGGCGAACTTGCCGGGGAAGAGGATCGCGGCCCGCTTCAGCTTGAACTCCAACGCCTCCCGGGTGTAGCCGGACTTGTTCCACGCCCGGTACGCCTTCTTGGCCTTGCGCAGCTCCATCACCAGCTTGCGGTACTTGGTCAGCAGCTCCGCGACCTTCTCCAGCTTGGTGACCAGCTTGGTGAGGATCTCCGCGAACCGGGCCACGATCTTGACCATCCGGCCGACCGTGGTGGCCAGCCGGGCCAGCACCCGGACCACCGTGGCGGCCAGGGTCACGCCGGCGCTGAGCACGGCGGCCACCGCCGCGATGATCACCTCGGTCAGGAACCAGAGCAGGAACTCCAGGATCAGCTCGACCAGCAGGTTGAACGCCTCGACGGCCGCGTTCGCGGCGTCGACCAGCACCTCCTTGGTGCCGTCCAGCCCCTTGGCCAGCTCCTCGATCGCCTCCTCCACGGCCTCCATCGAGGCGTGGAACTTGTCCGCCGCGTCGCCCTCCCAGGCGCTGCGCAGCCGGGCCCGGTCGGCGGTCTGCTCACCGGCGATCTGGCGTACCGCCTCGCCGGTGGTCAGGGCGAGCTGGGCCGCGCGCATCAGGTCGTCCGGCTCCCCGGCGACCAGCTCCAGCAACTCGTTGAACGGCCAGAGCACAGCCTCGGAAAGCGGCTTGAACGGGTCGGGGGTGCCCAACACGATCTGCTCGAAGTAGGTCTTGTTGCGCTGCAACGCCTCGGTGCTCATGCGTCCCCCTCAGGCGCCCGGCGCGAACATGTCGTTGGTGGCCAGGTCGGTGCCGGTGTACGCGTCGGCCGTGTCGCTGATCCCCTCGGCGATGTCCGCCATCACCTCGGCGCCCTCGGCGAGCCCGGTCAGGCACGCCTCGAACTGCTCGGCGTACGCGGCGGCGAGGCTGAACGACGCCGGCATGATGCCGAAGGCGTGCCGGGGCACGTGCCCGTCGTGGAACCGCTGGCGCAGCTCGCTGAACTGGGTCGCCCGTCCCCTGGAGGTGGCGGCGAAGGCGACCAGCGCCTCCGGTTGTACGTCCAGGTTCTTGTTCGGACTCGTCACGGACCCTCCCCAGTGTCCTGTCGGCAGCCGCCTGCCGCGGCGTCACCGCGGGGCGCGGACTATCACAGTAGGGGATCACGTCGCGCGGCCGCGCGGGGCAGCGGGCGTGGACCGGACACGGTACACAGGGACGCATCACCGACCGGGACCGCAACCCCGAGGAGTCTGACCATGATCCTGGCCCGCGCCGACCAGGTCAGCCGCCGCTACGGCGACGTGCTGGCACTGGACCGGGTCGACCTGACCGTCCACACCGGCGAGCTGGTCGGGCTGCTCGGCCCGAACGGCGCCGGCAAGAGCACCCTGATCAACCTGCTGGTCGGGCTGCGCCGGCCCACCGGCGGCCGGGTCGAGCTCTTCGGCGGCGACCCGCGCGCCGCGGCCAGCCGGCGGCAGCTCGGGGTGACCCCGCAGGAGACCGGGCTCCCCGGCACGCTGCGGGTCGGCGAGGTGGTCGACTTCGTCGCGGCCCACTTCCCCGACCCGGTCCCCCGGGACGAGCTGCTCGACCGGTTCGGCCTCGCCGACCAGGTCCGCCGGCAGACCGGCGGCCTCTCCGGTGGGCAGCGCCGCCGGCTCGCGGTGGCCCTCGCCTTCCTCGGCCGTCCCCGGCTGGTCGTCCTCGACGAGCCCACCACCGGGCTGGACGTGACGGCCCGGCACACCCTCTGGGAGGCCATCCGCTCCTTCCACTCCGACGGCGGCACCGTGCTGCTGAGCAGCCACTACCTGGAGGAGGTGGAGGCGCTCGCCCAGCGGGTCGTGGTGATCGGCCAGGGTCGGGTGCTGGCCGACGACACCGTGCCGGCGATCCGCGGCATCGTCGGCGTACGCCGGGTCAGCCTGGTCGCCGACGACCTGCCGGCGCTGCCCGGCGTGGTGGCCACCGAGCAGGCCGACGGGCGTACCCACCTGCTCACCACCGACGCCGACCAGCTCGTCCGGGACCTGGTCACCGCCGGGGCGGCGTTCCGGGACCTGGAGGTCCGGCCCACCTCGCTGGAGGAGGCGTTCCTGGCCATCACCACCGGCGACCGGCCCGCCGTCCCGACCGTCTAGGAGCCCGCCATGCCGCTCGCCCTGATCCACGCCCGCTACCAACTGCTGGAGATCATCCGGATTCCGGTCGCGATCTTCGGCAGCGCCTTCTTCCCGGCCGCCGCGATGCTCTTCTTCGTGGTGCCGTTCGCCGGGGACGACGCCGAGGGCGCCACCTACGCCACCGCCGCCATGGTGACCTTCGCGGTGATGAGCGCCAACATCTTCCAGTACGGGATCGGCGTCGCCGAGGACCGCGACCAGCCGTGGAACCCGTACACCCGGACCCTGCCGGCCGGGCCCGGGCCGCGCTTCGCCGGCCGCATCCTGGCCGGGCTGGCCATCACCTACCTCTCCATGCTTCCGGTGGTGGTGATCGCGGCGGTGGCCACGGCCGCCCGGGTCACGCCCGTGCAGTTCCTGCTCGGCGCCGTCGGGGTCGGCGTGATCTCGGTGCCGTTCACCCTGCTCGGCCTGGCCATCGGCTACTCGCTGCCCAGCCGGGCGGCGATCGTGGTCGCCCAGCTGATCTTCTTCCCGCTCGCCTTCGGTGGCGGGCTGCTCTCCGGCCCGAGCGACGCCCCCGGCTTCGTCCAGGCGATCGCCCCCTACCTCCCCACCCGGGGAGCGGTCGAGCTGATGTGGGCGGCGGTCACCGACTGGCGGCCGAGCACCCTCTCCATGGTCATGCTCGGCGTCTGGATCGTGCTGCTCGCCGCCGTCGCCGCCTGGGCGTACCGGCGGGACGAGGGGCGCCGCTTCAGCTGACGATCTGTCCGATTCCGCCCCGGTGGGCCGGGGGACGGTGCCACGATGCCGGCAGGGCGTGCCGTCGGGGCCGCCCCCGGCGAGAGGGGACCGCGTGAACGGCGTCGAGCCCGGCACGCCCTGCTGGGTCGACCTGGCCACCCCCGGGCTGGCCGCGGCGAAGGAGTTCTACCCGCAGCTCTTCGGCTGGACCGGGCAGGTCTCCCCGGAGCCCGCGGCCGGCGGCTACACCGTCTTCCGCAAGGACGGGCGGGCGGTCGCCGGAGCCGGCCCGCCGGCCACGCCGGGCCAGGTGCCGATCTGGTCGACGTACGTGGCGACCGACGACGCGGACCTGGTGGCGACCCGGGTGGAGGCGGCCGGCGGTCAGGTGGTGGTCGCCCCGTTCGACGTCTTCGACCAGGGCCGGATGGCGGTCCTCGCCGACCCGGCCGGCGCGGTGTTCAGCGTCTGGCAGCCGATGGCGATGCGCGGCGCGGAGCTGTTCAACGAGCCCGGGTCGATGTGCTGGAACGAGCTGGTCACCCCGGACCCGGAGCGGGCCAAGGACTTCTACGGCCTGGTGTTCGGCTGGCACCCGGAGGAGCGGGCACCCGGCCCGATGCCGTACACCGGTTGGCGCTGCGGCGCCCGGATCGTGGCCGGGATGATGCCGCAGCTGGAGAAGCTGCCGGAGGATCTGCCCGCGTACTGGTCGGTCTATTTCGCGGTCGCGGACGTGGACGCCACCGCGGCGCGCGCCGCCGAGCTGGGCGGCACGATCCTGGTCCCGCCCCGGGACAACCCGGCCGGGCGCAGCGCGGCGCTCCGCGACCCGCAGGGCGCGCTCTTCTCGGTCGCCGCGCTGCGCTGAGGTCGTCCAGCGGCCCGTCCACCAGCGGGACCGTCCCCCGGGCCGGTCCGTTCAGCGGGGACGGACCGGGACCACCAACGGGCCGTGGTCGCCCGGGATGACCCGGACGTGGGCGCGGTAGTGGGCGCCGAGCAGCTCCTCGGTGAGCACCTCCTGCGGCGGCCCGGAGGCGACCACCCGCCCGTCGGCGAGCAGCACCATCCGGTCGGCGTACTCGCCGGCGACGGAGAGGTCGTGCATGGTGGCCAGCACGGTCAGCCGGTGCGCGCGGCGGAGCTGGTCGACCAGTTCGAGCACGTCCTGCTGGTGCCCGATGTCCAGCGCGCTGGTCGGCTCGTCGAGCAGCAGCAGGGTGGCCCCCTGGGCCAGCGCCCGGGCCAGGAAGACCCGCTGCCGCTCGCCACCGGAGAGGGTGGCCAGCTCACGGTGGGCGAACGCGCCGAGGTCGAGCCGGTCCACGACCTCGCGCACGGCGGCCAGGTCGGCGGCGGACTCCCGGCCCAGCGCCGGGATGTACGGGGTCCGCCCCAGCAGCACGTAGTCGAAGACCGACATGCCGGCCGGCACCACCGGGGACTGCGCCACGGTGGCCACCACCCGGGCCCGGTCCCGGCGGCGGAGGGAGTTGATCGGCGTACCGAAGAGGGAGACCGCGCCCGGCGCGGGCAGCAGGCCGCCGACGGCGCGCAGCAGCGTCGACTTGCCGGCGCCGTTCGGGCCGATCACGGTGACCCACTCGCCCACCGCGACGGTCAGGTCCACCCCGGCCAGGATCGGCGCCCCGCCCAGCTCGACCCGCAGGTCCCGGATCTCGACGGCGGGCGGGCTCACGTGAACACCCGCCGGGAGGTGCGCAGGACCAGGACGAAGAACGGTCCGCCGAGCAGCGCGGTGACCACGCCGATCGGGATCTCCGCCGGCGCCGCCACGGTCCGGGCGACCACATCGGTCAGCGCCAGGAACGCGCCGCCGAAGAGCATCGACAGCGGCAGGATCACCCGGTAGCTGGCCCCGGCGAGCAGCCGGACGGTGTGCGGCACGATGATGCCGACGAAGCCGATCAGGCCGGAGGCGGAGACCGCGGCGGCGGTGCCGAGCGAGGCGGCGGCGATCAGCAGGTAGCGGGAGCGCTGCGGGTGCAGCCCGAGGCTGGCCGCCTCGTCGTCGCCGACCGAGAGCACGTCCAGCTCGCGGCGGTGCAGCAGCACCACCACGGCGGTGAGCACGAAGTAGGGCAGGACCAGCAGGACGTCGTGCCAGCCGGCGGTGGCCAGCCGGCCGAGCAGCCAGGAGTAGACCTGCTGGATGCTGTCGGAGTGCCGTTGCAGCAGGTACGTCTGCCCGGCGGAGAGGAACGCGGAGACCGCCACCCCGGCCAGGATCAGCGTGGCCGGTGACCGGCTCCGGGCGCCCGCCGCGCCGAGCCCGTAGGTCATGGCGACCGCGGCGAGCGAGCCGACGAACGCGGCCAGCGGGATGGTGACCGGCAGCCCGGTGATCGCCCCGCCGGCACCGGCGCCCAGCGCGATGACCGCGGTCACCGCGAGCCCGGCGCCGGCCGCCACCCCGAGCAGGTACGGGTCGGCCAGCGGGTTACGGAAGACGCCCTGGTAGCAGCCGCCGGCCAGGGCGAGGAGCCCGCCGACGAGCAGGCCGAGCACGACCCGGGGCAGGCGCAGCTCGGTGACGATGGCGACCTCCCGCTCGGTGAGCCCGCTCTCCAGGTGCACCCCGGGCAGCAGGTTGAGCAGTTCGGCCGCGACGCTGCCGGGCGGCAGGCTGACCGGGCCGAGGGACACCCCGGCGACCAGGGCGACCAGCACGGCGGCGAGCGCGGCGGCCAGCCAGCGCTTGCGCAGCCGGGCCGGCCGGGCCGGCGTACCGGTGCCGGCCGTGGGCCGGGTGCCGCGGCCGGGATCGGGAGCGGCCCGGCCCGGACGCGGGCCGGGCGGCCGGGACGCGTCGGGCGCCCCGGCCGGCCGGTCGGCGGGTTCCGCTGGTCGCACGGTCACCGTCAGGCCGGGACCTTGGCGGTGGCGGCCACGATCGCCCGGACCAGGTCGACCACGCGCGGACCCCAGCGCGAGGCGATGTCGTCGTCGAGGGCGACGACCTGGTTGTTCTTGACCGCCGTGATGCCGGCCCAGCCGCTGCGGGCCTTGACGGTGTCCGGGTTCTGCTGGCAGCACCTGGTGTCGGCCAGGAAGACGAAGTCGGGGTTCGCCTTGACGATGACCTCCTGGGAGAGCTGCGGGTAGCCGCCCTTCTTGCCGTCGGCGTCCGCCGGGTCGGCGATGTTCTCCAGCCCGGCGAGGGCGTAGATCGAGCCGAGGAAGGTCTTGCTGGTGACGCTGTACAGCTCCGGGCCCAGCTCGTGGTAGTAGGTGAGCTTCGTGGTCCGCTTCGGCAGGTCCTTGGTGAGGGACGCGATGTCGTCCTTCATCTTGGTGGTGAGGGCGTCCGCCTCGGCCTGGTGGCCGGTGAGCTTCCCCAGGTCGACGAGTTCCTGGTACGTGTCGTCCAGGGTGGTCGCGGCCGGGCTGAGCAGCACCGGGATCTTCAGCGTGGTGAGCTGGTCGACGATCTTGTTGGTGTCGTTGGCGAGCACCACCAGGTCGGGGTTGCGGCCGGCGATCGCCTCCGCGTTCGGCTGGTAGCCGGAGAGGTCGGTCTTGGGCGCTTCGGGCGGGTAGTTCGACTGGTCGTCCACGGCGGTGACCTGCTTGCCGGCGCCGATCGCGAAGAGCATCTCGGTCGCGGTGGGCGAGAGCGAGACGATCTTCTCGGGGCGCTTCTCCAGGGTCACCTTGCCGACGGTGACCGGGAAGGCGGCGGCCGTCGAGCCACCGACGGCGGGGGTGTCGGTCGAGGTCTGCTCGGCGCAGCCGCCGAGGAGCAGCGCGCCGACCGCGAGCGCGGCGGCGAAGAGCCGGGGGGTACGTCTGGACATCGGTCCTCCTGTCGGTCGAGGAGCGTGGTGCTTCGCCGACAGGAACGCCGGGGCGCCCGTCCGCGAGGCGCCCTTCCTCGAGAGCGCGTATCGCGACCTGCCGCAGGCGACCTGGCTCATCCCCACGCGGTTCGGCGCCGGCCGGAGGCCGACGCCGCGTGCGGGGCATCACAGTTGCGGGACAGCGCCGGTTTCACACCGGCTTCGCTGCGGACTGGTCGGTGCCACCGTAGCGCACGTCCAGCGGAGATCGCCCGGACGGGCGGGGTGGTGGGGGCCCCGGCAGGGGGTGGGACCGGGGCCCCCGGTGCGGCGGGTCAGCAGTACGTGCTCTGCTTGCCGATCGCCCGGTACGGGCAGTCGGCGTACTCGGACAGCAGCAGGACGGCCTCCTTGTTGCGGGAGGTCTGCGCGGGGATCACCTCGTCGGGCGGGTAGAAGCCGCCGCCGGAGGACGACCCGGGGTACATCTCGAAGGTGTAGGCCCAGATCTTGTGGGTCCCCCACATCCAGTCGATGCTGGTGCCGTCGGCGATGTAGAGGTCGCTGGACTGCTCCGGCGTGTAGCCGTTGCTGGACGCCAACTGCCGGCCGATGGTGGCGAAGGTGTTGTACTGGTCGGTGGTCATCCCGGTGGCGGTGTTGCTGTACGTGTAGCCGTACGGCCAGAGCACCAACTGCGAGTAGGTGTGGAAGTCGATGTTGGCTTTGAGCTGCTGCACCCCGCCGACCACCCGGCTGTTGACGAAGTTGCGCAGCGCCGCCGTCTCGGGGGCGGAGAAGGCGGACGGGCCGCGGTAGGTCTCCGACGACTTCGAGCTGGACGAGCCGCCGCAGCAGCCCCACTGGTAGCCCCAGTTGCGGTTCAGGTCGGTGCCGACGGCGGTGGAGCCGCTGTTGGGCTGCCGGTTCTTGCGCCAGGACCGGTAGGAGCCGGTGGCGATGTCGTACTCGCTGCCGTCGGGGTTGACCGTCGGCACGATCCAGATCTCCCGGGAGTTGACGATGTTGGTGATCCGGGACTCGGTGCCGTAGCTGTCGGTGAAGAGGTTGAGCAGGTAGATGGCCATCTCGACGGTCAGGTGCTCGCGGGCGTGCTGCTGGGCGTTGAAGAGGATCTCCGGCTCGTTCTCGTCGGTGCCGACGTTGTCGGAGATCTTCACGGCCATCAGGTCCCGGCCCTGGTAGGACGTGCCGATGCTGAGCTTGCGGGCGATGGCGGGGTGGTCGGCGACCACCTTGTTCACCACCGCGGTCAGCTCGGCGTAGTCGTGGTAGTTCGAGTCGGCGGACGGGAAGGCGTAGGCGACGGCACCGGCCGCCGCGGCCGGGGCGGCCTCCCGCTCCAGCCGGAAGCCGAGCCGGGTGATCGCGGCGGCCTCGGCGCTGGTCGCCGTGACGTGCAGCACGCCGTGTTCGGAGTAGTCGATCGCCGCGCCGGTGCGGGCGACGGCGCTCCGGTCGGTGACCGTCCGTGGCCCGAGCACCCGGTAGCTGGCGGCGGCCGGTGCGGCGGACGGGTCCGGGGCGGGCCGGGCGGCGGCCGGCGTGCCGAGGGCGGTGACGAGGGTGAGGCCGACGGCGGCGGCGAGGGCCAGCCGGCGGCGGAGCGGGGACGTGCGGAGGGCCATGGACAACCTCCTCGGGGTACGGGAGATCCCGTTTCGCCCACCTCACCAGGAGTCACATGGTCATATCAATATTCATCACTGCGTTGGTCCATCCCGACCGGATCGTCACGCCGGCAAAGATTTTCCATGCGTTGACCTCTGGCGAAAGTTCCTTCCAGGAGCGACAGTGAACGGCAACGATGCCGCTCACCTGTGGGAGCCGCCATGGCCCGGACATCCCTGCGCGCGGTCGCCGTCGCCGGCGTCACCGCGCTCGCCCTCCTCGGCACCACCGCACCGGCCGCCGCCGGCAGGCCGGCCGGCGGGGTCACCACCGTCACCCACGACGAACAGATCACCTGGCAGGGCTGGTCCGGCACGGGCTGGTCGGCCGGGACCGCCGCCGGCACCACCGGCACCAGCACCGGCCTCACCCTGACCACCCCGGTCGGCACCGTCCAGTACCGGGACCCGCACACCGGCGTCCGGCGCAACTGGGCGTACGGGACCTGGACCTCGCCGCTCACCCAGGTCGGCTTCGGCGCCACCGAGCTGGTCGCCTCGTGGAACGCCGACACCCCCGCCGGCACCTGGCTCCAGATCGAGGTCCAGGGCAGCTACACCACCGGCGCCCGGACCCCCTGGTACGTCCTGGGCCGCTGGGCCGCCGGCGACGGCGACATCAAGCGGACCAGCGTCGACAAGCAGGGCGACAAGACCTCCAGCGTGTGGACCGACACCCTCGCGATCAACAACCCGGCCGCCGGGGTGCTGCTGCGGGCGTACCAGCTCCGGGCCACCCTCTACCGGGACCCGGCATCCACCGGCACGCCCGTGCTGCGCTCCCTCGGCGCGATGAGCTCCACCGTGCCGGACCGGTACACCGTCGCACCCAGCGCCGGGCACATCGCCTGGGGCACCGAGCTGGCCGTACCGCGCTACTCCCAGAACATCCACGCCGGCCAGTACCCCGAGTACGGCGGCGGCGGCGAGGCCTGGTGCTCCCCCACCTCGACGGAGATGGTCGTCGAGTACTGGGGGCGCAAGCCGTCGGCGGCCGACACGTCCTGGGTCGACCCGAGCTACGCCGACCCGACCGTCGACCACGCCGCCCGGATGGCCTACGACTGGCAGTACGACGGCACCGGCAACTGGCCGTTCAACACCGCGTACGCGGCCACCTTCCCCGGGCTGGAGGCGAAGGTGACCCGGCTGCACTCGCTGGACGAGGTGGAGCACTTCATCGCCGCCGGCATCCCCGTGGTCACCAGCGTGTCCTTCCTCGCCAGCGAGCTGGACGGGGCCGGCTACGGCACCGCCGGGCACCTCATGGTGGTGATCGGCTTCACCGCCACCGGCGACGTGATCGCCAACGACCCCGCCTCGCCCAGCGACACCGCCGTCCGGCACGTCTACCACCGCGACCAGTTCGAGCAGATCTGGCTGCGCACGAAGCGCACCACCGCCAACGGCGGCACCGGCAGCGGCTCCGGCGGCGTCGTCTACCTGATCAAGCCGACGACCGTGGCCTGGCCCGCCGTGGCCGGGTCCACCAACTGGTGACCCATCCCTTCACACCCTGCGGAGTTCACATGGTCAGACCAGCGCTGCGGGCGGTCGCCCTCGCCGGGGCCGCCGCGCTCACCCTGCTCGGCGTGGCGGTCCCCGCCCACGCCGACAACAACCTGCCCGTCGCCGCGCACGACGAGCAGATCACCTTCCAGGACTGGTCGAAGTACCCGGACTGGCGCGACGGCACCCACCAGGGCACGTACGCCATCCCGGGGCACCGCACCGGCATCACCATCGGCGAGCCGACCGGCACCACCGAGTTCACCGACGAGCACACCGGCGCCACCCGCACCTGGGAGTACGCCACCTGGACCTCGCCCGAGCGGCAGATCGGCTTCGACGCCACCGAGCTGGTGGCCTCGTGGAACGCCGCCACCCCGGCCGGCACCTGGATCCAGGTCGAACTGCACGGCACCTACAACAGCGGCACCCAGACTCCCTGGTACGTGATGGGCCGCTGGGCCTCCGGCGACCAGGACATCAAGCGGGCCACCCTGGACGGCCAGGGTGACCCCTGGTCGACCATCTGGACCGACACGTTCTCCATCGACGACGCCGACGCCGGGGTGCTG
Organism: Micromonospora sp. NPDC050495; assembly: GCF_040655175.1. Taxonomy (NCBI): domain Bacteria; kingdom Bacillati; phylum Actinomycetota; class Actinomycetes; order Micromonosporales; family Micromonosporaceae; genus Micromonospora; species Micromonospora sp. NPDC050495. Next base: position 347,618 of record NZ_JBFAJK010000001.1, on the reverse strand, counting down.
CTCCGGTCCTACCAGCTGCGGCTCACCCTCTACCGGGCGCCCGGGCAGACCGCCTCGCCGCGGGTCTGGATGCTCGGCGCGATGAGCTCGAACGTGCCGGACCGGTTCACCGTCACCCCGAGCAAGGGCGGCATCGCCTGGGGCACCGAGCTGCCGGTGCCGCGCTACTCGCAGAACATCCACATCGGGGAGTACCCCGAGTTCGACAACGGCGGCGAGGCCTGGTGCTCGCCCACCTCGACGGAGATGGTGGTCGAGTACTGGGGCCGGAAGCCCTCCGCCGAAGACATCGCCTGGGTCGACCCCGGCTACGCCGACCCGACCGTCGACCACGCCGCCCGGATGACCTACGACTACGAGTACGAGGGCGCCGGCAACTGGCCGTTCAACACCGCGTACGCGGCCAGCTTCCCGGGCCTCGACGCGCGGGTCACCCGGATGCACTCGCTGGACGAGGTGGAACGCTTCATCAAGGCCGGCATCCCGGTGGTGACCTCGCAGTCCTTCCTCGCCAGCGAGCTGGACGGGGCGAACTACGGCACCTCCGGGCACCTGTTCGTGATCGTCGGCTTCACCGCCGAGGGCGACGTGATCGTCAACGACCCCGCCTCCTCCTCCGACGAGGTGGTGCGCAACGTCTACAAGCGGTCCCAGTTCGAGCAGATCTGGCTGCGGACCAAGCGCTACCGGGCCAACGGCACGGTGGCCGGCGGCTCGGGCGGCATCGCGTACCTGATCAAGCCCACGAACAAGCCCTGGCCGGTCGTACCCGGCTCCACCAACTGGTGACCGCACGGGCCCGGCGCCGCCCCGAGGGGGTGGCGCCGGGCCCGCCGGGTCAGCCCCGGCGGTCCTCCGGCCCGTCGTCGGCCGGCCGGTCGTCGCCGGCCAGCGCCGAACGCAGCCGATCCTTCTCGGCCCGCCGCCGCTCCGACGCCTCCGCCATCTCCCCGGCCATCTCGTCCCGCCAGCCGCGCAGCAGGAAGAACGAGAGCGCGGCCGAGAAGACCAGCGCCAGCATCAGCCGCAGAAACATGTTCATCTCGACGAGCCACAGGGCCGCCAGCACGCCGACGAACAGCCCGATCCGGCCCAGCGTGTACTTGACCGCCGCGCTCACGTGCGTACTCCGTTCTCCGTTGCCGGCTCAGCCCGTACGCCGAGCCAGCCAGTGGACCCCAGGAAACCAGACCACCGCGTAGACCACGGTGAACGCCGCCGCGGCGAGCGCGCCGGACAGCAGCGGGGGCAGGTCGGCGGCCAGCCCGGCCGCGAGCAGCCCCGCGAGGACGCCCAGCACGACACCGGCCAGCGCGGCGAGCACCCGGGCGGCGCCGAAATCCCAGGCCCGGAAGTCGTCCCAGAAGAGCCAGACCGGCAGGATCACCGCCAGCCAGCCGTTGGTCCGCCCGAACCCGCCGGCCCCCATGGTGGCGAACGCCCACTCGAAGAGCACCAGCGCCAGCACCCCGATCACCAGACCGGCGAGGCTCACCCCGAGCAGGTCACCGAGGGTGGCGATGCGCCCCTCGGCGTCCCGCCGGGGAAAGCCGCGCGGCTGCTCGTCGGTGCTCATCGGAACCCGGTCAGGCCCAGACCTGCTGCGGCTCGGCGCGGCGCTCGGCCAGCGACGGGGCCGCGTCGTACTCGCGGACGATCTCGTAGCGGGTGTTCCGCTCGACGGGGCGGAAGCCGGCGTCCCAGATCAGGTGCAGCAGGTCGTCCCGGTGCATGGTGTTCGGCGTGCCGTACGAGTCGGCATCGTGCGTGATCTTGTATTCCACGACCGAACCGTCCAGGTCGTCCACGCCGAAGTTCAGCGAGAGCTGAGCCACCGAGAGGCCGTGCATCACCCAGAAGCACTTCACGTGCGGGACGTTGTCGAAGAGCAGCCGGGAGACCGCGAAGGTCTTCAGCGACTCGGCCGGCGAGGCCATCGTGGTCTGGGCCTGGATCCGGTTACGGATCTTGCCGTCCGCGGAGTCGACGAAGTCGTGCTGGTAGCGCAGCGGGATGAAGACCTGGAACCCGCCCGTCTCGTCCTGCAGCTCGCGCAGCCGCAGCACGTGGTCGACCCGGTGCCGGGGCTCCTCGATGTGGCCGTAGAGCATGGTCGACGGCGTCTTCATGCCCTTGGCGTGGGCCAGCCGGTGGATCCGCGACCAGTCCTCCCAGTGGCAGGCGTGGTCGACGATGTGCTGCCGGATCTCCCAGTCGAAGATCTCCGCGCCGCCGCCGGTGAGCGACTCCAGACCGGCGTCCATCAGCTCGTCGAGGATCTCGTCCGCGCCGAGGCCGCTGATCTTCTCGAACCACTGCACCTCGGTGGCGGTGAACGCCTTCAGGTTGACCTTCGGCAGCGCCGCCTTCAGCTCGCGCAGCACCTTCGGGTAGTAGCGCCAGGGCAGCGTCGGGTGCAGGCCGTTGACGATGTGCAGCTCGGTGAGCTGCTCGTCCTCCATCTCCTTGGCCTTGCGGACCGCCTCGTCGATACGCATCGTGTAGGCGTCCTTCTCGCCCGGCTTGCGCTGGAACGAGCAGTACGCGCACGAGGCGGAGCAGACGTTCGTCAGGTTGAGGTGCCGGTTGACGTTGAACATCACCCGCTCACCGTTCAGCTCGGTGCGCTTGTGATGGGCCAGCCGCCCGAGCCAGGCCAGGTCGTCGCTCTCGTAGAGGGCGACCCCGTCCTCGCGGGTCAGCCGCTCCCCGGCGTAGACCTTCGCTTCAAGCTCGCGCTTGAGTCCGGCGTCCATCGAAAGCCACGTCCCTTCCACCTGCGGTCCCGGTCGAGCCTACGTCGGCGCTCCGACGAACCGGCGGCCCGGTCGACCCCGACGACCTACTTCACCGGACTCTCAGCCGCTCGTTACCCTCCGCGCATCGACAACCCTCGCCCCGTGAGGTAAGACAGGGTGGGGCGGAACACACACCGAGAACGTCCCGGTCCACTCGCGCACACCAGAGCGCGGGAGGCACCAGACCGGACGGGGAGCGGAATGGGCGACAGCAAGCGGGTCCGACGACAGCGACGCGGGGGCCCGGTGATCTCGCCGGTGCTCCGGCCGAAGCTCTGGGCCGCCCTGCTCGGCATGGTGGCGGCCGCCGCCATGGCCACGCCGGCCTGGGCCGACCCCACGCCGGACAAGATCCCCTCCACCGGCGCCCGGCCACCGGTCGCCGGCCTGCGGCTCCCCGGTTCGGTCCCCGCGCTCCCCGGCGTCCCGCCCGGCCTGCCCGGCGCGCCCGGCACCACACCGGTGGGCGCCAACCCGGGTGACGGCCCGCTGATCGCCCAGATCAACCAGGCCGACGCGCTGGTCGCCCAACTCGGCGACACCCTGCTCAGACTCAAGGCCGAGCGCGACGAGGCGCAGGCCCAGGTCGCCACCGCCACCACCAGCCTGCGGCAGGCCCAGGACGCCCTCGCCCAGGCGCAGGAGAAGGCGAAGAACGCCGCGGCCGACGCGGTCAAGGCCGCCGCCGCGGTCCCGCCCGGCGAATTCGCCGCGGACCTGCGCGACCTCACCGTCCTCCAGCAGATCAGCCGGGGCGACAAGGCGGACGGGGCGACCACTGCGGTCGCCGGCGAGGTGGCCCGGGCCACCGCCACCGCGAACATCGCCCAGCAGGCGTACGACGCGGCCCAGCAGCGCGCCACCGACAAGGCCGCCGAGTACGTCCGGGTCGAGGCGGACCTGCACCGGCAGGAAGCCGCGCTGGTCAAGCTGCGCACCGACAACGCGGCGCTGCTGCTCGACCTCGAGCGCCGCCGGGACGCCGCCGAGCAGCAGATCGGCGGCTCGTACGTCGCCAACCAGAGCATCAGCGGGCTGGCCGCCGACCCGAAGGCGCTGGCCGCGGTCCGCTACGCCCTCGCCCAACTCGGCGACCCCTACCTCTGGGCGGCCGAGGGGCCGGACCGGTTCGACTGCTCCGGCCTGGTGCTCGCCTCCTACCAGGCGGCCGGCTACCGGGGCCTGCCCCGGGTCTCCCGCGACCAGTACTACGCCACCCGGTCCCGGACCGTGAGCCCGAACGCGCTCCTCCCCGGTGACCTGCTCTTCTTCGCCTCGGGCAGCAGCTGGACGAGCATCCACCACGTCGCCATGTACATCGGCAACGGCAAGATGGTCGAGGCGCCGCGCACCGGGGACGTCGTCAAGATCTCCGTGGTCCGCTGGAGCAGCCTCTACGCGGCCACCCGGGTGATCGGCGCGGTGCCCGCCCCGGCCACCCGCCCGCCGGCGCCGACCACGCCGAAGCCGACCCAGACCACCACGCCCAAGCCGACCCCGACCAGCACGCCGAAGCCCACCGGCACGCCGAAGCCCACCGGGACGCCCTCCACGACGCCGACGCCGCCCACCCGGCCGACGACCAGGCCGCCGGTCCCGCGTCCGGACCCGACCACCTCCTCGCCGACGCCGGAGCCGTCCGAGACGCCGACCGACGAGACGAGCACCGAGCCGACCGGGTCGGCGAGCACCGCCGCCCCGTCGACCAGCGCGGCGGAGAGCAGCTCGGCCAGCGCGAGCTGACCCAACCGTCCACTCCGACTGTGCTGCCGGGCCGGAATGTGGCACGGTGAGTTCCAGGCACTCCCGGCCGGCGCCACGGTCCGGGGCGAGGGCGGGCGTGAAGGGGCGAGCATGGGCGAGCGCGAGGTTCCGGCGGAGACGGTCCACCCCGGATCCGAGCCTGCCCCCGCCGACCGGCCGGCGGCATCCGGCGGTGACGGCCGCGCCACGCAGGCCAGGCCCGTGGTGGCCCGGGCCCGGGTGAGCGTCGCCGGTGCCGTCCTGGCCCCGCCCGACGAGGAGCGGCCGGTGCCGAGACAGGCCAGCGCCGGCACGTACCGGGCGGGCACCGTCGGGCCGTCCGGCAGCCAGCCCGACGCGCAACCTGCCGCGCCGGACGCCCAGGCGACGACCCCGGCCGGGCCGGACGCCCCGCCCGACGCCAGCACTCCTGCCGACCCCGCCGCCGAGACCGGCACACCGAGCGCGGCGGCGAACCCCGCCCAGGATCGGGCCACACCGAGCAGCGAGCCGGCCGAAGCCGTCGCCGAGACCGGCACGGCGAGCGCGGCGGCGGACCGCGCCCAGGATCACGGGACGCCGAGCAGCGACCCGGCAAACACCGCCGCCAAGCCCGACGAGCCGAGCGACCCGGCGGACACCGCCGCCAAGCCCGACGAGCCGAGTGACCCGGCGGATCCCGCCCGGGATCGGGCCACGTCGAGCAGCGACCCGGCGGAGGTCGCCGCCACGTCCGGCGCGGCGCGCGAGACCGCGGGCCGCGCCCAGGGTCGCGCCACGCCGAGGACGGCTCCGGCCGAGGCCGCCGGGACGCCCGACCCGCCGGCGCAGCCGGCGGACGCCCCGGCCGAGGCCGGCGAGGTCAGGGAGCGGTCGGCGGCCCCGGCGGAACCGCCCGCCCCGCTGGACCGGCGCCGGCCCGGCGCCACCGTGCCACCCTCGACCTGGTCCGCCTTCGCCGCCGCCGAGCGGTCGCCCGCACAGGGCGGCTCGACCGGCACCGGCACCCCGCCACCGGCCGCGGCGGCGGACGCCGCCACCCCGTCGGCGGCCGACCCGGCCGGCAAATCCCGCGCCTCGCGGGTCACCGGATCCGCCCGGATGCCGTCGCCCGCGCTGCCCCACCCGCGCCCCGAGGCGGGGCAGGCGCGGGCCAGCGCCGCCGTGCCCGGCCTGAACCGGGTCTCCCCGGACGAGATCGCCGCCGCCGGGGTGGCCCCGTCCGCCGCCACCGTCTACCGCGCCGGCCCGGTGAACCCGGAACCGCCCGAGCCGGCCCAGCCACCGGAGCCGGTCCAGCCGCCCGAGCCGCCGGGCCCGGAGCCCGAGCCGGTGCCCACCCCGGTGCCCGGTCCGGCTCCCGCGCCGGGTCCGACCCCGCCGTCGCCCACCGAGCCGGAGCCACCGCTGCGCCCGGCGCCGCCGCCCGCGCCCGCGCCGGTCCCGCCCACCCCCGCGCCGCCGCCCGCACCGACCCCGCCGGGACCGGTGCCGCCGATCCCCGGGCCGCCGGTGCCACCACCGGCCCCGCCGATGCCCCCGCCCCCGGCACCGCCCGGCCCGATGCCGGCCCCGCCGTTCCCCCCTCCGCCCGCCATGGCCAGTCCGGCGGGCGGGCCGGTTTCCGCGCCGCCCGTCGCGCCGGCCCCCGCGCCGCCCGTCGCGCCGGCCCCCGCGCTGCCCGTCGTGCCGGCCCCCGCGCTGCCGACCTGGCCGCCGGCGACCAACCCCAGCGCGCCCGGCGCCGCGGCTGGCCGGGCCTATTCGGCCGGCCGACCCGCGGACCGAACGGCGCAGCGGGCCGCGCCGGACCTGGCCGGCACCCGGTACGGCGGGACGGAGGGGCCCGGCTTCACCACGGTCTCCTTCCCGCAGGGCAACCCGGTGGAGAATTCCGGCTCGCTGACCGGCCACATCCTGGCCCAGGGCTGGGCCGAGGACGGCCCGGCGACCCGGTCCAGCAACACCCGGGTGGTGATCGTGCTGGCCGTGGCCCTGTGCCTGCTGATCGCGATCAGCCTGCTGGTGGTCTTCCTGGCGAACGACGCGCTGCGCGGGTTGACCGGCGGGTAGGCGACAACCGGGGTGAGCCCGCCCACTACGGGTTCGCGGCGCGCTGCCGCGCTTGCCGAGCCGCCGTACACTTGTCGGGATCACTGACCCGGCGCGTCGTTCGCGCGCCCATGGGCGATCTTGCGGGCGAATCGGCGGCGTACGGAGCCGCGGCGGGCCATCGCGAAGATGCGCCCCGCTCGAAAGGCATTTCTTGACCACCTACGCTGCCCCTGGCACGTCCCCGTCCACCGACCAGACCCCCACGCCGGCGCTCCCGGCCACCGACCCGGTCGACTTCGCCGCGCTGGGCCTGCCCCGGCAGCTCGTCGACGCGCTGGCCCGGCAGGGCATCACCACCCCGTTCGAGATCCAGCAGGCCACCCTGCCGGACGCCCTCGCCGGCCGCGACGTGCTCGGCCGGGGTCAGACCGGCTCGGGCAAGACGCTGGCCTTCGGCCTGCCGGTGATCGCCCGGCTCGCCGAGCGCAACCGGGCCCGGCCGCTGCACCCCCGGGCGCTCGTCCTGGTCCCCACCCGCGAGCTGGCCATGCAGGTCAACGACGCGCTGGTGCCGCTCGGCAAGGCCGTCGGCATCTTCCTCAAGACCGCCGTCGGCGGCGTCCCGTACGACCGGCAGATCGACGCGCTCCGGCGGGGTGTGGAGATCGTGGTGGCCACCCCGGGGCGGCTCGGCGACCTGATCGAGCGCGGCGTCTGCCGCCTCGACGACGTCGAGGTCACCGTGCTGGACGAGGCCGACCAGATGGCCGACATGGGCTTCCTGCCGGAGGTCACCGAGCTGCTGGCGAAGACGCCCGCGGACGCCCAGCGGCTGCTCTTCTCGGCCACCCTGGACAACGACGTCGACTCGCTGGTCAAGCGGTTCATGACCGACCCGGTCACGCACTCCACCGCGCCGGCGACCGCCGCCGTGTCCACCATGGACCACCACCTGCTGCTGATCCCGCCGCACGACAAGTTCGCGGTGGCCGCGTCCATCGCGGCCCGGGACGGCCGCACCATGCTCTTCGCCCGTACGCAGCTCGGCGTCGACCGGCTGGTCGAGCAGCTCGCCGCGGTGGGCGTACGCGCCGGCGGCCTGCACGGCGGGAAGACCCAGCGGATGCGGACCCGGACCCTGGCCGAGTTCCGCGAGGGCCGGACGAACGTGCTGGTCGCCACCGACGTGGCGGCCCGGGGCATCCACGTCGACGGGGTGACGCTGGTGCTGCACATCGACCCGCCGAAGGACCCGAAGGACTACCTGCACCGGGCGGGCCGGACCGCCCGGGCCGGCGAGTCCGGCGCGGTGGCCACCCTGGTGCTGCCGAAGCAGCGCCGGACCACCCTGTCGATGCTGGAGAAGGCGGGCGTCGCGCCGGCCGAGACCCGGGTCCGCGCCGGTGACCCGGCGCTGACCGAGCTGACCGGTGCCCGGGAGCCCAGCGGCGTCCCGGTCCGCAACGAGCCGGAGCCGCGCCGCGACCGCCCGTCCGGTGCCCGCCGCTTCGGCGACCGGGACGGGCGCGGCGAGCGGCGCTTCGAGGGGCGGGGTCCGGCCGACCGGGACCGGCGCTACGGCGACCGGGACGGGGCGCGCCGCGAGCGCGCCGACGGCCCGGGCGAGCGCCGCTACGCCGACCGCGCCTCGGGCGACCGGGAGCGGGGCAAGTTCGACCGGGACCGGGGCGAGCGCCGCTACGCCGACCGGGGCCCCGTCGACCGCGACCGGCGTCCCGGCGACCGCACCTCCTTCGACCGCGACCGCAGTTCCTTCGACCGCGGCCGGGGCCCCGTCGACCGGGACCGCAGCGCCGTCGGCCGGGACCGCAGTTCCTTCGACCGCGACCGGGGCGAGCGCCGCTACCCCGACCGGGGCACGTTCGACCGGGACCGCGACGAGCGCCGCTTCGGTGACCGGCCGACCGGCGACCGCCGCTTCGGTGACCGGCCGACCGGCGAGCGCCGCTTCGGTGACCGCCCCACCGGCGACCGCCGCTTCGGTGACCGGCCGGCCGGCGGGCGCGGCTTCGCCGAGCGGCGGCACGACGACCGCGCGCCGGGCGAGCGGCGCCACGAGGACCGCGCGCCGGGCGAGCGGCGCCACGAGGACCGCGCGCCGGGCGAGCGGCGCCACGACGACCGGGGACCGGGCGAGCGGCGCTACGGCGACCGGGACGCCCGGGGTGACCGGCGCTTCGGTGACCGGGGCGGGGACGTCCGATCGGCGGACCGGCGGGACGGCTTCCGGGCGGAGGGTTCCGGCCGGGACGACCGGCGCGGCTTCGGCGGGCGATCCCCGGCCCGCACCCACTGAGCACTGACCAACGGACGGACGCCGCCGTCGGGCCCCGGCCCGGCGGCGGCGTTCGCGCATCCCGTGCCGGTGCCCGCCGGTCGGCGTAACGTCCGGCCCCGGCCCGACGGCGGCGTTCGCGCATCCCGTGCCGGTGCCCGCTGGTTGGCGTAACGTCCGAATCATGCCGACCATGCCGAAGTCGCTCTTCTGGGCCCGGACCGACACCGCCGGTGCGGAACACGTCGTCCTCGACGATCGTCAGGGGCTCAGCGCGCAGGGCGTGCAGGTGGCCGTCGACCCGATCCCCTACACCTGCCGCTACCGGCTGACCGTGGGCGCGGACTGGTCGACCAACCGGCTCGAGGTGGAGACCGAGGGGGCCGGCTGGTCGCGGAGCGTACGCCTGGAGCGTGGCGCGGACGGTTGGCGGGTGCGGACCGCTGAGGAGGGCGACCTGGACGCCGCCCTCGGCGCCGCCGGGCACCCGGCGGCCGGCCTGCCCGGCACGGACGACCCGGACCGGCTGGCCGTGGCGCTCGACGTCGACCTCGGCGGCTCACCGCTGACGAACACGCTCCCGGTCCGGCGGCTCGGGCTGGGCCGGGCCCCGGCGGACCTGGCCCGGTCGGTGACCGTGGCGTGGGTGCTGGTGCCGAGCCTGCTGGTGGTCCCCGCCGAGCAGGTCTACACGTCGCTCGGGCCCGCCCGGGTCCGGTACGCCGGTGACGGCTTCACCGCCGACCTGGACCTGGACCCGGCCGGCTTCGTGGTGCGTTATCCGGGGCTGGCCGAGCGGATCGACCCGCGCTGACTCAGGCCGGCCAGGCGCCGGTGGTCAGGAACCGGTCGATGGTGGCGAGGTGCGGGGCGAGGTCGAGGCCCTGCCGGGAGACCCACTCGTCGTCGTAGTAGGTGTGTGCGTAGCGGTCCCCGGGGTCGCAGATCAGGGTGACCACCGAGCCGGCCCGGCCGGCGGCGAGCATCCCGGCGATCAGCCCGAACGCCCCCCACAGGTTGGTGCCGGTGGAGCCGCCGACCCGGCGGCCCAGCACGGCGGAACCGGCGCGCATGGCGGCCAGCGACGCGGCGTCCGGGACCTGGACCATCCGGTCGACCACGGAGGGCAGGAAGGACGCTTCGACGCAGGGCCGACCGATGCCCTCGATCCGGGAGCCCCGCTCGGTGCGTACCGACCAGTCGGCGGCCTGCCAGGCCGGGTAGAAGGCGGAGTTCTCCGGGTCGACCACGCAGAGCTTGGTGGGCAGCCGGCGGTAGCGGGTGTAGCGGCCGATGGTGGCGCTGGTGCCGCCGGTGCCGGCGCCCACCACGATCCACGCCGGCACGGGGTGCCGTTCCAGCGCGAGCTGCGCGTAGATCGACTCGGCGATGTTGTTGTTTCCCCGCCAGTCGGTGGCCCGTTCGGCGTAGGTGAACTGGTCCATGTAGTGCCCGCCGGTGTCCTCGGCGAGCCAGCGCGCCTCGATCACCACCTTGGCCGGGTCCTCGACGAGGTGGCAGCGTCCGCCCTGGAACTCGATCTGGGCGATCTTCTCCGGCGAGGTGGAGGCCGGCATCACCGCGATGAACGGCAGCCCGAGCATCCGGGCGAAGTACGCCTCGGAGACCGCGGTGGAGCCCGAGGAGGCCTCGACGACGGTGGTCTCCGGGCCGATCCAGCCGTTGCAGAGCCCGTAGAGGAAGAGCGAGCGGGCCAGCCGGTGCTTGAGGGAGCCGGTCGGGTGCACCGACTCGTCCTTGAGATAGAGGTCGATACCCCACTCCCGGGGCAGCGGGAAGGGCAGCAGGTGGGTGTCGGCCGAGCGGTTCGCGTCGGCCTCCACGGCCGCGATCGCCTCGGTCACCCAGGTCCGGCTGGCCTCGTCGCACCGGTCGAGATGAGTCACGTCGGCAACCTAACAAGCGAGGTCAGCTCGCCTCCGGGCGGACCCGGCGGGCCTGCCTGCGCTGGCCCGCCCGGCCGGCCGCCCGGACCACCGGGGTCAGCGCCAGGGCGAGCCGGGGGAACGTGTCGAGGAGGCGGACCTGGGCGCCGCGCCAGCGCGGCAGGCTCACCACCGGGCGCGGCCGGCGGGCCAGCCGCACGGCCCGCGCGGCGACCCGCTCGGGCGTGAGCAGCGTCCCGGTGAAGGAGGCCAGCGCCCCCGGGTCGTCGAGCTTGTCGTGCAGCATCGGCGTCCAGATCCCGTCCGGGCACAGGCACGACACGTGTACGTCCCGGAGGCCGGCCATCCGCAGGTCGTTGAGGGTGCCGAGGCTGAACGCGAGCAGGGCGTGCTTGCTGGCCGCGTAGACGGTCTCGCCGGGGGCGGCGATCAGCCCGGCCAGCGACACGACGTTGAGCACGTGCCCGTGGCGCTGCTCGCGCAGCACGGCGAGCGCCGCGAGGGTGCCGGTCATCGCGCCGAGCGCGTTCACCTCGACCAGCCGGCGCCGGGTCGCCGCGTCGTGCGTCCAGGACGGGCCGGTGGCCAGGATGCCGGCGTTGTTCACCCAGAGCCCGAGTCCGCCGGGCGTCCGGCCGGCCGCCTCGGCCGCCACGTCGGCGCAGGCCGCCTCGTCGCGTACGTCGAGAGCGCGGGACCAGCCGCCGAGCGGCGCGGCGGCGGCTTCGACCCCGGCGGCGTCCACGTCGGTCAGCAGCACCGGCCAGCCGTCGGCGTGCAGGGCGGCGGCGATCGCCCGGCCCAGGCCGCCGGCCGCCCCGGTCACCACGGCCGCGCCCCGCCCTCGCGTCGTCATCGGCGCACGGTAACGCCCCCGGACCGGCCGGGACCAGAGCCGCCGCCGGGCGGGCGCGGTCAGGAGGTGGCCGGTTCGAGCGGCTGGGGGCGGTTCTCCCACTTCGTCGACAGCGCGATGCCGGTGCGGGTCGAGGCGACCCCGGCGGTCCGGTTCAGCCGGACGATCAGCTGCTCCAGCTCGGCGATGGTGCCCACCCGGGCCTTCAGCAGGAAGGACTCCACCCCGGCCATGAAGTAACAGGACTCGATCTCCGGCATCTGCCGGAACGCCTCCAGCACGTCGTCGGTGTCGGCGGTCGAGTCCTCCACGATGCCGATCAGCGCGGTCACCGCCAGCCCGATCGCCTCCGGCTCGACCTCGGCCCGGTAGGCCCGGATCACGCCGCTGGACTCCAGCTTGCCGACCCGCTCGTGCACGGCCGGGGCGGAGAGCCCCACCTGGCGGGCCAGCTCGGCGTACGACAGGCGGGCGTTGCCGCGCAGCAGCTCCACGAGACTCAGGTCGATCGCATCCACGGAGAGTGACCTTATCCGTTCGGCCGTAACGTGAGACGGTCGGTACCGGTTGAACATGACGTCACGTTGCCATTCACAAACGGTCCGTCATGGGGGTTCTACGCCGGTACCATTTACTAACTTCTCAGTCCGTGCGTTTTTCGCGTTTGGCGGACACGCCAGGTCGCTGGTGCTGTAATTGCCATACGTCCCTCATGACGGCTCTGGGCTCGCACCGGCCGGGGGCAGTGTGTTCAGCCGGGGGCTTCGTCGACGCGAGGAGGGGGCTGTGGACACTGGAGATCGCCTGCTGACACCGGGTGAGGTCGCCGCGCTGTTTCGGGTTGACCCGAAGACCGTGACCAGATGGGCAGCGGCCGGCCGGATAGGCAGCATCCGGACTCCAGGCGGGCATCGCCGGTTTCGGGAATCCGAGGTGCGAGCCCTGCTTGAGGGGGAGGGCATGCTGGACGAGGCGGAGGACATGGGCAAGTCGCGCAACATGGGCCCGACCGCTTCGACCGGGTCCGGTCCGGCGAACGCCGGCATGTACTGACGCGACGCCGACCGGGGCGCGGGGCCGACCGGAGGGCGGCCCCGCGCCCCGGTCGGCCACCATCGGGACGGCCCGGCCGTCAGCTCTGCTCGGCATCCCGCCGGCCCGCCGCCAGCTCACCCGACCAGCGCCGGAACAGGGTGTGCGGTACGCCGAGCGCATCGAGCACCTTGCCGGCCACGAAGTCGACCAACTGCTGGGCGGAGGCCGCCGCCCCGGCGCCGTAGAAGCCCGGGCTGGCCGGCAGCACGACGGCGCCGGCGTCGTGCAGGGCGATGAGGTGCTCCAGGTGACTGCGGGTGACCGGGGTCTCCCGGGGCACGATCACCACCGGCCGCCGCTCCTTGAGGTTCACCTCGGCGGCGCGCTGCAACAGGTCCTTGGAGAGCCCGATCGCGATGCCGGCGCAGGCGGCCGTGCTGGCCGGGACGACGGCCATTCCGCGTACCCGGTAGGAGCCGCTGCTGGGGCCGGCGGCCAGGTCGCCGGCCGGCCAGTGCCGCAGGTCGGCGTCGGTGAGGTCGCGGTCCAGCCAGGCTGCCAGGTCCTCGATCCAGCGCCCGTCCCGGAACGGGCGGCCGGTCTCGTCGAGGATGGTCAGCCGGGCCGCCCGGGAGACGACGAGATCCACCGCCGCGCCGGCGTCGAGCAGGCCCCGGATGACGGCGGCCGCGTACGGCGTGCCGGAGGCCCCGGAGACGCCCACCACCCATGGTTCGCGCATGCCGTCCAGCCTGCCTGGTCCGGCTGCGGGCCGGGTGGCCACCCCCGGAACGGCCGGATCGTCCGGCGCGCCGTGCGACACGTGTCGATTGTCCGGCGGGGCGGCGGCCGGCCCGGCGACCTGCCATGCTTCCGTCGACTTACTGCGTACGGAAGGGATCGGTGATGGCGGAGGCGGTGCTCCGGTCGCTGCGGGCGGACTGCCCGATCGCGCCCCGGCTCTCCCCGTACGCCGACCCGGTGCAGGACTGGCTGCTCGATCAGCTCGACCGGCTCGGGCTGCCGCTGGACGCGGCGGCCCGGCGGCGGCTGTCCCGGGCCGGCTTCGCCCGGTACGCCGGCCGGCTCTACCCGGACGCCGACGAGCCCGACCTGCGGGTGCTGACCGCCCTGTTCACCTGGTTCTTCCTGGTCGACGACGCCTTCGACGGGCCGGGCCGGCCGGATCCGGCGGGCATCCGGGCGTTGCGGGACGGCACGCTGGCCCTGCTCCGGGAGGGGCCGCGGACCCGCCATCCCGGTTTCTCCGGCCCGCTGCGCCGGTTGCTGGTGCAGGCCTGGCGGGAGCCCCGGCAGCGGATGCCGGCCCGCTGGCGGCTGCGCTTCGCCGACGCGGTCGCCGACCACCTGGACGGCGTGTGGCGGGAGGCGGTCGCCCGCGCCGCTGGCCGCCCACCGGGGGTGGCCGAGTACGTGGAGCTGCGCCGGACCACCTCGGCGGCGTACGTCTCGTTCCCGCTGATCGAGTTCGCCACTCGGCGTCCGCTGCCCGACCCGGTCTACTTCCATCCGGCGCTGCGCCGGCTCGCCGGCCTCGCCAACGACCTGCTCTCCTGGTTCAACGACATCGCCTCGCTGGACCATGACCGGGCCACGGCCGGGGGCCACAACCTGGTGCTGGCGGTGGCCGCCGAGCGGGGTGTGCCGGTGGACACCGCGGTGGAGCTGGTCGCGGCGCGGTGGCGGGCGGAGATGGCCCGGTTCGCCGCGCTGCGCGCGGCCGTGCCGTCGTTCGGGCCGGCGCTGGACGAGTCGGTCACCGCCCACCTCGACGGGCTGGCCAACGCGGTGCGCGGCACCGTCGACTGGACCCTGGAGAGCGCCCGCTACCCGGCCACCGCCACGCCCTGACCCGGCCCGGCCGCGGCCGTGGCGCCCGCCGGCCGGCCGATTCCCGGCTCAGGGGCGCCGGCCGGCTGATTTCCGGCTCAGCCGCGCAGGCCGAGGCGGATCACCAGGTCGAGCAGGGCGAAGACGAAGAGCGCGATGCCGACGAAGCCGTTGGCGGTGAAGAACGCCCGGTTGACCTTGCTGAGGTCGGTGGGGCTGACCACCAGGTGCTGGTAGCCGAAGGCGACGGCGGTGAGCGCCAGTCCGATCCACCAGAGCCAGCCGAAGCCGACCAGCGCGCCGAACCAGATGAACAGCGCGAACGTCACCACGTGCGCGACGGTCGAGGCGTGCAGCGCGAACCGGCGGCCGTAGCGGGCCGGGACGCTGTGCACCCCGATCTCCTGGTCGATCTCGGAGTCCTGGCAGGCGTAGATCAGGTCGAAGCCGCCGATCCACAGGCCCACGGCCGCGCCGAGCAGCCAGGCCGGCCCGGAGCCGGCGAGCGTGCCGGTCACCGCCAGCCAGGCGCCGACCGGGCCGACCGCCTGGGCGATCGCCAGGATGGCGTGCGGCCAGTTGGTGAACCGCTTGCCGTACGGGTAGACGACCAGCGGCACCACGGCGAGCGGGGCGAGCGCCAGGCAGAGCGGGTTGAGCAGGGCGGCGGTGACGAGGAACACCACCAGCGCCAGCACCGCGCCGGTCCACGCCGTCCGCACGCTCACCGCCCCGGTGACCAGTTCCCGGTTGGCGGTACGCGGGTTCCGCGCGTCGATCCGCCGGTCGAGGATCCGGTTGGCGGCCATCGCGAACGTCCGCGCCCCGACCATCGCCACGGTGATCAGCAGCAGGTCGAGCCAGCGGACCCGCCCGCCGTTGACCTGCATGGCGGTCAGCGCCGACAGGTACGCGAACGGCAGCGCGAAGACCGAGTGCTCGATCGTGACCAGCTTGAGGAAGGACCTGACCCGGTTCGGGCGTTCGACGGGCTCCAGCACGGTGGTCATCAGATCCCGTACTCCTTCCAGCGCTTGTCGACCAGGGACGCCACCTCGGGCGCCATGGTCATCTCTTCCGGCCAGCCCCGGGTGTAGCCCTCGGTCGGCAGCTTGCGGGTCGCGTCGATGCCCGCCTTGCCGCCCCAGAACTGCTGGTACGACGAGTGGTCCAGATGGTCGACCGGGCCTTCGGTGATCAGCAGATCGCGGGCGTAGTCGACGTTGCCGAAGGCGCGGAAGGCGACCTCGTTGTAGTCGTGCACGTCGCAGTCCTCGTCGACGATCACGATCAGCTTGGTCAGCGACATCAGGTGCGCGCCCCAGATCGCGTTCATCACCTTCTGGGCGTGCTTCGGGTAGCGCTTGCGGATGGAGACGATGGCGCAGTTGTGGAAGACGCCGGCGGCCGGCAGGTCGTAGTCGACGATGTCCGGGATCATCATCTTCAGCAGCGGCAGGAAGATCCGCTCGGTGGCCTTGCCGAGGCCGTGGTCCTCCTGCGGCGGCTTCGACGTGATGATCGAGTGGTAGACCGGGTCGCGCTGCATGGTCATCGTCTCGACGTGCAGCACCGGGAACGGCTCGACCGGGGTGTAGAAGCCGGTGTGGTCGCCGAACGGCCCCTCGGGCAGCCGCTCGCCGGGCTCCAGGTAGCCCTCCAGCACGATCTGGGCGTGCGCGGGGACCTGCAACGGCACGGTCAGGCAGTCGACCATCTCCACCCGCTCGCCACGGAGGAAGCCGGCGAACAGGTACTCGTCGATGTCGCCGGGGAGCGGCGCGGTGGCCGCGTACGAGACGACCGGGTCGCAGCCGATGGCGATGGCGACCGGCAGCCGCTGGCCGAGCCGCTCGGCGACCGCGTGGTGGGCGGTGGAGTCCTTGTGGATCTGCCAGTGCATGCCGAGCGTGTTGCGGCTGTGCTGCTGGAGCCGGTAGAGGCCGAGGTTGCGCTTGCCGGTCTCCGGGTGCTTGGTGTGGGTCAGCCCGAAGTTGTGGAAGATCCCGCCGTCGCCGGGCCAGACCTGGAGGCCGGGCAGCCGGTTCAGGTCGACGTCGTCGCCGGAGTAGACCACCTGCTGGCAGGGCGCGGTCTTCACCTTGCGCGGCGGCAGCGAGGTGAGCTGCATGACCTTGCCGAGGCCCTCGCGGATGCCGGACCAGCCGACCGGCAGCTCCGGCTTGATCATCCCGCCGATCCGCTCGCCGATCTCGTCGAGCGTCTCGACGCCGAGCGCCATGGCCATCCGCTTCTCGGTGCCGAACAGGTTGATCGCCACCGGCATCTCGCCCCGGGTGGGCCGCTCGAAGAGCAGCGCCGGGCCGCCGGCGCGGACGGTCCGGGTGACCACCTCGCTGATCTCCAGCGTCGGGTCCACCGGGACGCTCACCCGCCGCAGTTCGCCCGCGCGTTCCAGGGCCGCGAGGAAGTCCTTGAGATCGGGGTACGGGAAGCCACGAGCCGCCATACCCACCAGTCTCCCGCACCGCCCCGGGCCCCACCCCAGCCGGGTCACCAGCCTCACGCCGTCATACCTGGCCCCGTCCGGGCCGGGCGCGCGCCCGGTCAGCGGCCGGGCGCCCAGGCGTATGCGGCCAGCGGCGGGTCGACCGGGGCGCCGGTGAGCCGGTTGGCGAAGGTGGAGATGGTGTACGCGCCGACGCCGAGCACCACGTCCAGGGCGTGCCGGGGCTGCCAGCCGGCGACGAGGAAGGCGTCGAGCTGGTCGTCGGGGACGGCGCCCCGGTGGTCGAGCACGGCGACGGTGAACCTGCGCAGCGCCTCCAGGCGGGGGTCGGGCAGCACCGTGCCGGCGCGCAGCGCCGCGATCAGCTCGGGTGCCGCGCCGTCCCGGGTGAGCGCCGCGCTGTGCAGGGCCACGCAGAGGTGGCACTCGTGGCGGGTGGCGACGGTCAGCACGACCACCTCGCGGGCGGTCGGGTCGAGGTCGGTGGCGTCGAAGACGGCGACCGCGCCGAGGAACCCCTTGAGCAGCTCGGGCGACTCGGCCATCAGGCCGACGGCGGTGGGCAGGTGCCCCTGCTTGCGCTCGACGGCGGTCATGACCGGCCGGGCGGCGGCGGGGGCGCTGCCGGTGGTGTGCGCGGTGAAGACAGGTCGGGACATGACGGGTACCCCTCAGATAAGATGGACAACGTGGTTGACCAGATAGTAAACGAGGTTGTCGAACATGGCAACGCCTGACCGCCCCGGCTTCGTGCTGCCCCTGCTGCTGCTCGCCGGCTTCCGGACGCTCATCGACGACCTGCACGCCGACCTGGCCCGGCAGGGGCACCCCGAGCTGCGCCCGGCCCACGGCTTCGTGCTCCAGGCCGTCGGCGCGGGCGGCACCACCGCCTCCGACCTCGGCCAGCGCCTCGGCGTCTCCAAGCAGGCGGCCGGCAAGACCGTGGACCGCCTGGTCGCGCTCGGCTACCTGGAACGCGCCGACGACCCCGCCGACGCCCGCCGCAAGCTGGTCCGGATGACCGCGAAGGGGTACGACGGGCTGCGCCGCTCCGCGGTCGTCTTCGACGAGCTGCGCGACCGCTGGGCAGCCACCCTGGGCGCCGAGCGGGTCGCCGCCATCGAGGACGACCTGCGCCGGATGGTCCCCGCCGACGTCTTCCGCCTCGACGTCCCCGGCTGGTTCGGCGCCTGACCACTCATGTTCCGCGGCGGTTCGGCCACCGTCCGAGCGGTTCGACCGCAGTGCGTAGACCCACAGTTCTCAGCGGCCTGGTTCTACGATTTGCGTCACTGACAGCCACGCCTCGAACCCGCCACGATGGGCGGATGGACGACGCGTACGTGGTCGGGGATCCGGACGGGCTGACGCCACTCCAGGCGGAGATCCGGGACGCGGTGGCCCGCGAGTTGCACGCCCAGTTCGCCCTGCGGGCCGACCGGCTCGACCTGGCCGACCTGCCCGAGGTGGCGTACCAGATCACCCTGCGGGTCGACGGCGTGCTCAGCGGCCGGCGACCGGCCCGCTGAGCCGCCACGATCGCCGGGAGCCGCCCGGACGGGTCAGTTGACGCCGGCGTACGAGTGCAGGCCGGTGAAGAAGAAGTTGACCCCGAACAGGTTCATCAGCATGGTCAGGAAGCCCACCACGGCGATCCAGGTGGCCACGTTCCGCTTGATGCTCGGGGTGGCCCGGGCGTGCAGGTAGCCGGCGTACACCACCCAGGAGATGAACGCCCAGGTCTCCTTCGGGTCCCAGCCCCAGGCGCGACCCCAGGCCGCCTCGGCCCAGATCGCCCCGGCGATCACCGCGAAGGTGAAGATCGGGAAGGCGAAGGCGTGCAGCGCGAAGGTCAACCGCTCCAGGCCGGCCGCCGCCGGCAGCCGGCGGGCCAGGGTGTACGGGAAGCTGCGCCGCCCCTGCTCCCAGCCGGCCCGCATCAGGTACGCCGCAGCCGGCACCACGCCCAGCAGGAAGATGCCGGAGGCGAAGATGATCGTCGACACGTGGATGATGAACCAGTAGGAGCGCAGCGCCGGCATCAGCGGCACCACCTGCACGTACAGCTTCAGCTCCGCGAACGCCAGCAGCAGCACCATGACCAGGGTCAGGAAGAGCCCCAGCCGGCGCAGCGCCGGCTGCTTCCAGAGCACCACGAGCCAGGCGGTGGCCCCGATGAGGGTGACCGTCAGCACGAACTCGTACATGTTGCCCCAGGGCATCCGCTCCGCGGCGATGCCCCGGGTGACCACCGCGCCCAGGTGCAGGGCGGCGGCGAGCACGGTGACCCAGGCGGCGATCCGGCCGGCGATCCGGGCCCGGGCCGCCGAACGGCTGGGCCGGGTCTCGGCCGGAACGGCGGGCGGCGCCTCGACGATCCCGCCGGAGCCGCCGACGCCCGCGCCGACCAGCTCCCGGGCCGGGGCGGGCCGGGCCGAAACGGCGCGGACGTTGCCGAGCGCGTACTCGACGGCGTGGCTGATCATCGCGACCAGGTACGCCAGGATCGCGAACGTGACCAGCTGGTCGGAGAGTGCGGACATCACTCGGCTCCTTCTCGGGCCGGGCGGTCGGCCCGCCCGTCGTCGCTGATCGCGGCGACGAGCTGCGCGAACTCGTCGGCGAACCCCGGATGGTCGGTGCGCGGCAGCCCACCGGCCTCCACCAAACTACTACCGCTCGTCGGAGATCCGCCCTCGGGGGGCGAAACCCGGAACCAGACCCGCCGGCGCCGAGCGAAGAGCGAACCCATCAGGCCGAGCAGCAGCGTCCCGCAGGCGACCAGCATCAGCGCCTGCCCGGGAGCGTGCCGCACCGAGATGGTGATGTACGGCTTGGTGCCGACGAACTCCAGCGTGCTGCCGTCGTCCAGGGTCCACGTCTCGCCGAGACCGAGCTTCTTGTCGCCGATCTGGGTGAGCTTGCCGCTGTCGATCTGCCGCTGGTCGAGCTTGTAGACCGAGCCGGGGATGCCGGCGTCCAGCCCGAGGTTGCCCCGGTACGCGACCAGCACCACCGCCGGGTTCCGCTCCGCCGGGAACTGCGACGCGACGAACGGCGCGGTCTCCGGCGCGGTCGGCAGGTAGAGCCCGTCGAAGGCGACCTGCTGGTCCGGGGCGCGGGCACCGGTCTTCGGGTCGACGTTCGCGTCCGGGAAGGCGGCCACCCCCTCCTCCGTCGCGTTCTGGTCGCCGGTGCGCAGGAACGGCGCCGCGCTGGTCTGGCTGCGGCCGTACCGGTCGGTGTACTTGAGGATCGGCGCGTAGCCGTTGCCGAGCAGGTAGACGTTGGCCGGGCCGAGCCGCAGCGGCGAGTTGACCGAGAAGCCGGCGGTCCGCGTCGCCCCGTCGGTTCCGTCCACGGTCACCGTGGCCCAGTAGCGGGACGCCTGCCCGGAGGCGAGGTAGTCGGCCTCGAACGTGTCCAGGGTGAGGCAGAACGGCGGGAGGTCGGCGCTGTCCACGCGCGGGCCGAGCGAGGCCTCCGCGTACTGCTGGCGGGTGTTGCAGAAGGCGTTGTCCGCGCCGGCCACCAGGATCCGGTTGCCGTGCCAGCCGTACCAGGAGCCGAGCGCGACCCCGAGCAGGACGGCGACCAGCGAGACGTGGAAGAGCAGGTTGCCGGTCTCCTTGAGGTAGCCCTTCTCGGCGGAGACCTCGGCGCCGCGCACGGTGACCCGCCAGCGGCGGCGGCGCAGCACCGCCGCGATCGCCTCGGGGTCGGCGGCGGCCGGCGCCTCGAGCACCGCGTGCTGGGGCAGCCGGTCCAGCCGCTTCGGCGCGGCCGGCGGCCGCATCCGCAGCGCGCGGGCGTGGTCGCGGGCCCGGGGCAGGACGCAGCCGACCAGCGAGGTGAAGAGCAGCAGGTAGATCGCGGAGAACCAGACCGAGCCGAAGACCTCGAAGAAGCCGAGCTGGTCCAGCCGGGGGGCCAGGTCGGGGTGGTCGACGAAGTACTGGTTGACCTTCTCCGGGTTGACCCCGCGCTGCGGCAGCACCGAGCCGGGAATGGCGGCGACCGCGAGCAGGAAGAGCAGGATCAGCGCGGTACGCATGCTGGTGAGCTGCCGCCACGAGTTGCGCAGCAGGGCCAGCACCGGGTTGACCCGCCGCCGGGGCGCGCCGGCCGGTGGCGCCGCCGGCCGGTCGTCCACGGTCGTCATCAGATGCTCACCTCGCCCGTGCCGACGTGCGTCTGCAGCCAGATCACAAAGTCCTGCCACCCGCCGCTGACCAGCGCCAGGCCGATCAGGATCAGCAGCGCGCCGCCGATCCGGGTGACCCAGCGGCTGTTGCGCCGGACGGCGCGGAACACCCCGAGCAGGCGGTGGAAGCCCAGCCCGAAGACGACGAACGGTATCCCCAGCCCGAGGCAGTACGCCACGGCCAGCAGCACGGCCCGGTCCGACTTGCCCTCCACGGCCGCCATGCCGAGCACCGCGCCGAGCGTCGGGCCGGTGCAGGGCAGCCAGCTCAGCGCGAAGACCGCGCCGAGCACCGGGGCGCCGAGCAGCCCGGCGGCGGGCAGCCGCCGGATCCGGAACTCGCGTTGCAGCCCGGGGATCACCCCGAGGTAGCCGAGGCCGAGCAGCACCACCAGCACGCCGATGACGATCTCCAGCGTGCGCTCGTACTCGAAGAAGAGCCGGCCCACGCCGGAGAAGAGGATCGCCGTGGCGACGAACACGATGGTGAAGCCGCCGATGAAGAGCAGCGTGCCGGCGAGCACCCGCCCCTTCACCGCGGCCGTCGTCCGGGCCGGCGCCGCCGTCCGTTCCGCCACGTCCACGCCGCCGCCCGGGTTGGGCGGGGAACCCGCCGCCACCGGGTCCGTCGAGCCGGGCCGGTTCCGCTCCCGGCCCTCCAGGTCGGCGCCGGCCAGGCCGGTGACGTACGACAGGTAGCCGGGCATCAGCGGCAGCACGCACGGGGAGAGGAAGCTGACCAGCCCGGCGAGCGCCGCCGCGCCGACGGCCAGCAGCAGCGGGCCGGACTCGGCGAGCTGGCGGAACGTCTCGCCCATCAGCGGGACCCGGACACGGGCTGCTCGGCCGCGATCCGCTCGACGATGGGCCGCAGCCCTTCCTGGGTGACCGCGGCCCGGACCACGGTGGCGATCCGGCCCTCCCGGTCCAGCACCACGGTGGCCGGGATGGTGTTCGGCGGGATGTCCAGGGCCAGCGCCAGCCGGCTCGCCGGGTCGAAGAGGCTCGGATAGCTGATCCGGCCCTCCTCGAAGGCGGTCGCCTTGTCCTTGCTGTCCTGCACGTTGATGCCGAGGAAGGTCACCCCGGACGCCTTGGTGGCCTGGTAGGTCGCTTCCAGGTCGTCGGCCTCGGCCCGGCAGGGCGCGCACCAGGAGCCCCAGAAGTTGACCACCACGACCTTGCCCCGGTCCTGCGAGACGTCGTACCGGCCGCCGGTGAGCAGCTCACCAGCGAGCGCGGGGGGCGCCGACCGCTGGTCCGGGGCGCACTCGATGATGCCGCTCCGGTCCGCGCAGCGGCTCTCCTGGTTGCCGGAGGAGCAGCCGACCAGCGCCGTACCGGTGGTGACGGCGACCAGCAGGGCGGCGACGAGCCTCCGGGTACGCATCAGGCGCCCTTGGCCGTCCGGGCGCCGGGCGAGATGGCGATCAGGTGGGCGGCCGGCTCGGAGTAGCCGATGCCGACGATCTTGGCGCCGTCGAAGTGGAAGGTGGTGAGGCTGGCCAGCCCGCACTGCCGCCGGCGCGGGTCGTGCCAGAGCCGCTTGCGTTCGACGTAGCGGCGCAGGGTCCAGATGGGCAGCTGGTGCGAGACCAGCACCGCCTCCCGCCCCTCGGCGGCGATCCGGGCGGCGTGCAGTGCCGCGAACATCCGCTCCGCGATGGCCTGGTACGCCTCACCCCAGGACGGGGTGAGCGGGTCGCGGAGCACCCACCAGTTGCGCGGGTCGCGGAACGAGCCGTCGCCCGGGGAGACCTTCTTGCCCTCGAACCAGTTGGCGCTCTCGATCAGCCGCTCGTCCACCCCGACCGGGAGCCCGAACTGGGCGGCGATCGGCTCGGCGGTCTGCTGGGCGCGTTCCAGCGGGCTGGCCACCACGTGCACCACGGTCCGCTCGGCGAGCGCCTGGGCGGCGGCCTTCGCCATCTGGACGCCCAGCTCAGAGAGGCGGAAGCCGGGCAGCCGGCCGTAGAGGATGCCGTCCGGGTTGTACACCTCGCCGTGCCGCAGCACGTGGACCACCGTCTCACTCACGCCTGAGCCCCTCTCGTCCGCGACCCGGCCCCACTCGTCGCGCGCACCGTCAACCCCCGTGTCCCGCCACCGCCGCAGCGGTCGCCGCGCCGGGCAGGGCGGCGGCGATCTGGTCCAGGGCGGCGTCGTCGATCGCCGCCGACACGAACCACGACTCGAACGCGCTCGGCGGCAGGTAGACGCCGGCGGCGAGCATCGCGTGGAAGAACGCCTTGAACGCCGGCACCTGCTGGGTGCGGGCGCTGTCGTAGTCGACCACCTCGGCGTCGGTGAAGAAGATGGCGAACATGTTGCCGGCGGTCGACAGGCGGTGCGGCACGCCCGCGGCGGCCAGCGCGTCGGCGGCCAGCTTGCCCACCGTGGCGGCGGTCTCGTCCAGCCTGCGGTAGAGCGCGTCGTCGGCCAGCCGCAGGGTGGCCAGGCCGGCGGCGCAGGCCAGCGGGTTACCGGAGAGCGTGCCGGCCTGGTAGACCGGGCCGGCCGGGGCGAGTCGCGCCATGATCTCGGCGCGCCCGCCGAACGCCGCCGCGGGCAGCCCTCCACCCATGACCTTCCCGTACGTCCACAGGTCGGCGTCGGACGGGTCGAGGCCGTGCCAGCCGGCGCGGGAGACCCGGAAGCCGGTCATCACCTCGTCGACGATGAGCAGCGCGCCGTGCGCGTGGGCGATCCGGGCCAGCGCGGCGTTGAAGCCGTCCCGGGGGGCGATCACGCCCATGTTGCCGGCGGCCGCCTCGGTGATGATCGCGGCGATGTGCCGGCCCTCGGCGGCGAAGACCTCCTCGACCGCGCGCAGGTCGTTGTACGGCAGCACGATGGTGTCGCCGGCGGCGGCGCCGGTGACGCCGGGCGAGTCCGGCAGGCCGAAGGTCGCCACGCCGGAGCCGGCGGCGGCGAGCAGCGCGTCGGAGTGGCCGTGGTAGCAGCCGGAGAACTTGATGATCTTGGCGCGGCCGGTGAAGCCGCGGGCCAGCCGGATCGCCGACATGGTCGCCTCGGTGCCGGAGTTGACCAGGCGGACCTGCTCGACCGGGGTCCGCGCGATGATCTCCTCGGCCAGGTCGACCTCGCCCGGGGTGGGCGTGCCGAAGCTGGTGCCGAGCGCCGCGGCGGCGCGCAGCGCCTCGACCACCTCGGGGTGGGCGTGCCCGAGGATCAGCGGGCCCCACGAACAGACCAGGTCGACGTACCGCCGACCGTCGGCGTCGAAGAGCCAGGGACCCTCCCCCCGGACCATGAAGCGCGGGGTGCCGCCGACGGCACGGAACGCGCGCACGGGTGAGTTCACCCCGCCGGGCACGAGTGCCTTGGCGCGGTCGAACAGGGCCTCGGAGGCCGGCGCGTCGGCCGGGTAGCGGCCGGATCCGGCGGAAAAGGTATCGGTCACGATGCCGCCATTGTGTCAGCGCCGGACGGTGAATCAGCAGGCACCCCGCTCCGGGGGTTACCCGGCTCACGCCCCGGCGGGCCCGGGTCGGCACGGCCGGCGGGACGAGCCGGCGCCCGATGGCCGTGGTGGTGGCCGTCGCCCTCGCGAGCGGGACGCGCCGGTGGCCGGACCGCGCCCCGCTCGACAGGCCCGGTGGTCGAGATCGCGATAGGCTGACCGGGTGGATCGTGCCGAACTGTCCATCGCCGTACACCGGACCGGGGACGAAGCCGTGCTTCGCCTGGCCGGTGAGATCGACATGCTCACGGCCGCCCAGCTGTCGACGGTGGTCAATGAGGTGCTGGCCGACCCGCCGCCCCGCATCGTGCTCGACCTGGGCGGGGTGACCTTCTGCGACTCGCAGGGCCTGGGCACCCTGGTGGTGCTCAGCCGCAAGGCCAGTCACGCCCAGAGCCTGCTGGTGCTGAGCAACGTCGGTGACTTCCTGCTCCGCGTGCTCGACATCACCGGCCTCCGCAGCGCCCTCATGATCCGCAACGAGACCGCCCCCTGACCCACCCCAGCCCTTTGACCAAGGAGTTTGCGTCGCCAGCGCGCCCGCCGCGGACGCAAACTCCTTGATCAACGCGGGTGGGGTCAGGTGGTGGGGACGTCGCGACGGTGGAGGGTGGTCAGGCCCGCCAGGGCCAGAGCCAGGGCCAGCGCGGTCAGCAGCCACAGCGGGGTGCCGCTCCAGGAGGTCCGGAGGACCTGCGGCGTGTGCGTGAACGGGGACAGGTCCAGCAACCACTGGTCCAGCTGGAGCACCGCGCCGAGCTGGCCGAGCAGCACGCAGACCGCCAGCAGCGCCCAGGCCGCCGGTGCCAGCCGCGGCGCCAGGCCGAAGAGCAGCACCGCCATCCCGGCCAGCACCCAGGCCGCCGGCGCCTGGGCCAGGCCGGCCGCGGTCATCCGGCCCACCTGCCCCGCGTCGTGCACGCTGATGCTGTAGGTGAGGCCGATCGCCAGCCCGGTCACGGCCAGCACCACCACCGGGCCGAGCAGCGCGAAGACCACATGGGAGAGCAGCCAGGTCGAGCGGTGCGTGCCGGTGGCCAGCAGCGGCTCCGCCCGGCCGGCGGTCTCCTCGGTCCGCATCCGCAGCGCCGCCTGCACCCCGTACCCGGCCGCGGCCAGCCCGGCGATGCTGAGCGTGGCGCCGAGGTAGGCGTCGGCCAGCCCGGAGGCGCCGCCGAGCCGGGACATGATCTCTTCGAGCTGCTGGTTGCCCGCCACCGAGCGTCCGGCCGCCTCGGCCGCGCCGCCCAGGATCAACCCGAGCAGACCGAAGCCCACCGACCACCAGAGGAGCTGGCCCCGGTGCAGCCGCCAGGCCAACCCGAACGGCCCGGCCAGGGCCGGACCGGCGGTGGCCGGGCCGAGCCGGGGCGGCAGCATCCCGGCGCCCACGTCGCGGCGCACCGACAGGGGGTACGCGACCGCGGCGACCAGCGCCGACGCCACCAGCGGCAGAGCCAGCACCCACCAGCGTTCCCCCTCGAACGGGCGCACCCGGGCGGCCCAGCCGAGCGGGGAGAGCCAGCTCGGCCAGTCGTTGCCGGCGGTGTCGCCGACCAGCCGGAGCGCGAAGGCGGCACCGAGCACCGCGATGCCGATGCCCCGCGCGCCGCCCGCCGTCTCGGTGAGCTGGGCGGCCAGCCCGCCGACGGTGGCGAAGACGGCGCCGGTCAGCGCGGCGGCCAGGCCGTATCCGTACGAGCCGGCTGCCGGCAGGCCGGTGGCGGCGAGCCCGGCGGCGGTGAGCAGGCCGAGCAGCAGGTCGGCCGCGTACGTGACGAGCAGCGCGGCGGTGAGCCCGGCGTACCGGCCGAGCACGGTGGCGCCGAGCAGCTCGCGCCGGCCGGCCTCCTCCTCGGTACGGGTGTGCCGGATGACGGTGAGCAGGCTGGCCAGCCCGACGATGACGAGCAGGAAGCCACTCCGCTGGGCGGTCAGCGCGCCGACGCTGTCGCCGTACACCGGGCCGAGCAGCGCGATGATCGACGGGTTGCGGGCGGTGCCGGCGGTGTACGCGGCCCGCTCGGCGGCGGTGGGGAAGAGCTCGAAGAAGCTGGCCGCGTACGACATCGGCAGGACCGCGAGGATCAGCACCCAGAGCGGGAGCAGGACGCGGTCCCGGCGCAGGATCAGCCGGACCAGATGCCGGGTGCCGGTGAGGGTGCTCATGCGACCACCTCGCTGTGCTGCTGGTTAGCTCGCTGACGCTCGCTCATCGGGCCAGCTCCTCGGGGACCGCCTCGTAGTGCCGCAGGAACAGCTCCTCCAGCGTCGGCGGCTTGCTGACCAGGCTGCGTACGCCCAGCTCGGTGAGGCGGCGCAGGGCGGCGTCCAAGGCCGGGGTGTCCACGTCGAAGCGCACCCGGTTGCCGTCGGTCCGCAGGTCGTGCACGCCGGGCAGCTCGGCCAGGCCGTCGAGCGGGCCGGCCAGTTCGGCGTCGATCGAGGTGCGGTGCAGGTGCCGCAGCTCGCCCAGGGTGCCGGACTCGACGGCGCGGCCGTTCCGGATGATCGTCACCCGGTCGCAGAGCGCCTCGACCTCGGCCAGGATGTGGCTGGAGAGCAGCACCGTGCGGCCGTCCTGCTTGGCCCGGTGGACCCAGTGCTGGAAGACCTCCTCCATGAGCGGGTCGAGGCCGGAGGTCGGCTCGTCGAGGATGAGCAGTTCGACGTCGGAGGCGAGCGCGGCGACCAGCCCGACCTTCTGCCGGTTGCCCTTGGAGTAGGCCCGGCCCTTCTTGCGCGGGTCCAGTTCGAAGGACTCCAGCAGCTCGGCCCGGCGCTTCGGGTCGAGCCCGCCGCGCATCCGGCCGAGCAGGTCGATCACCTCGCCACCGCTGAGGCTGGGCCAGAGGGTGACGTCGCCGGGCACGTACGCGAGCCGGCGGTGCAGGGCGACGGCGTCCCGCCAGGGATCACCGCCGAGCAGCCGGACGGCCCCCGCGTCCGCCCGCAGCAGGCCGAGCAGCACCCGGATGGTGGTCGACTTGCCGGAGCCGTTGGGGCCGAGGAAGCCGTGCACCTCTCCGGTGCGGACGGTCAGGTCGAGTCCGTCGAGCGCTCTGGTCCGGCCGAAGGTCTTCACGAGGCCGGACACCTCGATTGGGGTTTCCATACTTCGGAAGCTACGCTCGTTTCACAAACTTGTGAAGACAGTGAGAGCTGAGAGACGATCAGGTGTGATGAGCGAGACGACGCCGATGACCGACCCGCACCACCCGCACGAGGAAGAGGTCCACCTCTTCGTCGAACGGATGGCGATGGCCTTCGCGGACGTCGGCTTCCCCCGCATGGCCGGCCGGGTGCTCTTCACCGTGATGAGCGCGGACGAACCGCTCACCGCCGCCGAGATCGGCGAGCGACTGGGGGTCAGCGCGGCCGCCGTGTCCGGCGCGGTGCGCTACCTCACCCAGTTCGCCATGCTGGTCCGCGAGCCGGTCAAGGGCTCCCGACGGGACCGCTACCGGATGCCGGCCAACCCCTGGTACGAGGCCACCATCACCAAGACCGGCCTCTACAAGAACTTCATCGACATCGCCAACGGCGGGGTGGACGCGCTGGGCGGGCGGGACAGCCAGGCGGGCGAGCGGGTAGCCGAGATGCGGGACTTCTTCCTCTTCGTCCAGGAGGAGATCGACGCCCTCGGCGAACGCTGGCGAGCCCGGCGCGCCGCGACCGGACACGACGGCCGGGCCGACGCCTGAGCGCTCAGCCGGTGTTACCCCAGCGGGCCTGCTCCAGCAGGTCCACGGCGCGGTCCCGGGACTCCGCGCCGTCGTCGGCGCGCAGCAGGGCCGTCGCCTCGTCCACCGCGTCGGTGAGCACCCGCCACTGGGCGTCCCGCTCCCGCACCAGGTCGGACTGGGCGGCGAGCTGCCGGGTCTTCACCCACAGCTCGACGAAGACCGAGACCTTGGCCCGCAGCACCCACGGGTCGAACGGCTTGGTCAGGTAGTCGACCGCGCCCACCGCGTAACCGCGCAGCGCGAGCTGGGCGTCCTTGTCCGCCGCGGTGAGGAAGATGATCGGTACGTGCCGGGTGCGCTCGCGCCGCTTGATGTGGGTGGCCGTCTCGAAGCCGTCCATGTCCGGCATCTGCGCGTCGAGGAGGATCACCGCGAAGTCGTCGACGAGAAGCTGCTTCAACGCCGCCTCGCCGCTCTCCACGGCGACCGACTGCACCGGAAGCCCCTGGAGGATCGCCTCCAGGGCCATCAGGTTCTCCCGCCGGTCGTCCACGAGCAGCGCCTTGGCCAACTGGGTCACGAAGTCTCCTCGCCTCGGCTCCGGTTGATCCAGGACGCCATCAGCTCGATCAGCTCGTCCAGGTCCACCGGCTTGGTGATGTAGTCGCTGCCCCCGGCCGCGATCGCGGACTCCCGGTCGCCCGGCATCGCCTTCGCGGTCAGGAAGACGATCGGCAGGTCCGCGAAGCGGTGATTCCGGCGGATCTGCCCGGTCGTCTCGTACCCGTCCTGGTCCGGCATCATCGCGTCCATCAGCACGATGTCCACCTCCGGATGCTCGGCCAGTTGGCGGACCCCGTCCGCCCCGTTGTCCGAGTACAACACGGTCATGCCGTGAAGTTCCAACGCGGAGGTGAGCGCGAAGACGTTCCGGACGTCATCGTCGATGATCAGGACGGTCACCCCGTCCAGGCGGCGGGCCGTCGGCGTCTCCACCGGCTGCGGCAGTTCCATCGGCATCAGCAGCGACGACGGCAGGCCCGCCCGCTGCGGCGACGGCGGCGCCGGCGCCACCACCGCGTCCGGCGCCAGCACATCCGGTACGAAGAGGGTGAACGTCGAGCCCTGACCGGGTGCCGACGACACGGTGATCGTGCCGCCGAGCAGCCGGGCCAGGTCCCGGCTGATCGACAGGCCGAGGCCGGTGCCGCCGTACCGCCGGCTGGTGGTGCCGTCGGCCTGCTGGAACGCCTCGAAGATCAGCGAGAGCTTGTCGTCGGAGACGCCGATCCCGGTGTCGATCACGGTGAACGCGATGACCCGCTGGGCGTTGGTCAGCGCCGGCACGTCGAAGACCGCGTTCTCGGCGGCCGGGGCGATCCGCAGCGTCACCGCGCCGTCGTCGGTGAACTTGACCGCGTTGGAGAGCAGGTTGCGCAGGATCTGCTGCAACCGCTGGGCGTCGGTGACCAGCGCCGGCGGCAGCTCCTTGCTGACCCGGACCTGGAAGTCGAGGCCCTTCTCCTCGGCCTGCGGGGCGAACGCCTGCTCGACGTAACCGCGGATCTCCGAGAAGCGGATCTCGGTGGGCTCCACGTCCATCCGGCCCGCCTCGATCTTGGACAGGTCGAGGATGTCGTCGATCAGCGAGAGCAGGTCGGAGCCGGCGCTGTGGATCGTGCGGGCGAACTCGATCTGCTTCGGGCTGAGGTTCTGCTCCGGGTTCTCCGCCAGCAGCCGGGCCAGCAGGAGCAGCGAGTTCAGCGGCGTACGCAGCTCGTGGCTCATGTTCGCCAGGAACTCCGACTTGTACGCCGACGCCCGGGTGAGCTGCTGCGCCTTCTCCTCCAGGCCGAGCCGGGCCAGCTCGATCTCCCGGTTCTGCGTCTCGATGTTGGTCTTCTGCTCCGACAGCAGCCGGGCCTTGTCCTCCAGCTCGGCGTTGGTGCGCTGGAGTTCCGCCGACTGCTCCTGCAACTCGTGGGCCAACCGCTGGGACTGGGCCAGCAGCTCCTCGGTACGCCGGTTGGCTTGGATGGTGTTGACCGCCACCCCGATGGTCAGCACCAGCCGCTCCAGGAACGCCAGGTGCAGCTCGGAGAAGGTGGTCACCCCGGCGAACTCGATCACCCCGAGCAGCTCGCCCTCGAAGAGCACGGGCAGCACCACCAGGTCGGCGGGAGGCGTCTCGGCCAGCCCGGAGCGCAGCACCAGCCGCCCGTCGGGCTGGGAGTTGACCCGGATGGTCCGGCGGGACAGCGCGGCCTGCCCGACCAGCCCCTCGCCCGGCCCGAAGGTCACGTCGTGCCCGCGGGCCACGTACCCGTAGGAGGCGGTGAGCCGCAGCCGGACGCTGCCGTCGGAGCTGTCGGCCAGGAAGAACGCGCCGAGCTGCGCGTCGACCAGCGGGGTGACCTCCATCATGATCATCCGGCAGACCTCGCCGAGGTCCCGCTGGCCCTGGAGCAGGCCGCCGATGCGGGCCAGGTTGGAGTCCAGCCAGCCCTGCTCGGCGTTCTTCTTGGTCGTCTCCCGGAGGGTGACGATCATCTGGTTGATGTTGTCCTTCAGCTCGGCGACCTCGCCCTGGGCCTTGACCGCGATCCGCTGGGTCAGGTCACCCCGGGTCACCGAGGTCGACACCTGGGCGATGGCCCGCAGCTGGGTGGTCAGCGTCGAGGCGAGCTGGTTGACGTTCTCGGTGAGGTCCCGCCAGGTGCCGGAAACCCCCTTCACCTGCGCCTGACCGCCGAGCTTGCCCTCGGTACCCACCTCGCGGGCCACCCGGGTCACCTCGTCGGCGAACGACGACAACTGATCCACCATCGTGTTGACCGTCGACTTCAACTCCAGGATCTCGCCCTGCGCGTCGACCGTGATCTTCTGCGACAGGTCACCCTTGGCCACCGCCGTGGTGACCGAGGCGATGTTCCGCACCTGGCTGGTCAGGTTCGACGCCATCGAGTTCACGTTGTCGGTCAGGTCCCGCCAGGTGCCGGAAACCCCCTTCACCTGCGCCTGACCACCGAGCTTGCCCTCCGTGCCCACCTCGCGGGCCACCCGGGTCACCTCGTCGGCGAACGACGACAACTGATCCACCATCGTGTTGACCGTCGACTTCAACTCCAGGATCTCGCCCTGCGCGTCCACGGTGATCTTCTGCGACAGGTCACCCTTGGCCACCGCCGTCGACACCTGGGCGATGTTGCGCACCTGCGCGGTCAGGTTCGACGCCATCGAGTTCACGTTGTCCGTCAGGTCCCGCCAGGTGCCGGCGACGCCACGCACCTGGGCCTGGCCGCCGAGCTTGCCCTCGGTACCCACCTCGCGGGCCACCCGGGTCACCTCGTCGGCGAACGACGACAACTGGTCCACCATCGTGTTGACCGTCGACTTCAACTCCAGGATCTCGCCCCGGGCGTCCACGGTGATCTTCTGCGACAGGTCACCCTTCGCCACCGCCGTGGTGACCGAGGCGATGTTCCGCACCTGGCTGGTCAGGTTCGACGCCATCGAGTTCACGTTGTCGGTCAGGTCCCGCCAGGTGCCGGAAACCCCCTTCACCTGCGCCTGACCACCGAGCTTGCCCTCCGTGCCCACCTCGCGGGCCACCCGGGTCACCTCGTCGGCGAACGACGACAACTGATCCACCATGGTGTTCACGGTGTTCTTCAGCTCCAGGATCTCGCCCTGCGCGTCGACCGTGATCTTCTGCGACAGGTCACCCTTGGCCACCGCGGTGGAGACCTGCGAGATGTTGCGCACCTGGCTGGTCAGGTTGCCGGCGAGCTGGTTCACGTTCTCGGTGAGGTCGCGCCAGGTGCCGGAGACGCCGCGCACCTGGGCCTGGCCGCCGAGCTTGCCCTCGATGCCCACCTCCCGGGCCACCCGGGTCACCTCGTCGGCGAACGACGACAGCTGATCCACCATCGTGTTCACGGTGTCCTTCAGCTCCAGGATCTCGCCCTGGGCGGCCACGGTGATCTTCTGGGAGAGGTCACCCCGGGCCACCGCCGTGGAGACCTGGGCGATGTTGCGCACCTGGCTGGTCAGGTTCGACGCCATCGAGTTGACGCTGTCGGTCAGGTCCTTCCAGGTGCCGGCCACGTTCGGCACGTCCGCCTGGCCGCCCAGCTTGCCCTCGGTGCCCACCTCGCGGGCCACCCGGGTCACCTGCTCGGCGAAGAGCCGCAGCGTGTCGGTGAGGTAGTTCATCGTGTCGGCCAGCTCGGCCACCTCGCCGCGCGCACCCACCGTGATCTTCTGCGACAGGTCGCCCTTGGCCACCGCCGTCGCCACCTGTGAGATCGACCGCACCTGGCCGGTCAGGTTGGAGGCCATGGTGTTCACCGAGTCGGTGAGGTCCTTCCAGGTGCCCGCGACCCCGCGCACGTCCGCCTGGCCGCCGAGCTTGCCCTCGGTGCCCACCTCCCGGGCCACCCGGGTCACCTCGTCGGCGAACGACGACAGCTGACCCACCATCGTGTTGACCGTGCGGCCGATGCGCAGGTACTCACCGCGCAGCGGGCGGCCGTCGATCTCCAGCGCCATGTGCTGGGAGAGGTCGCCGTCGGCCACCGCCACGATGACCCGGGCGATCTCGGTGGTGGGGCGGCCCAGGTCGTCGATCAGCGAGTTGACCGCCCGCTGGCCCTCCGCCCAGGAGCCGTCCAGCCCCTCGTCGTCGAGGCGTTCGGTGAGCCGGCCGTCCCGGCCGACGATCCGCGAGATCCGGCGCAGGTCCAGGTGCTGCCGCTCCTGCAGCGACACCACCTCGTTGAAGGCGTCGGCCACCTCACCACCCAGGCCGGCCCGCCGGGGCAGGCGCACCCGGAGGTCGCCGCGACGCACCCGTCGCAGCGCCTCCACCAGCTCGCCCAGGAGCACCTCGTGGTCGTCGGTGGCTACCGCCTGTTTCGCCGTCGTCATCATTCCTCGCTCAGCTCGGGGCCGACCGGATCGTGCCGACACGCCATCCCACCATTCTGCCTGCGTCGGCGTCGAGGTCACGGCCAGCGCGAATCGGGCCGCGCAGGCGCGCCGCCAGCCGCCCCGGGCGGGCGATCGGGGTGGCCGCTCTTGGCACCCGGGGCGGGGGCGGTGGAGGATACGGAGGTGTCAGCGGAGACGGGGCCGGCGACCAACGGCGGCTCGGACGAGCACGTCCGGCGGGTCCGGCTTCCCGCGGACCGGCGTACGCCCGCCGCCGCCCGGGCACTGGTCCGGTCGGTGCTCGCCGAGGTGGACCTGGCCCAGCTGCTCAACGAGGCGCTGCTGCTCACCACCGAACTCACCACCAACGCCGTCGAGCACGCCCGCACCGAACTGGACATCGAGGTCACCGCGGACCGGACCGGACTGACCGTGACCGTCACCGACTTCGCCTCCGGCCCGGTGGAGGAACTGATCGTCGGCGTCCGCAACGACAGCTCCGAGATCGACGAGGTGGCCGAGCGCGGTCGCGGGCTGCTGCTGGTCGACCACTTCGCCAGCCGGTGGGGCACCACGTACCTGCCCACCGGCAAGGGCGTCTGGTTCCGGCTCGACCGGCCCGGCACGGCGTCCGCCCGGCCGGCCGCCGCCGAGACCCGGACACCGGTCACCGCCGCCGACGGCATCGGGGGGAGCGTCCCGAGCGCCGCCGCGATGAGCGAGCTGATGGAGATCAACCCCGATCCGTACGCGGACGACCCGCTGCCCGAGTTCGCCGCCGACCTGCTGGCCCGGCTGGCCGAGATGGTCGGCGCGGCCGGTGGCGTGATCCGGCTGGACCGGGGCGAGGGGCAGGGCGACCAGGTGCTCGCCCGGTACGGCCGGCCGCCCCGGGAGGACAGCGACCTGCTCCGGGTGCCGCTCGCCGTGCACCGCCCGTACGCCGGTGAGCTGGAGCTGGACGCGGCGCCGTCGGCGTACGCCCGGCCGCTGGCCGTGCTGGCCGCCGAACGGCTCTCGCTGCACCTGGAGAACGACCGGCTGCGCCGGGCGGACATCCGCCGCTCGGCCTGGCTGACCTTCCTCGCCGAGGCGAGCGAACTGCTCGCCCAGTCCCTGGACGTCGAGCTGACCATGGCGCTCATCCCGCAGCTCGTGGTGCCCCGGCTGGGCCAGTGGTGCGCCGTGCACACCACCGACGAGTGGGGCCGGCTGCGCCTCGCCGCCGCCAGTCACGCCGACGAGACGATGCTGCCGCAGCTGCACCGGGTGCTCCGGGAGACCGGCCCGGACTCGATCCAGGCCCGGCTGCGGGAGGCGTCCCGCAGCGCGGCGCAGGCCCCGCTGAGCGGGCCGATGGAGGGGTTCGCCGTACCGCTGATCGCCCGTGGGCAGCGGCTCGGCACCCTGGCCGTCGGCCGGCACCAGCGGCACCGGCACGACGCGGACGAGGTCTCGGTGCTGGAGGACGTGGCCCGGCGGGCCGCCCTCGCCATCGAGAACGCCCGCATCCACGCCGAACGGCGCCGGGTCGCGCAGACCCTCCAGCAGTCGCTGCTGCCCCCGGTGCTGCCGGTGGTCGAGGGCATCGGCTTCGCCGCCGAGTACGTGCCGACCGGCGACGACGCCGACGTGGGCGGCGACTTCTACGACGTGGTGCCGCTGCCCGACGGCCGCTGGCTGGTGGTGATCGGCGACGTGTCGGGCAAGGGCGTGCAGGCGGCCGCGGTGACCGGCCTGGTCCGGGACGTGATCCGGGTGCTGGTCGGGGACGGCAAGCCGCTGCCGGAGGTGCTGAGCCGGCTCAACGAGACGTTGGTCGAGCGGGGCGGTGGCCGGTACTGCACCCTCGCCCTGGCCGCGGTCGGGCCCGGCGAGGGTCGGCAGCTCGACGTGTCGCTGCACCTCGCCGGCCACGACCGGCCGGTGCTGCTGCGCTCGGCGGGCGGGGCCGCCTTCGTCGGCACCGGCGGCACCGCGCTCGGCCTGCTCGACACGATCGCCACCCCGACCGCCGAGATCCCCCTCGGTCCGGGCGACACGCTGATCTTCTACACCGACGGGGTCACCGAGCGCCGCCGCGGCCGGGAGCTCTTCGGCGTCGACCGGCTGCGCGAGTCCGCCGCCCCGCTGGCCGGCTACTCCGCCGACGTGATCGCCGCCCGGCTGCGCGCCACCGCGATCGGCTTCTCGGTCGAACCACCCCGCGACGACATCGCCATCCTCGCCCTCCGCAACGACGCCCTCTGACCCCGCCTCAGGCGGCCGCCGGGGAGAGACGGCCGGGAGGTCAGAGGCCGCCGGGGACGGCCGGGGGGGGTCAGAGGCCGCCGGGGAGGCGGCCGGGGGCCAGGCGGTGGCCGGGGTCCAGGTGGGCCTTGGCGGCGCGGAGTCGGGACAGGGCCGGCACCTCGCCCCACAGGTCCACCGTGCGGCGCACCGGCCCGGGCGCGGCGACCACCACGCACCGGCCCTGCCGGGCCAGCAGGACCTCGCGGACGGCGGCGAGGATCGAGGCCACCCGCTCCGGCGGCAGCGAACCGGGCAGCGCGGCGTGCACCGTGCCGACCCCGGCGGAACCCCGGACGGGCACCGGCCCACCGGCCGCGTCCCGCAACGCGTAGACGGCCGCGTGCAGGTCGTTGATGGGCACCTCGATGCGCAGGGCGGTGTCGCCGGGGGCGAACGGGTACCGCCCCCACCACTCGGGCGCGGAGTGACTGGCCACCGCCTCGTCGCCGAGCACCTCGACCAGCCGGTCGGTGCGCTCCGCGACGTGCGCCGGACCGCCCTCGAGGAGCACCACGAGGCTGCCCGCCGCGGCCGGCCGGCCCGACCGCCCGGTCAGCGCCGGGTGGTCGGGGCGCCCGACCACGGAAGGATGGAACGGGCTGACCCGGCGGCGCGGCAGCGGCACCGGTACGGGCAGGTCCAACTCGACGGCGGCCGGATCCAGCCCGGCGCCGAGCACCGCACGGACCAGGTCGTGCACCTCGAGCGGCGTCCAGACCGGGCGGGACACCCAGATCCGGCTGGCCGGCACCGCCTGGACCCGCAGGGTCGCCGAGATCAGCACGCCGAGGCCGCCCTGCGACCCGCAGAGCAGCCGCGCCACGTCCAGCCCCGGCAGGTCGCCGCCACCGAAGAGAGCGGCCGCGCCGAGGTGCGCCGTGCCGGCATCCGTCCCGCCGGGACACGTGCCGCCGCGGCACGTCCCGCCAGCGTGCGTCCCCGCGGCACGCGTCGTGCCCGGGTGCCGCGGGCCGGGGTGCGTCGGGCCGCCGCCGGACGGCGCCGCCCGGCCCAGCAGCTCGGTGCCCGCCTCGCCCAGGCTGACCAGCTCCCCCTCGGCGTCCAGGTAGCGCACGCCGACGAGCTGGGCGCACGGGGTCCCGTGCCGGTGCCGGAGCGGGCCCGCCTCGTCGGCGGCGAGCACCCCACCCAGGGTCGCCCCCGGCGAGGGCGCGTCGACGGGCAACCGGCGGCCGGTGCGCTCCAGGGCCGCCTGCACCGCTCGCAGCGGGGTCCCGGCACCCACCTCGGCCAGCGCCGAGCCCTGCGGCTGGTGCCAGACCCCGGCGAGCCGGCCGGTGTCGAGCATGATGTCGACCTGCTCGGGCGCGGCACCCCAATCGATCTTGGTGCCGGCACCCCGGGGCACCACGGTCAGGCCGTGCGCCGCGGCCAGCCGCAGCACCTCGGCGGCGGCGTGCGGGCCACCCGGCACCGCCACCCAGCGGGCCGTCCGGCCGGCCACCTCGTCCGCCGCGCCGGCGAAGCGGGCGAACGGCGGGCCACAGATCTCCGTCAGTCGTCGGGTTATCTCGAGGGCTCCGGGTCGATCGGTCGAACTCGTTGCAGCCGCCATGGCGGTTATCGTACACATGTTCGAAAGCGCCGGTAGCGGATTGCCGACGCGGCCCCCGAGGGCCCGGCGTGACGTGGTCCAGAACCAGTCGCGCAAGCACTTCGGTTCGGGCGTCCCGGTTCCGGCACCGCCGGCCGGTAACGTGACGCCGTGACCACCGAGACCTCCGAGCCGTCGCCCGCACCCGTCGCCAAGCGCGTCCCCAGCGAGCGCACCCACCACGGCGACACCGTCGTCGACGAGTACGCCTGGCTGGCCGCCAAGGACGACCCGGCGACGATCGCCTACCTGACCGCGGAGAACGCGTACACCGAGGCGCGCACCGCGCACCTCGAAGGGCTGCGCGGGCAGCTGTTCGAGGAGACCCGGCGGCGGACCCAGGAGACCGACCTCTCCGTGCCCACCCGCAAGGACGGGTACTGGTACTACACCCGCACGGTCGAGGGCCAGCAGTACGGCGTGCACTGCCGCCGCGCGGTCCGGGACGGCGAGCAGGTCCCGCCGATCAGCGCCGACGGCGCGCCCCTCGACGGCGAGGAGGTGCTGCTCGACGGCAACCAGCTCGCCGAGGGGCACGACTTCTTCGCCCTCGGCGCCTTCGACGTCAGCCCCGACGGGCGGTGGCTGGCGTACTCGACCGACCACGCCGGCGACGAGCGGTTCACCCTGCGGATCAAGGACCTGAGCACCGGCGAGGTGCTGCCCGACGAGATCCCGGACACCTTCTACGGCACCGCCTGGTCCACCGACGCCTCCACGCTGTTCTACGTCACCGTGGACGACGCGTGGCGGCCCAACCGGGTCTGGCGGCACGCGGTGGGCACCCCGTCGAGCGAGGACGTGGTGGTCCACCAGGAGGACGACGAGCGGTTCTGGGTGGGCGTCGAGCTGACCCGCTCCGAACGGTTCGTCGTCATCGACATCCACAGCAAGATCACCAGCGAGGTACGGGTGATCCCGGCCGGCAACCCCACCGGCGAGCCGGCCGTCGTGGCCCCCCGCCGGCAGGGCGTCGAGTACGCGGTCGAGCACCACGGCCACCGGTTCCTGATCCTGCACAACGACGGCGCCGAGGACTTCGCGCTGGCGTTCACCTCGGCCGACGTGCCGGGCGACTGGACCCCGCTGATCCCGCACACCCCGGGCACCCGGCTGGAGTCCGTCGACGCGTTCGAGAACCACCTGGTCGTCTCGCTGCGCAGCAACGGGCTGACCGGGCTGCGGGTGCTGCCGGTGGGCGGCGCCGACCCGTACGACATCGACTTCCCCGAGCCGCTCTACAGCGTCGGGCTGGACGCCAACCCGGAGTACCGCACCAGCGAGGTGCGGCTGCGCTACACCTCCCTGGTCACCCCGGACTCGGTCTACGACTACGACCTGGTGACCCGGCAGATGGTGCTGCGCAAGCAGAAGCCGGTCCGGCCCGGGCCGGACGGGCGGGCGTACGACCCGGCCGACTACGAGCAGCACCGGGACTGGGCGGTGGCCGACGACGGCACCCGGGTACCCATCTCGCTGGTCTGCCGCAAGGACACCCCGCGCGACGGCTCCGCCCCCGCCGTCATCTACGGCTACGGGTCGTACGAGGCCAGCATGGATCCGTGGTTCTCCATCGCCCGGCTCAGCCTGCTGGACCGGGGCGTGGTCTTCGCGGTGGCGCACATCCGCGGCGGCGGCGAGCTGGGCCGGCGCTGGTACGACGAGGGCAAGCTGCTGGCCAAGAAGAACACCTTCACCGACTTCGTGGCCTGCGCCCGGCACCTGGTCAAGGCCGGCTGGACCGGCGCCGACCGGCTGGTCGCCCGGGGCGCCTCGGCCGGCGGCCTGCTGATGGGCGCGGTCGCCAACCTGGCGCCGGACGCGTTCACCGGGATCGTCGCGCAGGTGCCGTTCGTGGACGCGCTCACCTCGATCCTCGACCCGTCGCTGCCGCTCACCGTCACCGAGTGGGAGGAGTGGGGCAACCCGCTCGACGACCCCGAGGTGTACGCGTACATGAAGTCGTACACGCCGTACGAGAACGTGGCGGCGGTCCGGTACCCGGCCATCCTCGCGGTGACCAGCCTGAACGACACCCGGGTGCTCTACCACGAGCCGGCCAAGTGGATCGCCCGGCTGCGCAGCGTCGCCCCGGACGGCGACTACCTGCTGAAGACCGAGATGGGCGCCGGGCACGGCGGTCCCAGCGGCCGCTACGACGCCTGGCGGGAGGAGGCGTTCGTCAACGCCTGGATCCTCGACCGGCTCGGCCGCGCCTGACGCGAGGCCGGGTGAACAGCGGGAGCTGCGGCTACCCGCCGGAGCCGAGCACCGCGGCCAGCACGGCCGGGTCGACGTTGCCGCCGGTGACCACCGCGACGGTCGGTCCCGGCGGCAACTCGTCCCGGTGGAACAGCCGCGCCGCCAGCGCCACGGCGCCGCTCGGCTCGGCCACCAGCCGCGCGTCCCGGACCAGCCGGCCGGTTGCGGCGCGGATCTCGTCCTCGGTCACCGTGACGATGCCGTCCAGCCGCTCCCGCAGGTGGGCGAGGGTCAGCTCGGACAGGTTGGTGCGCAGCCCGTCCGCGCAGGTCCGGTAGGTCCGCTCGACCTCCCAGACCACCAGCTCACCGGCGGACAGGGAGTCCCGGGCGTCGGCGGCGAGCAGCGGCTCCACCCCGACGACCGCGGCGGCCGGCCGCAGCGCCTTGATCGCGGTGGCCACCCCCGAGGAGAGCCCGCCGCCGCCCACCGGCACCAGCACCACCGCCACGTCGGGCAGGTCGGCGACGATCTCCAGGCCGATGGTGCCCTGCCCGGCGATGATCCACGGATGGTCGAATGGCGGCACCAGCGCGGCACCGCTGCCGGCGGCGATCCGTTCCGCCTCGTCGACCCGGCGGGCCGGCGGGACCAGCCGCACGTCCGCGCCGAGCGCCCGGATCCGCGCCACCTTGACGCGCGGCGCGCCCTCCGGCACCACCACCGTGCACGGCACGCCGGCCCGCCGGGCCGCGTACGCCAGCGCCTGGCCGTGGTTGCCGGAGGAGTGCGTCACCACGCCCCGGGCCCGGGCGGCCGGGTCCAGCCGGGCCACCGCGTGCGCCGCCCCGCGCAGCTTGAACGACCCCACCGGTTGCAGGCTCTCCGGCTTGAGCCACAGCCCGTCGTCCCAGAGCGCCGGCAACAGCGGGGTACGCACCGCCGTGCCCGCGATGTCGGCGGCGGCGGCCCGGACGTCGGCGATCGAGACCAGCTCCATCGCCCCATCCTGCCTCGGCGCCCGGACCGCCGTCGCCCGCGCGCCGGCCCCGACGGGAACCCCGAGCCGGTCCGCGCCGGCGGCACGCCCGCGCCGACCCGGCACCTAGACTGCCCCCGATGACCGAGGACCAGCAGGACGTACGCCCGCCGGGCGCGGCCCGGCGCGGGCCGGCCTGGGTGATCGTCGCGGTGGTGGCGGCCGCCCTGCTGGTCTGCTGCTGCTCGGCCGTGATCGGCCTGGTCGTCTCCTGGTCCGCCGGGCTCCTCGGCACCCGCTGACCCGGACCTCGACGGTCAGTACGGGCGTCCGCCTCGACCAGCGGTGTTGACCGGGGCGCCGCCGCGCAGCCCGGCGAGCGCGGCCGCCTCGCCGGTGCGGACCATCCGCTGCCAGCGCAGCCGGTTGCCGATCACCGCCGTCACCACCGACTGCACCACCACCAGATACATCACCTGGCGGTAGACGAGCTGCTGCAACGGCAGGGCCCAGAGCGGACCGAACCGCTCCCGGTCCAGCCGCAGCGCGTACGCGGCGGTGCCGGCCTGGAGCAGGAGCAGCCCCAGCCAGGCCACCGCCAGCGTGGACCAGGGCAGGAAGAGCAGCCCGTAGAGGGCGAAGACGTCCACCGCCGGTGCGGTCAGCGGCAGCACGATCTGGAAGACGGTCAGGTACGGCAGGCCGCGCCGGCCCAGCTTCCCGCCGGCGCCCGGCTCGCGCAGGGCGTGCCGGTGCTTCCACATCGCCTGCAGCGTGCCGTAGCACCAGCGGTAGCGCTGCCGCCAGAGCTGACGCAGCGACGCCGGCACCTCGGTCCAGGCGATCGCGCGCTCCTCGTAGCTCACCCGCCAGCCGGCCCGGAGCACCTTCATGGTCAGGTCGGTGTCCTCGGCCAGGGTGTCGGCCGGTACGCCCCCGACCGCGAGCAGCACCTCGCGGCGGAACGCGCCGATCGCGCCGGGGATGGTGGGCATGCACTCCAGCACGTCGTACATCCGGCGGTCGAGGTTGAAGCCGATCACGTACTCCAGGTGCTGCCAGCGCCCGAGCAGCCGGCGCCGGTTGGCCACCTTGGTGTTGCCGCTGATCGCCCCCACCGTCGGGTCGGCGAAGCCCTGGACCAGCCGGTACACGGTGTCCGGCTGGAAGACGGTGTCCCCGTCGACGAGCACCAGCAGGTTGGCGCGGGCGGCCCGGATGCCGGTGTTCAGCGCGGCCGGCTTGCCCGCGTTGGCCTGCCGGATGACCCGTACCCCGCGCAGCCCCAGCCGCTCGACGATGTCGGCGGTGCCGTCGGTGGACCCGTCGTCGACCACGACCACCTCCAGCGCCGGGTAGGCGCTGGCGACCAGGGACCGCACGGTGGCCGCGATGTTCGCCGCCTCGTTGTAGGCGGGCACGATCACCGAGACCGGCGCGGTGACCTCGGGCCCGCGGCGGGGCCGGCGGACCCGCCGGACGTGCCGCCGGGCGCAGGCCACCTGGACGGCGAGCCGCGCCACGCCGAGCACGAGCGCCACCCCGAGCAGCAGGTTCATCGTCGAGGCCAGCCCGCCGGCCCCGGCCTGCGCCCAGCGCAGCGCGGTCCCGCTCAGCCGGGACCCGAGGCCGGCCGGCACCGTCGACCCGGGCGCGCCGATCCCCTCCGACACGGTGGTGAACCGGTAGCCGGAGCGGGACAGCCGGGGCAGCAACTGGTCCAGGGCGGCCACGGTCTGGCTGCGGTCCCCGCCGCCGTCGTGCATGAGCACCACGGCGCCGCCGCCGCCGGGCGGGGTGGCGGCCTGGGCGATGGCCGGCGCGCCGGGCCGCTGCCAGTCCCGGGTGTCCCGGTCGGCGAGGACCCCGAGGTGGCCGGTGCCGGCGGCGTCCCGCAGCGCCTGGTACTGGGGCTGGCTGAGCGAGTTCGTGGTCGACGAGAACGGCAGCCGGAGCAGGGTCACCTCGCGGCCGGTCGCCGCGGCGACCGCGTTGCGGGTCCAGGACAGCTCGGTCCGGGCCCGCCAGGCCGGCAAGCCGGCGAGGTCCGCGTGGGTGAAGGTGTGCGAGCCGAGCTCGTGCCCCTCGGCCAGGATCCGGCGGACCAGTTCGGGATGCTCGTCGACCCGGGCGCCGACCACGAAGAACGTCGCGTGGGCGTGGTGCCGGCGCAGCACGTCGAGGATCTGCGGGGTCCACCGCGGATCCGGCCCGTCGTCGAAGGTCAGCGCCAGGGTCCGCGCGGGCAGCCGCCGGGCGGCCGGTGTCGGCCCGTCCAGCCGGAGCACCGGGCCGCCGGTGGTGGCCTGCCGGGGCGCCGGGGCGGCGGGCGCGGTGGACGGGCCGGAACCGCCGCCGACGTGGCTGACCAGGCCGTTGAAGCTGAGGGCGGCGAGCAGGACGATCAGGCCCAGCAGCAGGAGGATCCAGTGGGCCCGCGGGTCGCGCCGCGCGACGTGTCTCGCCATCGTCAGGGCTTGCCCGGTGTCCTGCTCGGCTTGGCGGTGTTGCGCCGTTCGTCGCCCCGGCCGGGGTTGCTGCTCGTCGGCCCCGGTGCGGTCGGGACGGTGGCCCGGGTGGCGGCCGGCCGGCTCGGGCTCGGTGCGGCGGACGCGGTGCGGGTCGCCGGCCGTGGGGTCGGGCCGGGCCGCGTGGCGGGGTCGTCGGGCGCGTCGACGCCGGCCTCGACGGGCGGTCGCACCTTCGTCTCCGACCAGCCGGGGATCGGCACCGTGGAGTCGAAGAAGAGCCCGGCCAGGATCAGTCCGAGGCTGGTGAGCAGGCCGAGGCCCAGCGCCGTGCCGGCGATCACGGTGAGCCGGCGGCGGCGTCCGGTCCGGTCGACGAACACCGGCGGCGCGCTGCCGGGCTGATTCTGCATGGTGCCGCTCTCCCGCTGATCCGCGTCACGCCGGCCGGGGCGGCCGGTCCGGGAGGTGGTGGCCTCCCGGACCCAACAGCGCCCGGGACGGGGAACGTGTCACGCCGGGCCGTGCCGGCGCCCCGACGGGGCCGGCGCGGGTCAGCGGTTCCAGGCGGGGTCGCGGCCGGTCCGGCCGAGCAGGCGGTCCAGGTCGGTGGCCTCCGGCGTGGTCGGCACCGGCTCGCCGAACGCGCCCATCCGCTGGCCGGTGTCGCCCATCGCGTCCATGAAGCCGTGCCCCGCGGCCAGCACGGCCGGGTCGACCGCGATCCGCTGCCCGGTGGCCCGGGCCAGGTCCCAGCCGTGCACGGTGAGGTCGATCAACGCCATGTCACCGACGGTCTCCTGCGGCAGCCCCATCCCCGCGGAGACGCCCTCCACCGCGGCCGGATCCGACCACGCCTCGACGAGACGGTCGGCCTCGGCGGCGAAACGGTCCCGCCAGCCGTCGGTCAGGTGGTCGGTCTTGCCGGACCAGTCCGCCTCTCCGTGCCGGGCCAGCACCTGAAAGTTGATCAGCACGTCGAAGAGGTGGCCGAGCAGGTCCCGGACCGAATAGTCCGGGCACGGGGTGGGCAGGTCCAGCTGGTCGTCCGAGATGCCGCGGACCACCGCCACCGTCCGCGGCGCGGCGACGGCCAGCAGCTCGCTAGTCTTCGTGGTCATAGGACCAGCATATGAAGGCGGTCTTGAAGAAATGCGACACGAACCGCGGCGGGACAGCCGGGGCATCCTCGACCCCGACCGGCTGCGGCGACGGGTGCACTTCCGCCGCCGGCTGCCGGACCCGGCGCTGCGCCCGTACGTCGAGCACTACTGGCTCATCGACTGGGAACTGACCACGCCGTTCGACCAGCGGCTGGTGCCGCACCCGGCGGTCAACCTGGTCTTCCAGGCCGGTGCCGACGGCGTCGAGACCGGTGAGATCGCCGGGGTGGACATCGGCCTGTTCACCATCACCCTGCGCGGGACCGGCCGGGTCACCGGGGTGCAGTTCCGCCCGGGCGGCTTCCGCCCCTTCTGGCGCCGGTCGGTGGCCGAGCTGACCGGGCGGCGCCGCCCGCTGGCCGGCGGCCCGGCGCCCGAGCTGTTCGCCACCACGCCGGTCTGTCCCGGCACCGACGACCAGCGCTGCCGGCGGCTGGACGACCTGCTCACCGCCGGACGGCCGGCACCGGACCCGGTCGCCGCCGAGGCCACCGCACTGGTCGAGGAGATCCGCCGCGACCGGAGCGTCCTGCGGGTGGCCGACTTCGCCCGCCGGCACGGCGTCTCCACCCGGCGGCTCCAGCGGATTTTCCTCGACCACGTCGGGGTCGGTCCGAAGTGGGTGATCCGGCGGTACCGCCTCCAGGAGGCGATCGAGCAGGCCGCCGCCGGTCCGCTGGACTGGGCGCGGGTCGCCGCCGACCTCGGGTACGCCGACCAGGCCCACCTGGTCCGCGAGTTCACCGCGGTGGCCGGCGTCTCCCCGGCCGCGTACGCCCGCTCGCTGGCCGCGTCGCGCGGCGGGTGACCAGCCGGCCATCGCGTGCCGCCGCAGCGACGGTCAGCGCCGCGCGGTGACCGGCCGGTCAGCGCCGGCGGACCGCGACCACCGCGACGTCGTCGTGGATCTCCGTCGGGGCCAGCTCCACC
The DNA here is from genome assembly GCF_040655175.1 of Micromonospora sp. NPDC050495. Taxonomy (NCBI): domain Bacteria; kingdom Bacillati; phylum Actinomycetota; class Actinomycetes; order Micromonosporales; family Micromonosporaceae; genus Micromonospora; species Micromonospora sp. NPDC050495. Next base: position 302,652 of record NZ_JBFAJK010000001.1, on the reverse strand, counting down.
AGCAGCCGCTCGCAGAACCGGTCCAGGTCGTCGTCGACCCGGGTGGCGACCACGGCCAGCGCGGCCAGCCCGTCGTCGATGGTGGCGTCCCGGCGCTCGATCAAGCCGTCGGTGTAGAGCACCAGCGTGGACCCGGCCGGCAGGACGAACTCCAGGTCCGGCGGGCGGGGCGCGCGCACCCCGAGCAGCGGCGCGCTGTGCTGCACGAACTCCACCCGCCCGTCCCGGCTGATCAGGGCCGGCAGGTGTCCGGCGCTGGCCAGCCGGACCAGCCCGCTGCCCGGGTGCAGCAGCAGCAGGCAGAGGGTGGCCTGCTCGTTGGGGAGCAGGGTACGCATCAGCTCGTTGACCCGGTCCAGGATCACCCCGGGCTGGTGCCCCTCCACCGCGTACGCCCGCACCGCGTGCCGCAGCTCGGCCATCACGGTGGCGGCGTGCAGGGAGTGGCCCGCCACGTCGCCGACCGCCATCAGCAGGTGCCCGTCCAGCATCACCAGCTCGTAGAAGTCGCCGCCCACCTCGGTGCGGGCGCTCGCCGGCTCGTAGCGGACGGCCAGGTCGAGGCCGGCGATCTCGGGCAGCCGGCGGGGCAGCAGGCTGCGCTGGAGGGTCACCGCGATCCGATGCTCCTCGTCGAAGGAGCGCTGCGCCTCCACCGCCGAGGCGATGGCCTGGGCGAGCTGCACCAGCACGGGGGTACGGACGGTCTGGGTGGCGGTCGGCACCACCACGTAGAGCGGGGCCCGGTCCTCGCGCAACCGGGCGGCGGCCACGGTGACCGTGTCGCCGGCCGGCCAGTCGACCCGTTCCCAGTTGCCCGGCTCGTCGACCCGGACCGTGGTCCCGATCGGCACCCCGGCGTCGTCCACCGTCCACGGCACCACGCCCGCCGGGGCGTCCGGTCCGGCGGCCACCCCGGCCAGGCAGTCCCCGTCGAAGGTCTCGGCGATCACCGCCGCGGGGCTCCGGAAGATCCGCGCGGCGCCGGCCGACGCGGCCTCCAGCAGCCGGACGAAGTTGGACGCGGCGTGCATCTCCACGGTGGCGTCGGCCAGCGCGGCCAGCCGCTCGGCGAGCTGCTCGGCGCGCTGCCGGGCCTGGTAGTAGCGGAGCACCGCGTGCGCGGTGGCGACCAGCTCCTCCGGCTCGATCGGCTCGGCCAGGTAGGCGTCCGCCCCCCGGGTCAGCCCCTGGGCCCGGTCCACCACGTCGACCGCGTGCGCCGAGACGTGGATGACCGGGATCGCCGGATGGGCCACCTTGATCTGCTCGCAGACCTCGAACCCGCTCACGTCGGGCAGCCGCACGTCGAGCACCACCAGGTCGACCCGGTCCTTCTCCACCCGGTCCAGCGCCTCGGCGCCGTTCTCCGCCTCGATGGTCGCGAAGCCGGCCCGGGTCAGCCAGCTCACCAGCAGGTACCGCTTGGGCCGACTGTCGTCGACCACCAGCACGGTCGCCGGCCCGCCCTCCACCGTCACACTCCGCCCGCGGGAAGGACGACCGTGAAGACGCTGCCCCGGCCGGGTTCGCTGGTCAGTTCCAGCGTCCCGCCGAGCAGCGTGACCAGCCGTCGCGCGTACGGCAGGCCGAGCCCGGTGCCGCCGACCCGGGTGGTCCCCGGCACCTGGTAGAACTCCTCGAAGACCCGTTCGTGCAGCTCCGGGGGGATGCCCACGCCGGTGTCGCTGACCGACAACGACCAGCGGTCGTCCTGCCGCTCGGCCCGCAGCCGCACCTCGCCCCGCTCGGTGAACTTCAAGCCGTTGTGCAGCAGGTTGCGCAGCACCTGGGCGAGCAGCACCTCGTCCGAGCGGACCGTCGCCGGGGCGGGCGGTTCCTCCACCACCAGCTCCACCTCGGGCCGGTTGGACAGCGCCCGCAGCGTGCCGCGGAGCTGGCCGAAGACACCGTGCAGGTCCACCTCGGTCCAGTTCGGCTCGAGCCGGCCCGACTCGGCCTTGGCCAGGTCGAGCAGCTCGTTGACGAGGGAGAGCAGGTCGGCCGCGGAGGACCGGATCAGCCCCACCTGCCGGGCCTGCTCGGCGGTGAGCGGGTCGGACGCGGAGTCGGCGAGCAGCCGGGCCAGCCCGATGATCGCGGTGACCGGGGCGCGCAGCTCGTGGCTGACGTTGGCCAGGAACCGGCTCTTCGACTCGCTGGCCGCGCGGAGCTGCGCGGACTTCTCGTCCAGCTCGGCGTAGAGCGCCACGACGCCGCGGTTGGTCTCCTCCAGCTCCTCGGTGAGCTGGTTGTAGAGCGCCATCACGCCGTGGTTGGTCTCCTGCAGCTCGGCGTTGAGCACCGCCAGCTCGTCGCGCTGGCTGCGTACCTCGTCGAGGGCATTGATGAGCTGGGCGTTCTGCGCCGCCAACTCGTCCAGGGCGGTGCCCGGAGCGTTGCTGGCCAGCTCGGCGCGGAGCTCGGCGAGGCGCTCCGGTGTCAGCGCCGGCGCGTGGGCCGGGAGACGTCGGGACATCCTCACGACCGTATCGCCCCCGTGACCGGTCACGCCCAGCATGTCCACCAGCCGGGCCACCGCGCCGGACCGTGGCTCGTACCGGCCGCCGGGCAGCGGGCGGGTCGGGGCCAGGTCGACCCGGAGCAGCTGCCGGCCGGTGCGGGCGTCGTGGTCGACCGCGAAGGTGACGTCCGCGCCGTCGACGGTCTGCAACAGGTCCCGGGCCACCTCGCTCAGCGCGGTGGCCAGGCGTACCTGGTCCTGGTGCTCCAGCCCGACGGCGGCGGCCACCTCCCGACCCCGCTGGCGGACCAGGAAGATGTCGTGTTCCACCCGCAGCGCCATCTGCAGCAGCGGGTCGGTGGCGGACGGGCGGGTCACGGCTCCGCCCGGGCCACCAGGACGCAGGCGTCGTCCCGCCGGATGCCGGCGTCGCGGAGCAGGACGGCGGCGGTCAGCAGCGGCGCGCGGTCGGCCAGGCCGGGGTAGTCGGCCAGGTCCCAGCGGTCCACCACGCCGTCGCTCTGCATCACCAGGGTCGCACCCGGCGGGAACGGGTACTCGTACTCGCGCACCAGGGGGCGCTGGTGCCCGGCGATGCCGGGCAACGAGACGAGACCTCGCCGCCGCTCGCCCGCCACCAGGATCATGGCTGCGATGTTGCCGAGCCCGGCGTACCGGAGCAAGCCTGACGCGGGATCCGGTTCGGCGACGGCGAGCGCCGCGCCCCGGGTGTGCGACATGGAGCGGTGCAGCTGCTGCACCACGGCGGCCGGCGGCCCGGCGGGCGCGGACCGGAAGGCGGCGACCGCGGCACCGCTGGCGGCGGCGGCCAGCGGGCCGTGTCCCAGCCCGTCGCAGACCAGCACCTGCCGGCGGCCGTCGGCGACCCGGACCGCGTACCCGTCGCCGCTGAGCTGCTCGCCGGTGATCGGCCGGGTCAGCGCGGCGGCCCAGTCCGTGGCGGGGGGCGGTCCCGACCAGACCTGCACGGCCAGCGCGGTGCCCCGGCCGGGCAGCGAGTAGCCGTCGAACCAGCTCGCCTGCCGGGTGATGGCGCCCAGACCGATGCCGAGCGTGCCGGTGGTGGAGTGCCCGTCCCGGGCGGACTGGGCGAGGTCGGCCATGCCGGGCCCGGTGTCGACCGCCACCAGCTCGACGCCGGCCCGGCCGGCCCGGCGCACCGGCCGCAGCAGCAGGTTGCCCTCCTGGGCGTGCTTGACCAGGTTGCTGGTCAGCTCGGCGGTGATGATGGCCAGGTCGGCGACGCGCTGCTCGGGCAGCTCCACCTGCCGGCCGAGGCGTTCGGCGGCGCGCCGGGCCGCGCTGGCCGTGCTGCCGTTCTCCACCCGGAACCAGAGTCCGTGGTCGTCGACCACGTCGCCGGTCATCGGGACCACTTGGTGACGGTGATCCGGGTGCCCTCGCCGACGGTGGTCCAGATGTCGAAGTCGTCCACCAGCCGGCGGGCCCCGCTGAGCCCGAGGCCCAGCCCGCCGCCGGTGGTGAAGCCGTCGGTGAACGCCTGGTCGAGGTCGGCGATGCCCGGCCCGTCGTCGGCGAAGACGATCCGCACCCCGCGCCGGCGGCCGTCCTCGACCGAGGTGACCTCGGCGGTGCCGCCACCGCCGTAGATCAGCGTGTTGCGGGCCAGCTCGCTCGCGGCCGTGACCAGCTTGGTCTGGTCGACCAGGGAGAGCTTGGCGGCGACCGCCGCGGTACGCACCAGCTGCCGCACCCGGACCACGTCCTCGTCACTGCGGATCGCCTGGACGTCCGGCACCCCCAGGTCGACAGCGGTCATGGCGTGGCCGTCGTCTCGGCGTCCTCGTCGCCGTCGAGCACGTCCCACTCGTCGGCACGGCTGGCCGCGACCAGTTCCATGCCCCGCTCGACGTTCAGCGCGGTCCGGATGCCGTTGAGCGACAACCCCAGCTCGACCAGGGTGATCGCCACGGCGGGACGCATCCCCACCACGACCGTCTCGGCGTCCAGCACCTTGGAGATGGAGGCGATGGTGGAGAGCATCCGGCCGACGAACGAGTCGACGATGTCCAGCGCCGTGATGTCGATGATGACGCCGTGGCAGCCGGTGGCGACGATCCGCTCGGCCAGGTCCTCCTGGAGCTGGATCGCCGTCTGGTCGGACATGTCGACCTGGATCGAGACCAGCAGGATGTCACCGATCTTGAGGATCGGCACCCGCTCCATCAGGGCTCCCGGCGCGGCCGGCGCGCGGTGGTCTCGACCCCGGTCAGCCGCAGCACGTGGCGCAGCGCGTCGGCGAGGCTCGCCTTGGTCGCGATGTCCCCGAACTCGATGCCGAGGGCGACGATGGTCTGCGCGATCTGCGGCCGGATGCCGGAGATGATGCAGTCGGCGCCCATCAGCCGGGCGGCCACCACCGTCTTGAGGATGTGCTGGGCGACCTGGGTGTCCACCGCCGGCACGCCGGTGATGTCGATGATCGCGTACGGCGAGCCGGTGTCGACCAGGGTCTGCAGCAGCCGCTCCATCACCACCTGGGCGCGGGCCGAGTCGAGGGTGCCGACCAGCGGGACCGCGACCACGCCCTCCCACAGCTTCACCACCGGCGTGGAGAGCTCCAGCAGCTGCTCCGCCTGGTCGGCGATGAGGCCCTCACGGGTACGGACGAAGCTCTCGAAGGTGAAGAGCCCCATCTGGTCGATCAGGGCGGAGAAGGCCACGAAGTCCCGGAGGGTGTCGCCGTCCTTGTTCTCCTCCATCAGCTCCAGCAGGGCGTCCTTGACCGCGAACACGCTGATCGCGGTCTCGCTGGCGCTGAAGCCCTGCCGGGCCCGGTTGGTGGACAGCTCGGCCAGCACGGCGCGCAGCTCGCCGCCGTGCTCGTCGGCGAGGTCGGCGATGCCGTTCCGGCCGGCGTCGATCATGCTCCGGTGCAGTTCGCGCACCTGTCGGGCCAGCTCGGCCTGGCTGAGTCGGCCGCGCAGCGAGGCGGCGACGATCTCCGTCCAGCGCTCGGTCAGCCGGTCGGTGTGCTCACTCAGCAGGCGGGCGAGCCGACCACTCTGTTCGGCGCTCATCGCCATGGTGACCTCCCTGAACATTGAACGGGGCGGACTCTATCACCGGGGCCTGCGGGACTACTTGTCGCGCGGCAAAGAAATGATCGGCGCAACCTGGTCGGCTCCCGTTCTGCGTATCCCGGGCTTCGTGGGATACCGTTCCACCGAACACAGGAGGTCGACGAATGTCCCTGACGGTGCACACGGAACAGCGCGGCGACGTGGTCGTCGTGTCGGTCGCGGGCGAGCTGGACATGGCGACGGCACCGCAGTTGCAGGACCAGATCACGGATCTGCTGGACAAGGGCCGCAGCCGGCTCGTCTTCGACCTGGCGGATGTCTCGTTCTGCGACTCCACCGGGCTGTCGGTCTTCGTCCGCGCCAAGAACAGCTGCGACGAGGTCGGCGGCGTGGTCCGGCTGGCCGCCCCGCAGCGCGGGGTGCTGCGCATCCTCGAGGTCAGCGGGCTGGTCGAGGTGCTGCACACGTACCCGACGGTGGAGCAGGCGGTCGCGGGCGACCCGACCCCCGCCTCCTCCTGACCGTCGCCGCTCAGCGCTCGTCCTCGATGTGTCGGGGGCGGGCGATCGCCAGGCCCGCCGTCGTCTGCACGGCGAGCGCCGCCAGCAGGAAGCCGAGCGGCGCGGTCCACCCGCCGGTCGCCTCGTAGAGGATGCCGACCAGCAGCGGGCCGAGCGCCGCGATCAGGTAGCCGGTGCTCTGCGCGAACGCGGAGAGCGCCACGGTGCCCTCGGCGGTCCGGGCGCGCAGCCCGATGGTGGTCAGGATCAGCGGGAACGCGCCCTGGCCGAGGGCGAGCAGCAGCACCCAGAACGGTGCCGGGCCGTGCGGGGCGAGGGCGAGGCCCAGGTAGGCGGCCGTGGAGAAGGCGGTCAGCCCGAGCACCAGCGGCCGCAGGGTACGCAGCCGGCCGGCGACGGTCGGCATGGCCAGCGCCACCGGCACGCCGAGCGCGGTCACCCCGGCCAGCAGCAGCCCGGCGGTCTGCGCGGAGTAGCCGGCGTCCCGGAAGAGCTGGGCCAGCCAGCCCATGATCGCGTACCCGCTCAGCGACTGCGCGCCGAAGTAGATCGCCATGGCCCAGCCGAGCCGGGTCCGCCCGGGCCGGATCCGGGCCGGGGTGGCGACGGCCGCCACCGGGGTCGCCGCCCGCCGGGCCCGGCGGTCGCGCAGCGCCAGCGGCACCCACGGGAGTACGGCCAGGGCGGCCAGCCCGGCCCAGACACCGAGCCCGGCGCGCCAGGAGCCGAACGCGTGCGCCACCGGCACCGCCGAGGCGGCGGCCACCGTCGTGCCGACGGTCAGCGCCATCGTGTACGCCCCGGTGACCAGCCCGGTGCGGTGCGGGAAGTGCTGCTTGACCAGCATCGGCAGCAGGATGTTCGCCACCGCGATGCCGGACAGGGCGAGCGCGCTGGTGAGCACGAAGACCACGGTCGAGTCGGTGACCACCCGGAGCACCTGGCCGGTGGTGAGGGCCAGCATCGCCAGCACCAGCACCCGGGCGGCCGGCCAGCGGCGGACCAGCCACGGGGTGAGCGCGCCGAGCCCGGCGAAGGCGATGGTGGGCAGCGTGGTGACCAGGCCGGCGGTGGTGCCGGAGAGCCCCAGCCCGCCCCGGATCTCGTCGAGCAGGGCGCCGAGGCTGGTGACGGCGGTCCGCAGGTTGACCGCGACGAGCAGCATCCCGACCAGCACCAGCAGGCCGCCGCGGGCCGGCGTGGCCGGGGGCGCCGGGGCGGCGGCGGGGGCCGGGCCGGGTGTCACGTCGGTGGTCGGCGCGCCGGCGGGCGCCGCGGTGCGCGCGGTTGGCGGGGTCATGACCTCGAACCTACAATCATGGGATGAATTTCGGCAGGAGGTGTAACCGGTGACACCCGCCGTCGATTCCGTCGCCGTGCCGCCGCGTGGGCACCGGGTGCGGCAGACGATCGAGCAGCTCCGGGCCCGCATCCTCGGTGGCGAGTGGCCGGTGGGCGGGCGGATCCCGACCGAGCCGCAGCTCGTCGCGGCGCTCGGCGTGGGGCGCAACACGGTCCGCGAGGCGGTCCGGGCGCTGGTCCACGCCGGGGTGCTGGAGTGCCGGCAGGGCTCCGGGACGTACGTGGTCTCCACCGACGAGCTGGCCCCGGTGGTGGCCCGCCGACTCACCGACGACCGGATGACCGAGGTCATCGAGGTCCGGCGCGCCTTCGAGGTGGAGGCGGCCCGGCTCGCCGCGCTGCGGCGTACCCCCGGGGACCTGGCCGCGCTCGACGGCGCGCTCGCCGCCCGGGAGGCCGCCTGGCGCTCCGGCCGGGTGGACGAGTTCGTCGAGGCCGACGCCGCGCTGCACAGCGCGGTGGTGGCCGCGGCGCACAACGCCATGCTCGCCGAGCTGTACGCCTCGGTCGGCGCGGCGCTGCGCAGCACGGTGGCCCAGGCGATGGGCGAGACCCTCCAGCCCGAGCGGTACGTCGACCACGGCCGCCTGGTGGCGGCGATCCGGGCCGGCGATCCGGCACGGGCGGCGATCGAGGCCGGTGCTTTTCTCGAACCGCCGTCCGGGGCATAGGTTGTCCGCGACGCAGAATCGGACAGCACGGGAGTGCGGATGCTCAAGGGCTTCAAAGACTTCATCATGCGCGGCAACGTCGTCGACCTGGCGGTCGGCATCGTCATCGGCGCGGCCTTCACCGGCCTGGTCTCGCAGTTCACCAAGTCGTTCCTGGAACCGCTGATCAAGCTCTTCGGCGGCAGGAGCGCACTGACGGCCGGTCGGTGGAAGATCGGCAACGGCAACTACATGGACTGGGCCGGCTTCATCAACGCCGCGATCACCTTCTTGCTCACCGCGGCGGTGCTCTACTTCCTGGTCGTCTACCCGATGAACAAGCTCGCCGAGCGGCGCAAGCGGGGCGAGGAGCCGCCGCCGGCCGCCCCGAGCGAGGAGATCAAGCTGCTCACCGAGATCCGGGACGCGCTGCTCGCCGGCAACCACGGCACCCCGGTCCAGCGCGGCGCGCTCGACGACGTGCTGGGCCGGCGCCAGGAGCCGCCCGCCGCGCGCTGACCCCATAGCCGATCGGCCCCTGTGGGAATCCCGCGGGGGCCGACGTATGTCGAACACATGTTCGATAGAGTCCACGGCATGGAGCAGCGCAAACACTGGTGGAACGGGAAATGGGGGCGGCTGGCCCGGCGGGATGTCTTCCTCCGGGTCGACGGCGACCGCTGGCACGTCGAGCAGCGCGCCGGGGGCGCCGAGGGGGTCTCCCAATTCTACGAGTACGCCAGCGTGGACGAGGCGGAGGAGACGGTCCGGGCGCTGCTGGAGGGGCCGGACAGCTGGCGTGAGCTGTCCCCCCGCCCGCCGAGCGGCTGGACCCCACCCGTTTAGCGGCCGGGCGACCCGGGAACCGCGCCACCATGAGCCAGCAGCAGGACACCGTCGCCCAGGTCACCACCGGCATGCGGGTGGTCGACTCGACCGGCGTCGAGGTGGGCACCGTGGATCTCGTCCAGCGCGGCGACCCGAGCGCGGTCACCGTGCAGGCGTCCGCACCGGTGGACCCGGGGAGCAGCCTGGACGAGCTGATCGAGTCCGCCGCCGCCGAGGAGCCGGACGTCCCCGCCGACCTGGCCGCCCGGCTGCTGCGCCGCGGCTACCTGAAGGTCTCCACCGGGCTGGCCCGCACCGGCGCGGTCTACGTGCTCGCCGACCGGATCGCCGCCGTCGGCGACGACGGGGTACGCCTCACCGTCCCGGCCGCCGACCTGCCCGAGGAGGAGTGACCCAGGCCGTACCGTGGGCGACATGTGGATGGTGATCGGGGAGCAGGGCGGCACGCCGGCCGAGGCGGCGGCGCGGGCCGCCCAGTTCGCGCACATGGCCGAGGTGACCCGGCAGTTCCCCGGCTTCGTCCGGGGCTGGTGGGGGGCCGACGGCGACGAGCCGGACCGCAGCCACGCGCTGGTCGTCCTCGACACGCTGGAGCACGCCCGGGCGTTGCGGCAGACGGTCGAGGAGAACGTCCCCGGCGTGCGGCTGCGGCTCATGGAGATCGGCGCCGAGGTCGAGGGCAGCGCCTGATCAGCCGACCCGGGCCGCGGCACCCGGAGCCGGCTGCCCGGCCGGCCCGGCGACGGTAGCGGCCGGCTCCCCGGTCGGCCCGGCCGTCGGGCGGCGGCGGAAGAGCAGCAGCATCAGCCAGCCGGCGACGAGGCCCCAGAACGCCCCGCCCACGCCGAGCAGGCTCACCCCGGAGGCGGTGACCACGAAGGTGACCACCGCCGCCTCGCGGCCCGCCGGCTCGGCGACGGCCGCCGAGACCGCCCCGGCCAGCGCGCCGAGCAGGGCGAGCCCGGCCACCGCCTCGACCAGGATCGGCGGGGAGAGCAGCACCAGCGCGGTCGCCAGGCCGGCGCCGAGGCCGAGCAGCGCCATGCCGATCCCGGCGGTGACCGAGGCGATCCAGCGCCGGTCCGGGTCGGGGTGGGCGTCCGGGCCGGCGGCCAGGGCGGCGGTGATGGCGGCGAGGTTCAGCGCGTGCCCCCCGGCCGGCGCGCCGAGCATGCTGGCCAGCCCGGTGACCCGCAGCGCCGAGCCGAGCGGGGCACGGTAGCCGTAGCCGGCGAGGACCGCGGTGCCGGGCACGTTCTGCGCGGCCATGGTGACCAGGAAGAGCGGCAGCGCCAGGCCGACCACCGCGGGCAGCGTCCAGGCCGGCGCGGTCAGCGCGACGGCCGGCGCGAGGTGGGCGTGGACCGGGCCGGGCGCGGTCAGCGCGATCGCCGCCGCCGCCACGGCCAGCGCGCCGGGTACGGCCCACCGGCGGGCGAGCCGGTGCAGCAGGAGCCAGGCCAGCACCACCGGCCCGGCCAGCCGGGGCACCTCGACCAGTGCCCGTACCGGCGCGGTGCAGAGCGGCAGCAGCACCCCGGCGAGCATGGCGCTGGCGACCGGGGCGGGGATCGCGGCGACCGCCCGGCCGAGCGCCGGTACCAGCCCGGCCGCGACGATCAGCGCCCCGGCGAGCAGGAACGCGCCGACCGCCGCCGGCCACCCGCCGGGCACCGGACCGGTGGCCACGAGCAGCGCGGCACCCGGGGTGGACCAGGCGATGGCGAGCGGCATCCGGTGCCGCAGCCCGAGCCAGACCGCGCAGCATCCGGTGCCGACGCAGAGCGCCAGCAGGCCGGAGGCCGCCTGCGCCTGGTCGGCGCCGACCGCCCGGAGCCCGGCCAGCACGACGGTGAACGAGCTGGCGAAGCCGACCAGCGCGGTGACCACACCGGCCAGTACGGGTTGCAGCCGACCGGCCATGTCCCGACCCCCTCCATCGTTCCGTTTACGGAACGGCACGGTGTAGGACGATAGCCGGCATGGCAACTGCTCCACCAGCCGGTGGCCACGGTGCGGACGAGGTCGGCCGGCGCATCCGCATCCTGCGCGAGGAACGCGGCCTCTCCCTCTCCACCCTGGCCCGGCTGGCCGGCGTCGGCAAGGCCACCCTCTCCGGGCTGGAGAACGGCACCCGCAACCCGACCCTGGAGACGCTCTACGCGGTCACCGCGCAGCTCGGCGTGCCGCTGACCGCCGTCCTGTCCGGGCCGGCCGAGACGCCGACCGTGCGCGGCGCGGCGGTGGGCGCCACCCTGCTGGAGGTCTTCACCGACGCCGACGCCACCTACGAGCTGTACCGGATGCGGGTGAGCCCCGGCCCGCCGCAGCTCTCCCCCGCCCACCAGGCCGGCGTCACCGAACACGTGATCGTCTTCTCCGGCGTGCTGCGCGCCGGGCCGGTGGACGACCCGGGGACCGCCGGCCCCGGCGACTACCTGCGCTGGGCCTCCGACGTGCCGCACAGTTACGCGGCGGTCGGCGACGAGCCGGTCCGGGCCAGCCTGCTGCTGCGCTACCCCACCGGCGACCAGGATGGACGGTCGACGGCCCGCCCGGAGTGAATCTTTCCCGACCGCCATACCCGGTGTGTAGAGACGAGAATGGGGTCTTCTTGGCAAGCTTGACCCCATGACGCTGATCCTCCGCTCGGCCATCCTCAACGACGTCGGCCTCGTCCGGACCAACAACGAGGACTCCGCCCTCGCCGGTGACCGCCTGGTGGCGGTGGCCGACGGCATGGGCGGCCTCCCGGCCGGCGAGGTGGCCAGCGAGATCGTCATCCGGATCCTGGACGAGCTGACCCCGCCCACCGGACCGGACGAGGCGGCCGACGCGCTGCGCGCCGTGGTGAGCACCGCCAACCAGCGCATCCGGGCCGCGATCAGCGTCGACCCGGCCCGCGACGGCATGGGTACGACGCTCACCGCCAGCCTGCTCGCCGGCGACACCCTGGTCCTGGCCCAGGTCGGCGACTCCCGCGGCTACCTGCTGCGCGACGGCGAGCTGACCCAGCTCACCCGGGACGACACCTTCGTGCAGGCGCTGGTCGACCAGGGCGCGCTCTCCCCCGACCAGGCCCGGCACCACCCGCAGCGCTCGCTGGTCACCCGGGCCGTGCAGGGCTCGGACGCGCCGCCGGCCATCGGGATGCTCACCGTCTTCGCCGGGGACCGGCTGCTGCTGTGCAGCGACGGGCTCTCCGACTACGTGGAGGACCCAGCCATCGCCTCGGCGCTGAGCACGTACCCGGACCGGCAGCAGTGCGGTGAGCAGTTGGTGAAGCTCGCCCACCAGGCCGGCGCCCCGGACAACGTCACCGTCGTGGTCTCCGACGTCGCCGCGGCCTGACCGGGACCGCCCCGCACGGCCGGGAGGCCCGCGCGCGGTAGTAGGTAGTTGTGCCATCTAGATGACGCCACTACTCTCCAGCGGGTGATGATCGAGCGGCGGGGCCAGTGGTTGCGCGGGGTGCTCGACCTCTGCGTCCTCGGCCTGTTGCGCGAACGCGAGTCGTACGGCTACCAGCTGGCCCAGTCCCTCGACGCGGCGGGTATCGGCCCGATCCAGGGCGGCACGCTCTACCCGGTGCTGCTCCGGCTGGAACGCGGCGGGCTGATCACCGCGCGCTGGCGCGAAGGAACCGGCGGACCGGCCCGCAAGTACTACCGGATCACCGAGAGCGGACGGGCCGCGCTGAGCCGGGGCGGGCACGACTGGCAGGGGTTCGCGACGTCGGTGACCGCCATCGTGACGGGAGGAGTCGACGGGTGAACGCCGACCAGTGGCTGCGCGCCTTCGCGGCCGAACTGCACCACGACCGGGTGGCGCCGGAGGACGTCCGGCACGTGGTCGCCGAGGCCGCCACCCACCTGCGCGAGGGCGGGGGCGACCCGTGGACGGTCTTCGGCCCGCCCGACCGGTACGCCGCCGTGATCGCCGAGAGCGTCGGCACCCGCCCGGCGCCCCGCCCCGGCCCGGTCCTGCTGCACGCCGAGGGGATCAGCAAGCGCTACGGCCGGCGTACCGTGCTGCGCGACGCCGGCCTGACCGTCCGGGCCGGGCAGATCGCCGCCGTGATCGGCGCCAACGGCTGCGGCAAGAGCACCTTCCTGCGGATCTGCGCCGGGTTGACGTCCCCCGACAGCGGACAGGTCACCCTCGCCGGCCGGCTGGCCTACTGCCCCCAGCAGGGCGGCACCGCCGACTTCCTCCTGCCCGACGAGCACTTCGTGCTGGTCGGGGCCGGCCGGGGCATGGACCGGAGCACGGCCCGCCGGGCCGGCCGGGCCACCGCCCGGCGACTCGGCTGGGAGGCCGCCGACCCGGTGCCCGCCCGGCGGCTCTCCGGCGGCACCCGGCAGAAGCTCAACCTCACCCTGTCCACCCTGAACGAGCCCGACGTGCTGCTGCTCGACGAGCCCTACCAGGGCTTCGACCGGGGCAGCTACGTCAACTTCTGGGACCAGCTGCTGCGGCTGCGCGACGAGGGCCGGGCGATCGTCGTGGTCACCCACCTGCTCAACCAGCTCGACCGGGTGGACCTGGTCCTCGATCTCACCCCCGCCGTACCGGGAGGCCGTCCGTGAGCCGGCTGATCACCGTCGCCGAGATGACCCTGCGGGAGCTGATCCGCCGCCGGGGCGTGCTCCTCCTGCTGCTCCTCATGCCGCTGGCCTTCTACCTGATCCGGCGCGACGCCTACCTCGGGCAGTCGGTACGCGCGCTGCTGCTCGGCATCGCCTGGGCGGTGAGCACCGCCGCCCTGTTCACCACCGGCGCGGCCCGTGACCTGGAGCCCCGGCTGCGGCTGGCCGGCTACCGCCCGCACCACCTGTACCTCGGCCGGATGCTCGGGCTGTGGCTGATCGGGCTCGCCATCGCCGTACCGTTCTTCGGGCTCGTCGCCGTGGACGGCTCCGGCCTGCGGTACGGCGGGGTGGCCGGGGCGATGCTCTGCGCGGTCGCGGTGGCGGCCCCCTTCGGCATGCTGATCGGCGCGGTGCTGCCGCGCGAGCTGGAAGGGACGCTGCTGCTGCTCACCGTGGTCACGGTGCAGATGCTGCTCGATCCGGCCGACAGCGGCGCCCGGCTCACCCCGTTCTGGTCCTGCCGGGAGATCGCCACCTGGGCGGTCGACCACACCGACGACGGTTACCTGGCCCGCGGCGTCCTGCACGCCGTGGCGGTGACCGCCCTGCTGGTCGTCGCGGTCGCCGGCGCGGTCTCCGCGCGGCTGCGCCGCCGCCGGCACGTCCGGCACCTGCCGGTGACCTGACGCGGATTCGGGTTGCGGCCCCGGGCGGGTCGGGTTGGGATGAGCGGATGCGTATTCGCCGCCTGGTCGCCGAGGAACGCCTGACCACCAGCTTTCCACTCCAGGCGTACGCGTTCGAGGCGTCGCCGATGGCCGTCTCCCGCACCGAGGAGTTCCGCGAGTACCTGCCGTACAACGCGGGCAACCGGACGCTGGTGGTCGAGGATGACGGGCTCACCACGGCCGCCGTGTCGGCCATCCCGATGCGGCAGAACCTGCGCGGCCGGGTGCTGCCGATGGCCGGCGTGGCCGGGGTGACCACCCATCCGCTGGCCCGGCGGCGCGGTCACGTCCGGACCCTGCTCGAGCGACTCCTCGACGAGCTGCGCGAGGAGGGGCACGCGTTGAGCGCGCTCTACCCGTTCCGGGCCTCGTTCTACGAGCGCTTCGGTTACGTCGGGCTGCCGCGCCGGCGTACCGCGGTGTTCTCCCCGGCGGACCTGGCCCCGCTGCTCCGCGCCGAACTGCCCGACGACGTGAGCTGGGAGCGGATCGGCGCGGGCTGGGCGACCTGGCGCGGCTACACCGAGCGCCAGCTGCGGGAACGGCACGGCTTCGCGATCTTCCCGGAGTTCCGGGCGGTGTCGCTGCGCGACCGGGACGACCGGTGGCTGCTCACCGCGGTCCGGGACGGCGCGCCGGTCGGCGCGGTGACCTACCGGATCGACGACCACGGCGGCGAGCTGATCGCCGACGACCTGCTCGCCGACGACCCGTACGCCCGGGCGTCGCTGCTCCGGTTCTTCGCCCACCACGTCGACCAGGTGGACCGGATCCGGGTCGAGCTGCCCGCCGACGAGTTGCCCGAGCTGTGGCTGACCGACCTGGCGGTGCACGTCGAGGCGCGGGTGTCCCGGCCGGGATCGCCGGCGCCGATGGCCCGGCTGCTCAGCCTGGACGCGCTCGCCGGCCTGCCGGCCGGCACCGGCCGGGTCCGCGTCGAACTGGTCGGCGACCGGTGGCTGGCCGGGGCGCACCTGCTCGACGGCGCCACCGGGCGGCTGGAACTGCTGCCCGGGGAGAGCGCCGCGGTGGGCAGCGTGCCGACCGCCACGTTGACCGCCGCCGGGCTCTCCGCCCTGGCGTACGGGGTGCTCGACCCGGTCGAGGTGGCGATCCGGGGGCTCGGCGAGGTGCCGCCGGACGCGGCCGGGGAACTGCGCCGGATCTTCCCGCGCGCGCTGCCGTACCTGTTCGCCGATTTCTGAGCGGTTTTCCCGTTCCCGGCGCGGGGTAGGGTCCTGCGGGTGCCGGAGTGGTTGGAAGCGGGACTGTGGGGGTTGCTGGCCGGCTCCGCCCTGGTGATCGGGGCGGTGGTGGGCTACGTCGCCCGGGTGCCCCGCCGGGTGATCGCGTCCGTGATGGCGTTCGGCGCGGGCGTGCTGCTCTCCGCCGTGTCGTTCGAGCTGATCGCGGAGGCGCACGCGCAGGGCGGACTGCTGCCGGTGGCGTTGGGCGCGGCGATCGGGGCGCTCACGTACACCGGGGCGAACATCCTGCTGGCCCGGCGCGGCGCCCGGCACCGCAAGCGCTCCGGCGACGTGCAGCCCTCCGAACAGGAACAGCCCGGCTCGGGTAACGCCATCGCGGTCGGCGCGCTGCTGGACGGCGTACCGGAATCGGTGGTGATCGGCGCGAGCCTGCTGGCCGGCGGCCCGGTCAGCCTGGTCACCGTGCTGGCCGTCTTCCTCAGCAACGTGCCGGAGGGCCTGTCCAGTGCCGCCGGCATGCGCCAGGCCGGCCGCAGCCGGCGCTGGGTGCTCCTGCTCTGGTCGGCGATCGCGCTGGTCAGCGGCGCGGCCGCGCTGGCCGGGTACACGCTGCTCGGCGGCGCCCCGCCCGAGGTGCTGGCCACCATCACGGCGCTGGCGGCGGGCGCGATCCTCGCCATGATCACCGACACCATGGTGCCGGAGGCGTTCGAGGACGCGCACCTGCTGGTCGGCCTGATCACCGTGCTCGGCTTCCTGATCGCGTTCGCCCTCTCGCACGCCTGACCCGCCCCCAGGCCCGGTGCCGTCGCTGCCGGCCCGGCCTCGTCGCCGCCGGCCCTGACCGTCGTGGGTGGGTCCTTGCCGGGTGGCGGCGGGCGGCTTAGCGGCGGGTTAAGGATCCGGTGTCGGGTCGTGCGCCGGCCGGTCGCACTCCTAGCATCGGGCGGTGCGCGTGAAGTCCGCTCTCCTCCTGCTCGCCCTCGCCGTCGGCACCGCGGGGCTGCCCGCCTGCGCCGCCGGCGACCCGGCCGGTCCGCCCGCCGCCCCGGCCGCGGCGACCGGCACCACCACCGCCTCCGCTCCGGCGGCCACCCCGACGACCGGTCCGAGCGCCCGCGCCGGACTGGGCGTCGCGACGCCGGGCGCCACCCCGTCGGCCGCCGCGTTCCGTGCCGGCAACCCGGCCGGCCGCGCCGCCGTGCCGGCCGAGGCGCGGGCGGTGGACACCTCGCACCCGACCCGCCGGATCGGCACCGGCACCGCCGCGAGTTGCACCTCGGAGGCGGTGGTGAAGGCCGTGGCGGCCGGCGGCATCATCACCTTCAACTGCGGCCCGGCCCCGGTGACGATCACCATGAAGGCGACCGCGAAGGTGGTCAACTCGCACGGGCCGCGGATCGTGCTGGACGGCGGCGGCAAGGTCACCCTGAGCGGCGGCGGGAAGCGGCGCATCCTCTACCTGAACACCTGCGACCAGGCCCAGGGGTGGACCACCTCGCACTGCCAGAACCAGGATCACCCGCAGCTCACCGTGCAGAACCTGACCTTCACCGGCGGCGACTCCACCGGCGACCGGACCGAGGGCGGCGGGGGCGGCGCGATCTTCGTCCGGGGCGGCCGGTTCAAGGTGGTCAACTCGCGCTTCGTCGGCAACCGCTGCGACCGGACCGGCCCGGACCTGGGCGGCGCGGCGCTGCGCGTGCTCAGCCAGTACGAGAACCGGCCGGTGTACGTGGTGAACAGCACCTTCACCGGCGGCAACTGCGCCAACGGCGGGGCGTTGAGCAGCATTGGCGTCTCCTGGACGGTGCTGAACAGCGTCTTCCGGGACAACCGGGCGGTCGGCACCGGCGCCAACCCGGCCCGGTCCGGCACCCCCGGCGGGGGCAGCGGCGGCGCGATCTACTGCGACGGCAACGAGTTCACCGTGCGGATCGCCGGCACGATCATCGAGGGGAACCGGGCCACCGAGGGCGGCGGGGCGATCTTCTTCGTCAGCAACAACCGCACCGGCACCCTGCGCATCGAGCACTCGACCCTGCGCCGCAACCCCAGCGCCGGCTTCGAGACGCGCGGCTACCCCGGCATCTTCTTCCTGGGCGCCCGCCCACCCACCGTCCTCCCCTGACCCCGCCCCCTCGCCCTGTCGAGGCGGGGGCGCCCGTATCGACGCAAACTCCTTGATCAACGCGGCGGAAGAGGGCCAGGACCAGGGGTCAGTAGGGGTTGGGGTGGCCGGGGAGGCGGGCCTTGAGCAGGGCGGCGGGGCGGCCGGGCAGGCCCGGGTCGGCCGACAGCGGCGGTGAGGCGGTGCCGGCCCGGTGCGCCATGCCGGCGAAGAGGTCACGGAGCGCGGTCACCGCGTCCACCCTGGGCGTCCAGCCGAGCTCCCGCTCGGCGCGCTCGCTGGACAGCAGCGGGACGTTCAACGCCAGGTCCACCCAACCCGCGTCGACCGGTTGCAGGCGCGCCCACCAGGTCAGGCTCGCCGCCGCGCGGAGCACGGGCGCCGCCACCGGCACCGTCCAGCCGTGGAAGTGCCGGGCCACCAGCTCCGGGGTCAGCACCGGGTCCGCGGCGACATTGAAGGCGCCGCGCGCCTCACCCAACACCGCCCGGGCGTACGCGTCGGCCACGTCGTCGGCGTGCACCGCCTGCATCCGCAGCCGGCGATTGGCGGGCACCAGCGGGATCCGGCCGTACCGGAGCAGCTGGACCGGCAGCAACGGGCCGATGAAGTAGCGGCTGATCTCGGTGCCGGCGTCACGCTGGAAGATCAGCCCCGGCCGCAGCCGGACCACCCGCAACCCCGGCTGCTCCCGCTCGACCGCGTCCAGCAGCCGCTCCACCTCCGCCTTGTCCCGGCTGTACGACGACCCCGCCACCCCGGTGACCGGCCAGTTCTCGCTCACCGGGTGGTCCTTCGGACCGGGCGCGTACGCCCCCACCGACGAGGCGTGCACCAGGGCGGGCACGCCGGCCCGGACGACCGCGTCGATCACCGCGCGGCTGCCCTCGACGTTGGTCCGGTACAGCGTCCGCCGGTCGTGGCTCGGCTGGATCTGCCAGGCCAGGTGCACCACCGCCTGCGCACCGGCGACGATCGTGGCCAGCCGGTCGGCCGCCCCGGGCGCCCCCACGTCGCAGGCGTGCCACTGCACCCCGTCGTACGGCTCACCGGCCCCCGGACCGGGCAGCCGCCGGGCCACGCCCACGAGTTCCGACCCGGACTCCTGCCGCAACCGGCGCAGCAGGGCGGTGCCCACGTTGCCGGTGGCCCCCACGATGACGACGCGCATGCCCGCTGCCGTACCCGCTGGTGCGGGCACCAACCCCCGGACCGCTCAGGGCCGCGGATTCGTCCGGGTCCAGCCCCGCTCCCCCTGGCGGCGGCCCTGCACGGCGGCCAGGCAGCGCGGGCAGACCCAGCCCTCCGGGTCGGCCTCGGTGAGCACGTCGGTGGCCGAGTAGTCGAACGGCACGTGCGGGAACCGGCGCAGCCGGGTACGACTCAACGGCAGCCCGCAGACCGTCTGGTTCTGCCCCGACAGCCACGCGTGCACCTCGCCACCGGGCCGGCGCACCCCGTCGGCGCCCGGCACCTCCCTCGACGCGGCCACCGCGGGAGTACTGCTCAACCTCATGCCCCCCGATTCCCCGGCCCGGCCGTCCCATACCGGCGGGCCTGTCGGAAGATCGACTGCGGGGGAAGCCGGAAGGCCGGTGTGAGCGGGTTCCGGTAACCTGGGCGGGCGGGCCGCTAGCTCAATGGCAGAGCTGTGGACTTTTAATCCATAGGTTCAGGGTTCGAGTCCCTGGCGGCCCACTCTTCCGCAGGTCAACGGCCCTTCGGGTGGCCGGTTGAGCCCTACCCTCGGCTCGTACAGCAGCGAAGTACAGCAGCAGCCGCGGCTCCCGCCTGAGGTACAGTTTTCTGTACTTAGCCCGGAGGTGGTCATGCGGACCGTGAACTTCACCCAACTGCGGCAGAACCTGGCCGCCGAACTCGACAGCGTCATCAACGACGCTGAGGAAGTCGTGGTGACCCGATCCGGCCACGAGCCCGTGGTGATCGTGCCGCTTGCGGAGTACGAATCGATGAAGGAGACCGAGTACCTCCTGCGCAACCCGAGCAACGCCGCCGCGCTGCGCCGGTCGATGGCGGAGCTTGAGGAGGGTGATGCGGCCGAGCGGGATCTGATCGACCCGGCCACCGTGCGGGACGTCGCGTGAGGCTGGTCTTCACTGCGACGGCCTGGAATCAGTACCTCGACCACACGGACCGGAAGCTGGTCAAGCGCATCAACGATCTGATCGCGGACGTGATGCGCAACGGATATGAGGGCATCGGCAAGCCGGAGCCCTTACGGGGAGAGCTGTCCGGCTTCTGGTCCCGCCGGATCGATCGCGAACACCGGCTGGTGTATCGGATCACCAAGGACGACGTCGAGATCATCGCCTGCCGTTACCACTACGGCGACCGATAGCGGAGTGGACTGAAACCAGGAGCGTCAGCCGTACCGACTGGATCGGTGCCGTCTTACCGGTCCAGCGCGCTGCCGAACCGCTTGAGGGCGTCGCGGGGGCCGCCGAATACACCACCGTGTAGATCTCCATGGTGATGGCGAGCGCACCCTGATCAACGATGCAGCGGGCCGATACGGCCGCGTCAGGTACGCCCAGCCGGGTGCCGGTCGCGACATGACCTGGCGGGAGAGGGCCTGTCGGGTGACGGTACGTCACGTTTGCCGGATCATGGTTCTATGTGGACGTGCAGAACGACATCGGACTCACCGCCTACCTGGTGAACGAATCACGAGCGCGACGGGAGGATCTCGCGGCCGACCCGCTGGCGAGGGAGTGGATCTCGGAAAAGGACCGCGGCGCGGTTCGGGACCTGTGGCACGAGTTTGCCGGATCGGTGTACCCCCACGACGACCTGGTCGTGTCCTTGCGTGGCCGCATCATCCTGGAAACCCTGACCCAGGCCTTGGAGAAGCGCAGCGACACGGTGCTGGTGGTGTGCGGCGCCGGCTTCTCGTCGTATCCGTGGCTGCTGCCGTTCGCTGCGGCGATGGAGGTCGACCTGCCCGACATGGTGGCGGCCAAGCGGCGACGAGCCGCCGAGCTGCGGGCGGCCGGGGTACTCGATCAACGAGAGGTCGAGCACATCGCGGCGGATCTGAACGACCGGGAGGCACGTCGCCGCCTCCTGGACCGGATCCGCCGGTTCGCCGCCGGGCGGCCCATCGCATTTGTGGCCGAAGGGCTGGTCTTCTATCTTCCCCCCGATGACGCCCGGGCGGTCGTCGGGCTGGGAGTCGCGGCAGGGCCGCAGACGCTGACGATGATCAGCTACTGGCCGCTCGCCGCAGCGGATCATCCGGTGCTTTCGGCGCAACGCCGGTGGTTCCGGAAGCGATCGCTGCCCGAGGACGCCAGCTACCTGACCACCAGTGAGCTCTCGGCGGTCCTGGGCGCTCCGGTGGAGAACCACAGCACCGAGGACCTTCAGCACCGGTACCTCGGGGAGGTCGTCGTACCCGAGACCGAGCTGATCCCGGAGCACGTGGCGGTGGCCGGGAGATGACCGACGTACTGCACCTCCAGACCAGGGCCTACCCCCTGCACTACGCATCGGTCGACCGCACGGTGGAAACGGTGGTGGTGCCGGGACGGGGCGAGATCCACCTCGTCCCGGGCATGCTCGGTTCGGTGGCGTACAACTCCGAGGAAACGCTCGACGTCGACTTCACCGACATCGTTCGCGCCGCGGTCAGCCTGCCCGACGTTACGATCGTCAATTGCCGGATCCGGATCCTCGCCGCCGGTGCCGTACTCGTGACGTACGCCCTGTTGCACCCGACGGATCTTCGCGAACTCGACGTGCACGCCCTGGTCGCGCTGGACGCGGCGATCAACCGCAGGCTCCGGGAGGCCGACCGGGCCTTGCTGGGGGAGGTGCTGGCCGCCGCGCGGCGGGCCGGGCTCCTCCGGCACGTGATGGTGCCGCCAGGCGGTGCCGCGGCCGCCGACTGGACGGAAATCGACCCCCGTGCCGTCCGGTACAACTGCCACTTCATCGCGCGCGACCCCGCCTGGGAGCCGGATGGCCGGGTGCCCGGTCTGGTGCTGGGCCCGCACTGCCAGATCCTGTTGCCCTACACCTATGCGTGGGACGGTGATCCGTCCCCGGACGGCATCGATGACATCCTGACGATGCTGGAACCGGCCGATATCGCCGTCGCTCAGCAGTCGGTGCTGGTCGGCGCGAGCGTCGGCGGGCTCCGGATCCTGAGCGAACTGGCCCGGGCGATTCCCGGTCGGCTGGAGGGTCCGGAGTTCCGTCGGTTCCTCGACGGCGTCTGGGCCGACTATCACCATCTCGACGCGTACCGGGTGGAGTCGGGCCAGGACCACCGGGCCACGTACCTCGCGGCCCGCGAGACGATCGGGCTCGACGGTACCCATGAGCGCGCGGAGAAGCTGCTCAGCCATGTGAACGCCTCGCTGCTCGCCGAGGCTTCGCTGCGGAGCGAACGGCTGGACAAGCGGCTCAACCGGGTCGCCGCCGCGCTGACCGTGGTCGCGTCTGCGGCGTTCCTGCTCGACATCGCGGCCTTCCTGTTGCCGAACGTGAGCGGGCAGATGAAGGTGGCGGTCGTCTCCGGGGTGGCTCTCCTCGCCGCCGGTCTGCTGGGCGCGACCATCTCCTGGTCCGGTGAACGGAACGCTGAGCGGGGACCCGGCTCTGCGACGGTAGACGCGTCAGCGGCTTCCGACCCGGCTGGTCGGCTGGAATAGCCAGGGCAGCATGGCGCCCCGCTCATCCATGTGACCTACCCGGACGCAGGGGCATCGGCGACGGGCGCGGTGTGGTTCGCCTGGTGGTACCTCCGCTACCGCGAGCAGGGCGAAGACCAACACCAGGTCGAAGAAGAGCTCCAGGTAGCTGACCTGTCGGGCGTCCTCCTCGCCGCGCAGGATGCCCCCGCCCGGTGCCGGGTCCAAGGGTCGCCCCATCGCACCATGATCGCCGGAAGGACGCCTTTCATGCACTGATTTGATCCGTTTCATCCGTACGCGGATGCGGTCAGCGGCATACAGCGGCTACCGCCGCTTGGCTCTCTGCCGCGAGGCCTCGTACAGCACCACGGTGCCGGCTGCTGCCGCGTTCAACGAGCTGGCGGCGCCGACGATGGGGATGCGGACCATCCGGTCACTGGCCTCCTGCCAGCCGGCGCTCAGTCCGTTGGTCTCGTTGCCCACCAGAAGTAGCGTGGGGCCGGTCAGATCATGGTCGGCGACCTCCACATCGCCGTGCTCATCCGTACCGACGACCTGAACCTGTGGAAGCCCACGCGCACGCGCCGCGGCCAGCCAGTCGAGAACCTCCCGATGGCTGGAGACCCGTACGACCGGGACAGCGAACAGCGATCCCGTGCTGGCGCGAATGGCTTTCGGGTCGTAGGGGTCAGCTGCGTGACCGGTGATGACGACACCCGAAGCCCCGAAGGCATCTGCGGAGCGGATCAGAGTACCGATGTTGCCCGGGGTCTTCGGGCGGTCGAAGACCACGACCAGCATCGTCGGCCCGGCCGGGATACGGTCCAGGCTGTCTTCGGGCTGCGCCACCACAGCCAGCAGCTCGGGCGACTCCTCGTCCTTGCCGCCAAGTTCCCGCATCAGCTCCGGTGCGAGAGCCACGCGCGGAGCCGAGACCCGGTCGAGGAGGTCCCGGCACCATCGGGACAGCACCTGCCGGTCCGGATAGAGGAGAGCACGGATCTCCCAGCCCTGTTCCAGGGCCAGGGTGATCGGTCGTACCCCCTGCACCAGGAACTCACCCGACCGCTGGCGCTTGTTGCGGTTGGTCAGCAGTGCCTGCCACTGCTGGAAGCTCGCGTTCCGGGTGGTGATCTTCATGGTCTTCGCCACGCAGATGATTCAACAACATCCGCCCGGCCACGGGATCAACGCCGACGTACCGCAGCAGCCGGCGTTGGTCCCGGCGTAGCGGTGGCGTCCGGCATCCGGACGCCACCCGCCCCTACTGCCTCACCCGAAGCTCAGCCCTTGGTCTCACGAGGGTCACGGCTACGCGGGTACGTGTTCTTCTCGCCGATCGTGCCGTCCTTCTTCTTGATCACGTGCTCGACATCTCGCTGGGCGGCCACCTGCCGGCCTGCGGTCTGCGCCTCAGCCTTGGTGTCGTGCGTCGTGCTGGCGCGCTGATTGCCCTCCGGACGGTTCTTCCACTGACCGTCCTCGTAGTACGTCTCGACATCACCCTTCGCCACGCCCATGACCTCCTAGGTTGCCTGCTGGTCAGGAATATTTGCCCCGACCGCCTCGGAGGCCAAACGTCCGGCGTCCGCAAACCCCGGTACGGGAAGCGGCCGCGCCGGCTGCTGGAGCAGAGGGCCGGTCACCGGTGACACAGTGGGCAGGCGAGAGCGTCGGGCCGTTCACGGGCGGCAAGCCTTCCTCGACCCTGGCACGATCGTCGCCATGACGATCTCCGGGCCCAAGGCGGACCTGCTCGACTACCTGCAAGGGGCGCGCGGTGCGATGGTGTGGAAGCTCGAGGGTCTGAGCGAGTACGACGTCCGGCGTCCGCTGACACCGACCGGGACCAACCTGCTGGGGCTGGTCAAGCACCTGGCACGGGGCGAGTTCGGATACTTCGGCGAGACCTTCGGGCGGCCAGGTGACGCCGTCGGGCGGTGGCCGGACGACGAGCAGGCCTGGCAGGCCTGGGCCCTGCCGACAGAGTCGCGCGAGTCCATCATCGGGTTGTACCGCCGGGCGTGGGCACATGCGGACGCGACGATCGACGCGCTGCCACTGGACGCGGTCGGCCGGGTGCCGTGGTGGGGCGACGGCGGTGAGGTGACGCTGCATCAGATCCTGGTCCACATGACCGCTGAGACGCAGCGGCACGCCGGTCATGCCGACATCGTCCGAGAGCTGATCGATGGCGCGGTCGGTCTGCTCAGCACGTCGACCAACATGCCGCCGTCGGACGCGGCGACGTGGGCCGCCCATCGGGACATGGTGGAGCGGAATGCGCGGGAGGCCGCCCGCAAGGCGTAGTCGCCTGCCGATCGTCGGCACCGCAGGAACCGGGCGGCAAGCCGGTTCGTGCTAGACCACCATGGTGAGGATGACGTCATGAACCACGGCCCCGGACGGAGATGAGCATGCCGGAACCGCGCGCCTTCTGGCTCGATGAGCAGTTCGACCGTGAGCACGGCACGGACGGGCGTGGCCGCTACGAGGCCGAGGTGCTGAGGCGTACCGATGAGTTCGCCGACGCGTGGGGCGACTTCGCGCCGGTCACCTTCGCTGCCATCGCCTGGCGACTGGCTGTCGAGCTGTCGCCCGGCTACGTTCGGTGGCACCGGCGGATCATCTCCGCGACCTGTACGCCGAGCCGGTGGGACGGGAGCATGGTGTGCGCCGTGTCGGTGGTCTCGCGGTGGCCGGCCGAACTCACCTGGACCAAGCAGTGGCAGCGTGACCGTGGCTGGCGGGACTGGCCGCAGTTGTTCGGCCAGTACCCGACCCCGTCCGACCAGGACCTCGCGCGCAGCCCTCACCTGCGGGCAGTGTTGCAGGTGGAGGCGCCGGTTCCCATGGATGACCTGCCGCCGGCTCCCGACGGTCCGGACCCGTCCGTGGCGCCCGCGGCGCGCCGGGCCGTCACCGTGCTGGCGCGGGAACTCAACGACCTCCTCGCCCCGCTGATCGGCCAACTGGAGGCCGGTGTGCCCGCAGACTCCTGACCGGCGCTGACCACGCGACCCGCAGGCAGGCCCGGGACCGCACACTCCCGCGCGGGACGTCGGGTGACGCCGGCCGGCGCCGGCCCACTCGAGGCCGCGCCGGCCCACCCGAGGCCGGTGTGGATGATGACGCTGTTCCCGGCGGCGACCCGGTAGTCGCTGGTGAACTTGTAGGTGTAGCCGGCCATGTCGCGCCCGGCCGTCTGTACGCGAAGGGCCGTTGATCCACTGTCGCCGGAGGCCGGCAAGTCCCCGTGTTTGCCCACCGGACCGGCGCCGACGTGTTCGCGATCCTGGACCGCGTCCAGGACGGCCCGCCATTCCGGAACGGTCCGGCGAGCCACGAGCGCCTGGAAGCCGGCGATCAGCGGAGCGAGTTCCGCCCCGGCAGCCACGCGCGCCTGGTTCTCGGTAGCGATCCGGTCGTACTCCTCGTCCTTCGGCCGATCGCCATGGGCGGGCACATCGACGGCCGCGACCGCGAAACCACATTCGATCACGAAGCGGCGGGCCTGGGCGACCATGCCGGGGGCCTTCTTGTGCTGGCCACCGCCGTGGCCCATCAGGATGAGGGGACGGGTACCGGCGGCATCATGCGGCGTCCACAGCACGCCGGGAATCTCGCCGAGGGTGAAGAGCTGTTCAAGGACGCCGTCGGACGACGTCTCTGATGTGAAGCGCACCGCGTTTCAGGGCCTTTCGGACTGCCTTCTGCGGGCACTCCCTAGGCCATGCGAGGGAGGGAGCCCCGACCTGTCATCGCGTTGATCGGTCTCACCTCCTCGGTTTCTCAGCAGCGCACGGCGGCGCCGAAGCTATCACGAAGGGGCCGCGGCGCTCCGGACCGTCACTCTCCCGGACCCTGCCCGTGCCCTTCGGCAAGCCCGTGCCGATCGGGCGGTTTAACTCCTGCGACCGAGGAAATGCGGCGACGGCCCACGAGCGCCCGGCGCGGGCACCGAGAGAGCGCGCCCGCGCTGAAATAGGGGCATACGGCATGCCGCGTACACGGTCGAAACGGTCCTGAGGTGGCTGGGTCAATGATCACCCAAGCGGTTTTTGTCCTCATCCTCACCACTGTCGTCGCGCTGCTCGTGACTTGGCTGGTCGGCCGGCTGGCGCGGCGGCTCCTCAAGGCCCGGGTCGAGCGATTCCTGAGCATGGCCCGCGTGCACCCGCAGCCGGCGTTCAGCATCCTGGCGGTCGCTTGGTCGTGGTATTACGCCTTGCCGGCGACGGGCCTGTCGCCGGAGGTGCTCTTCCACCTCCGGCACTGGGATCAGCTCGTCGCGATCGGTGCCGCCGGCTGGTTCGTCACGAAGCTGCTGCACCTCGGCGAACAGATCATCTTCTGGCGTCGTCCCCGCATCTTCGAGGACGAACGGATCCGCCGGACCCGTACCCACGTCAAGGTGATCCGGCAGACTGCGGTGGCGCTCGTGCTCCTGGTCACCGTCGCCCTGATGCTGCTCACCTTCCGCCCGGTCCGGGCGGTCGGAATCAGCATTCTCGCGTCCGCCGGTGTGCTGGGCCTGCTGGTCGGGATAACTGCGCGGGAGTCCCTCCGGATGGCGATCGCCGGCCTCCAGATCGCCTTCAGCGCCGCGGTGCACCTCGATGACGTTCTCGTTGTCGACGGCGACTGGGGGCAGGTCGAGGAGATCGCCCTCACCCACGTCGTGCTCCGGACCTGGGACAAACGCAGGTTGGTCCTGCCGAACACCTACTTCACCAACGAGAAGTACGAGAACTGGACGCGTTTCGGTAGCACGGTCGCCGGTTCGGTGGACATACACGTGGACTTCAGCGCCGATCTGAACCAGGTGCGGGAAGCGGCCCGGCGGTTCCTGGAAGCCTCGCCGGCATGGGACCGCGGGGACTGGGAGGTTCGGATGACGGACATGGGCGAGCAGACCGCGACCGTGCGTATCACCGCCACGGCCAGGGACGGGCACTGCGCCTGGAGCCTGCGGTGCGAACTGCGCGAGGGGATGGTGGCGTTCCTCCGGACCGAGCACCCGCAGTGGCTGCCCCGCCGCCCCAAGTACGAGGTTTGACCATGGACGCGGGCGCTCGGAGGCGGGCTCCGTGACGGTGCCGGCCGCCGGGAACGCGGTCCCGGTGCGGCGCCCGAGCAGCTAGCCGCGCTGCCACCAGCGCCGCTTCGGGGCGGGCGCCGGGGCCGGAGCCGCAGCCGGCTCGTCGTCCTCGTCGTCCTGCGCGGCGCGGGCCAGCACTGCGGTCGCCAGCGCCCGGTCGGCGGCCCGGCAACCGGGCGTGATCAGCATCAGCTGCGCCAGCGACTCCTCGATGGTGACCAGCCGCTCGGCCGCCACGGCCGCGTCGAGTCGGGCCCGGACCAGCTGGTGGACCTCGGCCCGCAGGGCCGGCTCCCGGTACGCGGCGGTGACGAGCGCGAACAGTGCCGCGTCGGCGACCCAGTCCTCGACGCCGAACGCCAGGTCGACCAGCACCTCGCGCCGGGTCGAGGCCGGCCAGGGCTCGTCGGCGGCGTGGTGCAGGATGCCGAGGCACACCCATGGCTGCATGAGCCGGTACCAGTAGGTCGGCGTCGACGTGGCCAGGTGCTGCCAGCGCGGGGTGTCCGGCGGGCCGGGCAGGTGGGCGAGGAGTCCGAGCAGGTCGGCCAGGGGCAGCTCACCGAGCGGGGCGGCCTGCACGTACCCGGAGAGCGGCGACGGCCACGGCTCCCCCGCGACCTCGTGCAGCAGTCGGACGGCGGCGGCCGACGGTGCCGGCACGGCGGGCACCGGTTCCGTGCCGTCGTACCGCCAGGCCGCGTACCGGCCGCGCCGGACCGGCGTCCGGATGTCCGGGGCCGGGAACTCGGCGATGCCGATCTCGACCGGCCCCATGACCCGGCGGCAGGCGGTCATGGCGCTGGCCGGCTCGGCCGCCGACACCCCGAAACCGCTGATCTCGAGCTGCTCGCCCTGCGCCCGGCGACCGCCGATCTCGTTGGCGACGTTGATGATCGCCTCAATCGGCATCGGCACCCAGTTGAGCCAGGGCCGCTTCGCCGAGGCCAGGGCGAAAACCACGTCCGTCATCCCGCACGGGTGCGGATCGTCCTGGACGGCGACCAGGTCGGCCACGTCGCCGGACGCCCGGAAACGCGCGGCGTGCCGGGCGGCGTCGCGGTGTGGGAAGCGGGCATCGTCAGTCATCTGCCGCAGGTCGGCATCGGCGTCGCCGGAGAACATGGCGGGGAGCGTAACAATCTTGACCGTCCGCCCGGAGCCCCGTCGAGCGGCGGCGTCCCTCCACTCCGGACCGACCGGGCGGAGGCGCCGCCGGGGCCGCCGGGGCCGGCGGCGGGTCCGGTGACCGGCCGGCGACACACCGCTGACCGGTCCTGTTCTTGATCCGGCCGGGTGTGCCGTTCACCCTGGTACGACCAGGGGAAACCGGCGCGACCCCGGAGGTGGGCGATGACGGGTAGGCGGGAGACCGTGGAGGTCGACCCGGTGGTGTTCCGTGCGGTCTACGACTCGCCCGCCGCGCTGCCCGGCCGGCACCGCTGGATGACCCCCGAATCGGACGTACGCCGGCTGGAGAAGCTGCTGAACATGCCGGCACGCAGCATCGGCGCGCCACTCTGGGTCAGCGGCGACGAACCGGACTGCGCCAAGTGCGGCCGCCGGGTCAACTGGTACGACATCGTCTCGTCCGCGCTGCACGGGGTGCACGACCGGGCGATGATCGCGCGGGTGATCCTCGGTGAGCGCAAGTACGTCAACACCGAGGTGCCCGACGCCATCCCCGGCGTGCACTGCGCCGACTGCCGTACCCCGATCACCGGCCTGCGCAGCTTCAAGTGCCACAACTGGGCGTACGCCTTCGAGGCGCTGGAGGAGATCGTGCAGCGGATGTCCGGGCCGGCCGGCCAGCCCGTCCCGCGCCTGCCGTCGGACCCGCCGGCCGCGCCGTGATCCGGCGCCCGGGGGCCTGTGAGGTTGCTGAGACCTCGACGCCCGGACGCTGATTCCCCTGCCACCCTCCCGGTGCACGGAGTATGAACGGGAGGTGGGGCGAAAATGAACGAGACCGTGGCTACCGGCGTTCCGGACCTCAGCACCGACTTGTACCGGGACGTCGTCGAGTTCGCCGACGGCACGCCAGAGCCGGTCCACTGGTTCGCGATCCACTTCACCGAGGGTGCGATCGTGCTGCTCGGTGTGCTGCTGGTGCTGGCGGCGCTGACCCGGCTGGTCGGTGGTGACGTCCGGGACCGGGCGCTCGCCCTGGCCGCGCCGGTGACGGTGGTGCTGGCGTACGGCGCCAGCGAGGGGCTGAAGAGCCTGGTCGCCGAGGACCGGCCGTGTCGCAGCCCGGCCGGCCTGATGATCGTCGCGGGCCACTGCCCGGCCGTCGGCGACTGGTCGTTCCCCAGCAACCACGCCACCATCGCGGGCGCGCTGGCCGCCACCACGCTGCTGCTGCACCGCCGGTTCGGCCTGCTGGCCGTCCCGCTGGCCGTGCTCGCCGCGCTCTCCCGTGTCTTCGTCGGCGTGCACTACCCGCACGACGTGGCCGCCGGCCTGCTGCTCGGCGCCCTGATCGGCACCCTGCTCACCCCGCTGGCGGCCCGGCCGCTGGCCGAGGTGCTCGGCCGCCTCTTCCCGCGCCCCGCGCCCACCCTCGCCCCACCGGCCCGCCGCTGACCCGCTCGGTCCAACCCGAGGCTGGCCGGCCCGACCTCCGCCCCCTCAACGCGACGAGATGCGGCGATCGGGGCCTTCCCGCCGTGGGGAAGCCCCAACCTGCCGCATCCCGGGTCACCGGCCGGCCCGATGACCGCCGGCCGCGCGGGGCCGCGGGTCAGGTGGTGGTGAGCACGAGCGTGGCGGCGGTGGCGGCGATGAGGAACGGGCCGAACGGCAGGTGACTGGACCAGCGGACCCGCCGGGCCGCCAGCAGCGCCAGCCCGGCCAGGGCGGAGAGGGCGAGGCCCAGGACCAGCCCGGCGAGCAGCACCGGCCAGCCGTGCCAGCCGAGCAGCACGCCGGCCCCGAGCGCCAGCTTGGCGTCGCCCAGGCCGAAGCCGCGCCGGCCGAGCAGCAGGGTGGTCGCCGCGAAACCCGCGCCGAGCACGAGGCCGGCCGCGGTGGCCCGCAGCCACGGCGCCGGTCCGGGTCCGGCGAGCGCGGCCAGCCCGAGCAGCGCCCAGGCGCCGGCCGCCGCCGGCCAGGTGAGGCGGTCGGGGAGCCGGTGCACCGCGGCGTCGACCAGGGCCAGCGGGATCGCCCAGGCGAGCCACCAGGCCAGCGCCGCCCGCACCGGCAGCGACCCGCCGCTCAGCGCGAGCACCGCCAGCGCGCCGGCCAGGCCCAGCTCCACCAGGCCGGGCCCGGCGCCCACCCGGGCGCCGCAGGCCGGACAGCGCGCGGCCGGCCCGAGCGCCGGCAGCGGCCGGTCCAGACCGATCGGCGCGGCGCAGCGATCGCACCCCGCCCGGTCCGGCGACCCGGGGGGTACGGCGTACCGGGCGACCGCCAGCCGGAGCAGCGGCACGATCGTGAGGGCGGCGAGCAGCCGTACCCCCGGACGGTCCGGGCTGGCCGCCCGGCGTGGCTGGCCGACCCGTTCGGCCGTCACCCGGCCCCTCCCGGATGGTCGCGCACCGTTCCACCGTGGAGCACGGAGAGTGATTTCATCCGTGTCCGGATGTGACGCCCGGGACGTGGAACGGTCCACCGACCGACGCATACACGAACATCGACCTCGGTGGTCGGGCGGCCCGGGCCGGCCCCGGCGGTGGCGGGACAGATCGGACCAGAGGCGTCGTTGTCCCCCATACCTCCGCCGGCCCGGCCGAGTCTGGTCCGGCGGATTCCCGCCCAGGGTGCGGCCACTCCTGCCGCCACATCGGCCGGCCCGCCGACCCGACCCGCTGTCCCGAGGTGCACGGCCCACCACCACCTGTCATCACTGAGAGTGTTCGCTTGAATTGCCTCTGTTGCATCGGCGGACGTGAGCTTATGCTCGCCCCTTGGGTACGACGCAACCCCCCGATCAATTCGCGTCGGAGACCGAGTGGAGACGACCTTTCCCCATTAGCTGAAGATCCGTACAGGTAAATGCAGCGGTAGCCGGAAGAGGCCCGGACGGAGACATCCGGGCGCGGTTCCGCCTGCCCGGAGCACGCCCCCGCGGCCGCTCCGGGTCGCCATCGAGGAGGGCGCGGCATTGCGTACATGGCATTCCCGCCGATGGGCAAGCTGCCTGCTCAGCCTGGCCGTGCTGGGCGCGGGCGCCGGCTGCGGGAGCGAGCCGGAGGCGGCGACCCGGCCGTTGACCGGCACCGGCAACGCTCCGGCCGCCCATTCCGTGGCGGACGAGGAGGCCGCCGGGAAAGCGGCGCTCGCCGCCTATTCCGGCTATCTCGAGGCGTCCCGCGCGGCGAACGCACGCAGTGATCCCGGCCATCCCGCACTTGCCCGATTCCTGGCGGATCCGCTGCTGACCAAGGTTCAGGTGACAATTCGCGAGGCGAAGGAGCACGGTGCCATGCGGACCGGGACGCTGCTCTCCGACCCCACCGTCGTGTCGGTCGACCTGACCGCCGACCCGCCCACGGTGCAGATCCAGGACTGCCTGGACGCCACCGGCTACCGCCTCGTCTACGCCAAGAACCACCGGGTCGTCCCCGGTACCCGCGGCGGGCGCTACCTGGCGACGGCCACCGCGACCCGGTACCCCGACGGCCGGTGGCTGATCAACGCCGGCGCCGCACATCAGGACCAGCCGTGCTGACCTGGGGAGGAAGGGGTGTCCCGGCCCGTCCGACCCGGGCCGGGACACCCCGCAGGCTGCTGCTCGCCGGCGGCCTGGCGCTGCTGCTGACCCTGACCGGCGGCCCCGCCCGGGCCGCCGACCCCGGCGGCGAGTGCCCGCCCGGGCAGAACGACTGCAACGTCTGGGACGACGATCCGGGCGTGCCGGGCAAGCCCGGCGGGGGCGGTGACCCCGGTGGCGGTGGCTCCGGCGGTGGCGGTGTCGGGAAGTGCCAGTGGAACGGCCGGGTCGTCCCCTGCTACGACGAGTACCTGGGGTGGTTCAACAACGGCGACGGCTGCTACTACAAGCTCGCCAGTCCGCAGCCACCCGCGCCCGAGGGCACCCAGTGGTACGTCCGGACCTGCAACGGCGGCGACCTCGGTGACCAGGTCAACGTGCTGCTGGACACCCCGCCGCCCGGGTTCGGCACCCCGCCCGACCCGGAGGAGCTGGCCCGCCGGGCGCTCGCCTCGATCAGCCCGCTGCCGCCCCGGATCGCGGTCGCGCCCCGGCGCAGCAAGGGACCGGGCCTGGTCGGGCTGCCGGTCTGGATGTGGGCCAGTTCCGGGGCGGCATACTTCGGGCCGCTCACCGCGTCCGCCTCGGACCGCGGGCTGACCGTCGAGATCACCGCCCGGGTCACCGAGATCGTCTGGTCGATGGGCGACGGCAGCGAGGTCACCTGCACCGGGCCCGGCACCCCCTACACCGCGAGCGGCCCGTACGCCGGGCAGCCCTCCCCCGACTGCGGCTACGACGACGGCTACACCCGGGCCGGCACCTACCGGGTCGGCGCCACCACGCACTGGACCGTGCACTGGTCCGGCGGGGGCGACAGCGGCGACATCGCCCAGAGCCGGGTCAGCGGAACCGTCCCGGTGCAGATCAACGAGCTTCAGGTGGTGACCGGATGAGTGTGGTGACCCGGAACGGGACTCCGATGGAGGCGCCGGTGGCGCCACCCCGGGTGGTCCGGCAGCGGCGGGTACGCCCCGGGCTGCTCGGCCTGGCGGTGCTGCTCATCGCGCTCGGCGGGCTCGGCTCGGCCTTCGCGGTCACCTCGGTCCGCTCCACCGGCAGCTACCTGGCGGTGGCCCGCCCGGTCGACGTGGGCCACCAGCTCACCACCGACGACCTGGTCACGGTACGGGTCTCCGGCGGCCGGGAGCTGCGTCCGGTCCCGGCCAGCCGGCTCAAGGAGGTGCTGGGCCTGCGGGCCGCGGTCCGGCTCACCCCCGGCACCCTGCTCACCCCCAACCAGCTCACCGACACCCCGCTGCTCGGCCCCGACCAGCAGCAGATCGCGTTGGGCCTGGACCGCAGCCAGGTGCCCGCCCGCCGGCTGCACCCCGGCGACAAGCTGCTGCTGGTGAGCACCCCGGACCGCAGCGCCGGCGGCGCGGCCGGCAATGGTGGCACCCGGTTCCCGGCCGTCGTGATCGACGCCGTCGAGCAGGACAACAGCGACGTGGTGGTCTACCTGGCGCTGGCCGTCCGGGACGTGCCGGCCGTGGTGGCGCTGGGCGCGGCCGGCCGGGTGGCGCTCGTGCTCACCGAGGCGGCCTGATGGCGATCATCGCCCTGGTCTCGGCGAAGGGCTCGCCCGGCGTCACCACCGCCGCGCTGGCCGCCGCGCTGAGCTGGCACCGGCGGCTGGTGCTGGCCGAGTGCGACCCGGCCGGCAGCTCGATCCTCGCCGGCTACCTGGGCGGGGCGCTGGACGGCCCCCGGGGCCTCGGCGAGCTGGCCGTCGGGGAGTTGCGCGACGGCAACCTGGACACCGCCTTCTGGTCGCAGCTGGTCGACCTGGACGCGCCGAAGCGGGAACGGCTGCTGCTGCCCGGCGTGGTCGATCCCGCCCAGGCCGGCAGCGTGATCCCGCTCTGGCAGCGGTTTGCCGACTACTTCACCGGGCTGGAGAACGGTGTCCCGCCGTACGACGTGCTGGTCGACTGCGGCCGGTTGCTGGTCCCCGGTCCACCGTGGCCGCTGCTCCGCGCCGCCGCGGTGGTGCTCCTGGTCACCCGCGCGCACCTGCCCGACCTCTCGGCCACCCGGGCCACCGTCCGGGCCATCGAGCGGGACCTCACCGAGCACCGGGTTCCCCCGGGCACGCTGCGCCTGCTGGTGGTCGGCGACGGGCACGGCACCAGCGAGATCAGCAAGTCGCTGGGGCTACCGGTGATCGCCCGGCTGCCGCACGACCCGCGTACCGCCGAGGTGCTCAGCCTCGGCGGCACCGTCCGCGCCGGACGGCCGCTGATGCGCGCGGCCGGCGGGCTGGAGGTGCCGATCCGGGCGCTGCTGGACCGGCGGCGGGCCCGGCTGGCCTGGCCGCGCATGACGCCGCCGCCGGCGGTCACCGCCGCGAGCGGGACGGAGGTGCCCGGTGCGGTTTGAGCCGGTCAACCACGACCCGCGGCAGCAGCCCGCCCTGACGTCCACCGTGCCACCGCTGGTGGCCCCGCCGAACGGCCGGCACCCCGGCCCGTCCCCGGTGCCCTTCCCGCCACCGGCGGTCGCCCCGCCGCCCCGCCCCCGGGTCGACTTCGCCGTGGTGCGCGAGCTGCGCCGGGAACTCAGCGAGCGGCTCACCCACTGGCAGCGCGGCCGGGAGTTCGACGCCGACGCCGAGGAGGTCGAGCGGGCGCGGCTGGCGGTCGCGGTGGTCTCCGCGTACGCGGACTCGGTGCGCCGGTCCGGCACGCCGATGGCCGCCGACGAGGAGCGCCTGCTGCTCGACCAGGTGACCGCCGAGCTGGTCGGCCTGGGCCGGCTCCAGACGCTGCTGGTCGACGACACCATCGAGGAGGTGCACATCCTCGGCTGCGACCAGGTGCGGATCACCCGGCACGGCGGTGGCGTCGACTGGGCCGAACCGATCGCCGACAGCGACGACGAGCTGGTGGAGATCCTCCAGGCGGCGGCCCGCCGGGCGGGCGCCACCGAGCGTTCCCTCTCCACCTCCAAGCCCACGCTCGACCTGCAGCTGCCCGACGGCAGCCGGCTCGCGGCGGTGTTCCTGGTCAGCCACCGCCCGTACGCCGTGATCCGCAAGCACAACACCCTCGCGGTGAGCCTGGAGGACATCGCCGGTGGCCGGCCCGACCTGGACGAGATGATCGACCCGCTGCTGCGCGACTTCCTCCGCGCGGCCATGCGGACCGGCCTCAACATCATGGTGGCCGGGCTGGCCGGCGCCGGAAAGACCACCATCATCCGGGCGCTGATGGACGAGATCCCCGTCGACGAGCCGTACGTGCTGCTGGAGGAGAGCCGCGAGCTGCTGCCGGCCCGGCGCGGGCACAAGCACCGGGCGGTGATGAGCTTCGAGTCCCGGGAGGGGCACGGCGAGCGCGGGCTGGACGGCCGGCCCGCCGGCGAGGTCAGCATCGCCGACCTGATCCCCGTCTCGCTGCGGATGGGCGTGCTGCGGATCATCGTCGGCGAGGTCCGCTCCCGGGAGATCGTGCCGATGCTCCAGGCCATGACCACCAGCCGCGGGTCGATGTGCACCATCCACGCCCGTACCCCGGCCGGGGTGAGCGAACGGATCATCGAGCTGGCCCTCGCCCACGGCCGGGAGATGACCGTCGACCAGGCGCGCCGGATGGCGGGCAACGCGCTGGACCTCATCGTCTACGTCACCGTCGAGGACGAGACCGCGATCGGCGGGCGCAAGGAACGCTTCGTCTCGCACGTCGAGGAGGTCGTCGGCGTCGGCGAGGGCAACCGGATGACCACCACCACGATCTTCGGCCCCGGGCCGGACGGCCGGGCCGTCCCCCGGCACCTGCCCGAACGGATCCGCGACCAGCTCCTGCGGGTCGGCTACGACGCCCGGCTGCTGACCCGCTTCATCGAGGCCGGCACCGGCGCCTGGCGCCGCCCCCGGCACACCCGGCTGGGAGGACGGCGGTGACCACGATCGAGCTGATCGCCCTCTTCTCCGGTGCGGCGGGCATGGCCGGGCTGGTGCTGGTCGTGGTCGCCCTGGTCGGCACCCGCCGGCCGGCCGGGCCGCGACCGGGCGCCGGGCCGGGGCTGCGCCGGCTCTGGACCGGTTCGGGCTCCGGTCGCCGGGAGCGGCGCCGGTACCAACTGCTGCTCGGCGCGGCGGTGGTGGCCGGCGCGCTGGCCTTCCTGCTGACCGGGCTGCCGGTGGTGGGCCTGGTGGTGGCGCTGGCGGTGCCCGGCGTGCCGTGGCTCTTCGCGGTCGGCCGGGCCGAGCAGCGGACCATCGCCCGGGTCGAGGCGGTCGGCGAATGGACCCGCCGGCTGAAGGACATCTCCGGCACCGGGCAGGGCCTCCAGCAGGCCATCATCGGCACCATCGCCACCGCGCCGGAGGAGATCCAGGAGGAGGTACGCACCCTGGCGGCCCGCCTCCAGGCCGGCTGGCTGGCGAAGTCCGCCCTGCTCGCCTTCGCCGACGAGATCGCCGACCCGGTCTGCGACCAGGTGGTCGCCGCGCTGATCCTGCACCTCACCGACCGCGGTGAGCGACTCGGCGACGTGCTCGGCTCGATCGCCGCCGCCGCGTCCGCCGAGGTGGCCACCCGCCGGGAGGTCGAGGCCAAGCGCACCCAACCCCGGTTCGCGGTCCGCTTCCTCACCGGAATGACCCTGGCCACCCTGGCGTACGGCCTGGTCAACAGCGACTACATCCGGCCGTACGGGACGGTCGTGGGCCAGCTGGTGATGGCGGTGCTCGGCGCGGCCTTCATCGGGCTGCTCGCCTGGGTCCGGTCGATGAGCCAGCCGCCCCGGCCGGCGCGGTTCCTGCCCACCCCCGACCTGGAGGAGGCGATCGCGTGATCGTCAACTGGCAGCTCGCCGTCGCCGTGCTGGGCGGCGCCGCCGTCGGCCTCGGCCTCTTCCTCGTCGTCAGCGAGGCGCTGCCGGCCACCCCGGCGCTCGGCCCGGCGCTGCGCCGGCTGCACCAGCCGGCTGGGCGGTCCGGCGCGGCCGGCGCCGGCCCGGACTGGCTGGGCGGGTTCTCCCGCTGGCTGCGCCCGCCGCACCGGCAGCTCGCCCTGCTCGACCGCACCCCCGAGCAGTACGCCCTGTCGGTGCTGCTCTCCACCCTGGTCGGGTTCGCCACGCCGGCCCTCGCCTCGGCGCTGCTCTTTCTCGGCGGGCTGGCCCTGCCGCTGGCCGTACCGGTGCTGGGCAGCCTGGGGTTCGCCCTGGTCGCCGGCCTGCTCGCGCACCGCGCCGTGCTGGCCCGGGCGGACGCCGCGCGGGACGAGTTCCGCCAGGCGGTCTGCACCTACCTGGACCTGGTGGCGTTGCAGCTCTCCGCGGCGCACGGGCCGGTGCAGTCGCTGGAGCGGGCGGCGGCGGTCTGCGACGGCTGGGTCTTCGACCGGATCCGGGAGGCGCTGCGGATCGCCCAGCTCCAGATGCACTCGCCCTGGGACGAGTTGCAGGAGCTGGCCGACCGGATCGGCATCCCGGAACTCGGCGACGTGGGCGCGATCATGCGCTCCTCCGGCAGCGAGGGCGCCCAGGTGCACGAGACGCTGCGCAGCCGCGCCGACTCGCTGCGGGACCAGATCCGCACCGACAACCTGGCCCGGGCCGAGGGGGTGACCAGCCGGCTGGACATCCCCGGTTCGCTGCTGGTCTTCGTCCTGCTCGGCTTCGCCGTCTATCCGTTCATCGCCCGGCTGTGAACCCACCCGAGAAGGAGAAGGCCATGCCCCTCTGCGCCTACCTGTACGCGGCGGTCGCCGCACGCCTCGCCGAGCTGCGGCGGGATCCCGAACGGGGCGACAGTCCCGTGCCCACCGCGGTCATCATCTTCGGGCTGGTCGCGGTCGCCATGGCGGTCACCGGGCTCGCCCTGGCCAAGGCCAACGACTGGATGAACGCCATCCCGGGCAACACGGCGCCGAACGCACCGACCAAGTGACGGACCGCCCCGCCCGTACGGACCGGAACCGGCCGGCGCCCGCCGACCGGCCCACCGGCCTGCGCGGACCGGGGCGGGTCGGCACCGTCCTGGGTGGGCGGCTCACCGGCCTGCGCGGGCCCGGGCGGGTCGCCGCCGTCCTGGGTGGGCGGCTCACCGGCGGCGGGGCGGACCGGGGGGCCAACCCGGTCGAGCTGGCGGTGGTGATGCCGCTGATCCTGGTGCTGCTCTTCGGCTCGATCCAGGTCGCCGTCTGGTTCGTCGCCCGGTCCACCGCGTTGAACGCGGCGCAGACCGGGGTCAACGCGCAGCGGGTGGTCGAGGCACCGCCGGACGCCGGCCGGAAACGGGCCGCGGGTTTCCTCTCTGCCGCCGGTGACTGGCTGGTCGGCTGGCAGTCGCCCGGCCCGGCCTGCACCTCCACCGCCACCGAGGTCACCTGCACGGTCACCGGCCGTTCCCTGTCGGTGATCCCGGGCGTCTCCTTCCCGGTCCGGCAGTCCGCGCACGGCCCGGTCGAACGCTGGACGGCGGGGTGAGGCCGATGGCAGCGCGTCGGGAGCGGGGCTCCGTCTCCATCGAGGTGGCCGTGCTCGCCCCCGCCTTCATCGGGTTGATGGTGCTGGCCGGAGTGGCCGGGCGGACCGCGGTCGCCGACCAGGCGGTGGAGTCCGCGGCGCACGACGCCGCCCGGGCCGCCTCGATCGCCCGGGACGCCCGTACCGGCCGCGCCGCCGCCGCCGATGCGGCCCGCCACCAGCTCGACTGGGCCGGGCTGCGCTGCACCAGGGCACCCGCGCTGCGCTTCCGCGGCTCGGTCGGCGGCTCGACCAGCAGCTTCGCCGCCGCGTACGGCAGCCCGGCCGGGGTGCCGGCGACCGTCACGGTCACGGTGACCTGCCAGGTCTCCTTCCGCGACCTCCAGGCCCCGGGGCTGCCCGGCGTGCCGGGCACGAAGACCGTCTCGGCGAGCTTCACCTCGCCGCTGGACACCTACCGGAGCCGGCGGTGACCGGGCGGCCGGCGCGGGAGAGCGGCCGGGTCAGCCTCTTCCTCGCCGTGGCGCTGACCGGCGTGCTGGCCATCATCAGCCTGGCGTACGACGGCGCCGGTCAGCTGCGCACCCTGCAACGCGCGGACAACCTGGCCGCCGAGGCGGCCCGCAGCGGCGGGCAGATGATCGACCGGAGACGGGCGATCGAGGGCGGCCCGACCGAGATCGACGAGGTGGCCGCCCGGAGCGCCGTCACGGACTACCTGGCCGCCGCCGGCGGGGTCGGTGGGCACGACGTCAGCTTCCCGGTGGTCGACGGCGAGAAACGGATCCGGGTACGGGTCAGCATCACCTACCGCCGCGACCTGCTCGGGCTCTTCGGAATCAGGAAGACCGCCACCGTCACCGGTGAGGCGACCGCACGGGCGCTCACCGGCGCCCCGTAAGGAAGGGAAGGCAGCCATGTCCGCACCGCAACGCTCCGCCGCCCGGCGGGCCGGGCAGGTCCTCACCGGGCTCGGCGCCCTCGTCGTGCTCTGCGCGGTGGTGGTCGGCGGGCCGGTGGCACTGCTCGCCTTCGCCGGCAACCCGCTGCCCGACCACCTGCCCACCCTGGCCGAGGTGGGTACGGCATTGACCAGCCGCGACGACGGCGGGCTCTTCCTGCGGACACTGGCGGTGGTCGGCTGGTTCGGCTGGGCGACGTTCACCTTCTCCGTACTGGTGGAACTGCTCGCGGCGGCACTGCGCCGGCCGGCGCCCCGGCTGCCTGGGATGGGGCGGCAGCAGCGGGCGGCGGCCGCCCTGGTCGGCTCGGTGGCGCTGATCCTCGCGGCATCGCCGGTCGCGGCGAGCGCCGCCACCCTGGCCGCCCCGCAGCCGGTCGCCGCCGCGCCCGCGGTGGTCGCCCCGCAGCCGGTCACCGCTGCGCCCGCGGTGGTCGCCCCGCTGGCCGGTCCCGCCGCCGAGCCGGTACGGGCCGCCTCGGTGACCACCGAGCCGGCGGTGTACCGGGTGGCCAAGGGCGACTACCTGGGCGGCGTGGCCGATCGCTACCTGGACGACTTCGAGCGCTACCGCGAGGTGGCCCGGCTCAACCGGATCGCCGACCCGGACCGGATCCACCCCGGACAGTTGCTGAAGCTGCCGGAGCGGGCGGTCGACGGCGGGGTACGCCGGCACGCCACCGGTCGGCTGGTGGTCACCCCGACCCAGCCTCCGGCAGAGACGCCCGGCCCGGACGAAAGCGCCACGCCCGGCGGCTCGGGTACGACCTCTGCCGGCGGCGGCTCGGGGAGGACCTCCGCCGGCGGCGAGTCGGGGACGACCTCCGCCGGCGGCGAGTCGGGGACGACCTCCGTCGGCGGCGGCGCCGGTACGACGACCGCGCCGGACCCGGCCGGCACCAGTGCCGCCAGGCCCGCGCCGAGCCGTCCCGGGGTGACCCGGCCCGCCCCGGCCGGTTCGACTCCGGCCCCGACCGCGACGCCCGGATCAGCGGTGGCGGTACCGGCCGGTCCGCCGCCGGCGATGGCGGCGGGCGCGTCCCGGGCCACCGTCGACGACGGCATGAACCGACCGCTGGCCATCTCGGCGGTGCTGGCGGTGGCGAGCATCGTCGGCGCCCAGATCGGCGCGGTGCTCGGACTGCGCCGCCGCCCAGCGCCCCGCACCTCGACCCGCGACCTGGTCACCGGCCGCCACCGCAAAGACTGACCCCCACGCCCCGCCACCCCGCCGCCCGACCGCTTACCGCCGCCGGCCGCTTACAGATCTTGGAAGATTTCGGCCCCCAGCGGGGCCGTTTCCTTCCAAGATCTGCGCGAGCGGCGACCCGCGGCGGGGAGCGAACGGTGGGGAAGACCTGTGGGGGGCGAAGGGTGGAGCGGGCGGCGGGGGGTGGGTCAGGGAAGGCGGGCCTCGAGGCGGCCGTTGACCACCCGGGTGGGCAGGACGACCTGATCGTTGCCGGACGGCCCGTGCACCACCTCACCACCGTTGAGCCGGAACGCGCTGCCGTGCCACGGGCACACCACGCAGGCGTGGCCGTCGATCTCCTGCACCTCGCCCTCACCGAGCGGGCCGCTCTGGTGCGGGCAGCGCTCCAGCATCACGGTGACGTCGTCGCCGTGCCGGTAGAGGATCACCGACACGTCGTCGATCTCCCGGGTGACCAACTGGCGTTGCGGCAGGCTGCTCAGGTCGCCCACCGGGTGCCAGCCGTCGCTGATCAGGTGCAGCTCGGAGATGCTCTGGCTGACCTGCGCGCCCTGCTTGTACGCGAGGTGCCCACCCAGGTACGCCCCGGCGCTCACCGCCGACAGCCCCAGATACGCCAGCGCCTTGCCCATCCCGTGCCGGCCGTTGAGCCGGGCGGCCAGCGAGCTCGCGTAGAGGGTCACGCCGATGGTGTTGGCGGCGGCGTGCACCAGGCCGACCCGGCGCTGGTCGCGAGCGAGCGACGCCCAGTCGTTGAGGCCCGCCACGGCCGCCGGCACGGCGCTGACCGTACCGACCGCGACCAGGGCGGTGGCGGCCCGACGCTGTCCCGGCATCAGGTCGACGATCGCCGCCGAGATCCATGCGCCGACCGGCACCTGCACCATCGCCGGGTGCAGGGGGTGACCGAGCCAGACCCCGTGCAGCAGGTCCCGGATCCGCTGGGAGCGCAGGGTGCCCTGGACGGCGCGCTGCAACCGGTCACCAACCCGGTCCAGCGCCGTGGTCTGTTCGAGTTTCGTCAGTAGTTCGCGCACCTGGTCCGACTTCCCGGCAGGAGGACTCCCAAACCGGGCGGCACCGACGATTCACGCCATCGGGTGGTTCCGCCCCGCCGGCCGCCGATCGCGGCAACATCCCCGAGCCGAGCCGAGCCGAGCCGGGCCGGGGCCGAAGCCAGGGCCGGGGCCGGGGCCGGGGCCGGAGCCGGGGCCGGGGCCGGAGCCGGGGCCGGGGCCGGGGCCGGAGCCAGGGCCGAAGCCAGGGCCGGCGGGCGGGACGAAGGCGGTCCGGCGGGGGGCGGTAGCGTCGGGTGCATGGCCCGTCGCATCCCGCGCTGGCTCGCCCGCGCTCCCATTCCCCTCTACCGCCACGGCCTCGGCCGGCTGCTCGGCCGCCGGCTGCTGATGCTGGAGCACCGGGGACGCCGCACCGGTCTGCCCCGTTACGTGGTGCTGGAGGTGGCCGACCGGGAGCCGGGCTGCCTCTTCATCGCGTCCGGGCACGGCCAGGACTCGCAGTGGTTCCGTAACCTGCGAGCCGACCCCCGGGTCCGGGTCTGGACCGGCCCCCACCAGGGCGTCCCGGCGCGAGCCGCCGTGCTGACCGGCGAGGAGACCCGGCAGCGACTGGAGATCTACCGGCGACGCCACCGCCGGGCGGCGGCCGCCCTCGGCCGTACCCTCGACATCCCGGAACTGCGCGACACCGGGCCGCTGCCCGCCGACGTGGCCACCCGGCTGCCGCTGGTCCGCCTCGACCTCGACGAGGGCTGAGCGCACGGTCCACCCACGAGCCCTCGTCACCTGGCCGGTGTCAGCGGGCTCGCGCCCAGGCCAGGAACCGTTCGGTCAGGTCCTCGGCAACCGCCACCCCGTTGAGCTGCGACAACTGCGCACCGGCCTCGGCCATCAGGGTGCTCAGATAGATCAGCAGGGCGGTCCGGTCCGCCCGGTACTCCACCAGCAGCGCGAGCCGCGCCGGCTGACAGGGCCACGGCGCGGCACAGGCCCGGCAGAGCCACAGCGGACGCATCGGCAGGTGGGGCCGGGCGGGCCGGCTCACCTCGGACCGCCGTTCCCCCGCCACCCGCCGGCCCGCCACCGCTGCGCCGGGGTGAGGTTGCCGGCCCGGCCGGGCCCGTCGGTGGGAAAGACGGTCGTCGGCTGGTTCGCCCACGCCGGCCGGTCGTCCTGTGGGCTCCTGGGTCGGGGTACGCGCGGCGCCCCCTCGGCCCGGTGCCGCCAGAACCGGATACGCATGCCTGTCCCCTTCTCGTGTGGCCTGGGCAGGGCCGTCCCGACGTCATTGGCGGGACGGCCCCGCTGCGGACGCTGACCGCCGGGCTCTCGCACCTCCACCGGTCGCGCCGTCCTGCGCAACACGCTGCCTACAGTGGCCGGACAGATACACCGCGTAGCGCTATGGTCGGCAGATATTTCAGACGTCCGATGGAGGGGCCGTGAACGACGCGCTGCGGGTGGCGTTGAGCGACACCGGGCACACCACCGAATCACTCGCCGAGCGCGTGGGAGTGGACCCGAAGACAGTGGGCCGCTGGCTGAGTGAGGGCCGCATCCCGCATGCCCGACACCGGGTGTCGGCGGCTGAGGTGCTCGGTCGGGACGTCTCGGACATCTGGCCGGACACATCGAGACGTCGCGACCCAGTCTGGTTCCGCCCCTGGCAGGAGATCGAACGAGAAGCGGTCACCCTGCGTTCGTTTCAATCCGTTGTGCTGCCCGGTCTGCTCCAGACCGAGGCATACGCGCGAGCAGTCCTCACCGGAGCCGGCACCCTTCCCCGGACCGACATCGATCGGCACATCACAGCTCGACTCGCTAGACAGGGCATCCTCCGTCGAGAAGACCCACCCCAGTTCACGTCGGTGATCGACGAGGGAGTTCTCCGCCGACCGGTGGGTGGGGCGAAAACCATGCGGGAGCAACTGTTCGCTCTCGTCGAGGCATGCGCCGAGCCGCACATTCGGATCCAGGTCGTGCCGTCATCGGTGGGTGCTTACGCCGGGCTGAACGGTCCCTTCGTGATCGCAACCTGCCCCGATCACCGGCTCGCCGGCTACCTCGACAACCAGGTCCAAGGACAAGTGGTTAGCGATGTCGATG
Organism: Micromonospora sp. NPDC050495; assembly: GCF_040655175.1. NCBI lineage: Bacteria > Bacillati > Actinomycetota > Actinomycetes > Micromonosporales > Micromonosporaceae > Micromonospora > Micromonospora sp. NPDC050495. The sequence continues at coordinate 258,866 of NZ_JBFAJK010000001.1, read as the reverse complement.
ACCTCGCGGCGATAATGGCCGCTTGGGAGAACGTGCGCGGCGAGGCGCTCTCCCACTGGCAGTCGGTCGAGCTGATCAGGGAAGTGGCGGAGACATGGAACTGACGGGTGCGCAATGGCGCAAGAGCAGCCGCAGCAGCGGCAACGGCGGGGACTGTGTCGAGGTCGCCGACAACCTCCCCGGCCTGGTCGCGGTCCGCGACTCCAAAGACCCGACCGGCCCGGCCCTCACCTTCACCCCCACCGCCTGGCGCGTCTTCCTCACCCAGCCGCCCACCCGCGACTGAGCGATCCACCCACGCCATCAGGTCCGTAGTGGCCGCCGACCCATGCCCCGCCCCCGCCGGACACCTGGCGACTGACCCGCTCAACCCCGCCGGATCACCGACGACGACCAACCGCCGAACCCCGCCGACCCAGCGCGGCACGAGAGGCACGAGAGGCACGAGAGGCACGAGCGCATGAAGCTGACGGACGCCCGGTGGCGCAAGAGCAGCCGCAGCAGCGGCAACGGCGGCAACTGTGTCGAGGTCGCCGACAACCTCCCCGGCCTGGTCGCGGTCCGCGACTCCAAAGACCCGACCGGCCCGGCCCTCACCTTCCCCCCCACCGCCTGGCGCGCCTTCCTCACCCAGCCACCCACCCGCGGCTGAGCGATCCACGTACGACCTGGCGGGCGTCTGGCGCGCCGGGCGCCGTCGAGGGCATGCTGATCCGATGGGGGTACGCGTCGAGCACGCCGGGCCGGTGACCACGGTGATCCTGGACCGGCCGGAGGCCCGCAACGCCGTGGACGGCCCGACCGCCCGGGCCCTGGCGGACGCCTTCCGCGCCTTCGAGGCCGACCCCGAGGCGGCGGTCGCCGTGCTCTGGGGCGCCGGCGGCACATTCTGCGCGGGCGCCGACCTCAAGGCCATCGGTACGCCGCGCGGCAACCGGGTCGAGCCGGAGGGCGACGGCCCGATGGGCCCCACCCGGATGCGGCTGTCCAAGCCGGTCATCGCCGCGATCTCCGGGTACGCCGTGGCCGGCGGTCTCGAACTGGCGCTCTGGTGCGACCTGCGGGTCGCCGAGTCCGACGCCACCCTCGGGGTGTTCTGCCGGCGGTGGGGCGTACCGCTGATCGACGGGGGGACGGTGCGGCTGCCCCGGCTGATCGGGGAGAGCCGGGCCATGGATCTGATCCTCACCGGCCGGGCGGTGCCGGCCGACGAGGCGTACGCGATGGGTCTGGTGAACCGGCTGGTCGCGCCGGGTGAGGGCCGGGCGGCGGCCGAGCGGCTGGCCGCCGAGATCGCCCGGTTCCCGCAGACCTGCCTGCGCAACGACCGGGCGGCGCTGCTCGCGGGCGCCGGCCTGCCCGAACCGGAGGCGATGGCCACCGAACTCGCCTTCGGCACGGAGTCGCTGATCACCGACGCGGTCAGGGGCGCGGCCCGGTTCACCGCGGGCGCGGGCCGGCACGGCACCGCCGCCGACTGACGCTACTTCAGCGCCCGCAACGCTTCCTCGATCGCCCGGTGGAAGGTCGGGTACGCGTAGATCATGTGCCGGAGCTGGCTGACCGGCACGGCCGCGTGCACCGCCACCACCAGCGCTGAGAGCACCTCGCCCCCGGCCGGGCCGACCGAGGTGGCGCCGATCAGCACGCCCTGGTCGGCGTCGGCGATCAGCTTGATGAAGCCGGCGTTGCCGGCCTTGTGGATCCAGCCCCGGGTCGACGCGGTGAGATCCGTGTAGCCGACCTGCACGTTGATGCCGCGCTCGCGGGCCTGCCGCTCGGTGAGGCCGACCGCCCCCACCTCGGGGTCGGTGAAGGTGACCCGGGGCAGTGCCCGGTAGTCGGCGACCGGCACGCTGCCCGGGGCCCCGCCCGAGCTGCCGGCGCTCATCGCCCCGCCGACGGCGCTGACCACTCCGGCCGCGCCGCCCATCACGCTCGCGGTGCCGCTGGCGTCCGGGCCGCCCCTGGTCCGTCGCATGTGGTCGAGGACGTCCGCCACCACGATGGCCGCCTGGTACATGGCGATGTGCGTGAAGGCGCCCTCGCCGGTGAGGTCGCCGACGGCCCAGATCCCGTCCGTGACGTGCATCCGGTGGTCCACCGGCAGGTAGCGCTGGCCGGCGTCGACGCCGACGGTGTCCAGGCCCAGTTCGTCCAGGTGCGCCTTGCGCCCGGTCACCACGAGCAGCCGGTCGGCGGTGAACCGGCGCTCGCCCGCGTGCACGGCGAAGCCGGAGCCGTCGTGGCTGACCCGCTCGGCCTTGACCCCGGTCTCGATGGTCACCCCGTCGGCGCGCAGCGCCGCCGCCGCGACCTCCGACGCCTCCGGCTCCTCCACCGCCAGCACCCGGTCGGCCGCCTCGATGACCGTCACCCGGACGCCGAACCGGGCGAAGACCTGGGACAGTTCCAGCCCGATCGCGCCGCCGCCCAGCACCAGCAGCGACCCGGGCAGCTCCTCGACCTCGATGGCCTGGTGGTTGGTCCAGTACGGGGTGTCCGCGAGCCCGTCGATGGGCGGTACCGAGGGGCGGGTGCCGGTGCCGAGCACGATCCCGTACCGGGCTTCGAAGACCTGGTCGCCGACGCGTACCCGGTTCGGGCCGTCGAGCCGGCCGCTGCCCCGGACGAACCGGCCGCCCTTACCGACGAAACGGTCCACCGCCACCCGGTCGTTCCAGGTGTCGGTGGCTTCCTCGCGGATCCGCTTCGCCACCGGCGCCCAGTCGGGTCGCACCTCGGCCGTGCCGGCCAGCTCGTTGACCCGGTGCGCCTCGGCCAGCGCGTTCGCCGCCCGGATCATCATCTTGCTGGGGATGCAACCCCAGTACGGGCACTCGCCGCCGACCAGGTCCCGTTCGACACCGACGACGGTGAGGCCGGCCTCGGCGAGCCGCCCGGCCACCTCCTCGCCGCCGACCCCGAGCCCGACCACGACCACGTCCACCAGTTCCGGTTCCGCCATCCCGCCAGCATCACCCACCGCCGGGCGTCCGGCCATCGCACCGGGCCGGAATTCCCGCCCCGGTCACCCGCCCGACGGCTACCGTGGCCGGGTGCACGCACGCTTTGCCCCGGTCCGGGACTGCTTCCACGACCTGTTCGGCGCCGGGCGGGAGACCGGCGCGGCCCTGAGCATCTGGTACGACGGCGCGCCCGCCGTCGACCTGCTCGGCGGGACCCGGGCGGTCGTCGCGCCCGGCGTGCCCGTCCCGGTGACGGGCGCCGTCGACCCGTGGCGGCCGGACACCCTGGTCGACGTCTACTCGGTGGGCAAGCCGGTGGCCGCGCTCTGCCTGCTCATGCTGGTCGACCGGGGCCGGGTCGACCTGGACGCGCCGGTGTCGGCGTACTGGCCGGAGTTCCAGGCCCCGGCCACCGTGCGACAGGTGCTCGACCACACCGCCGGGCTGCCGGCCTTTCCGGTGCCCCGGCCCGCCGACGCGGTCGCCGACTGGGGGTTGCTCTGCGCCGACCTGGCCGCCGCCGAACCGGAGTGGACGCCGGGCACCGTCGCGGGCGAGCACGCCTGGACGTACGGGCACCTGGTGGGCGAAGTCGTCCGCCGGGTGGACGGGCGGCCGCTGGGGCGGTTCCTGGCCGAGGAGATCGCCGGCCCGTGGCGCCTCGACCTGGCCTTCGGGCTGGACGCGGCGGCCCAGGCACGCTGCGCCGACCTGTCGTACGCCGATCCGGACTGGCCGGTGCGGTCCCTCGGTGAGCCGGGGTCGCTGCGGGCCCGGGCGATGGGCAATCCGGCCGGGGGTCTGGACCTGGCGGTGCTGAACAGCCCGCTCTGGCGCGGCGCCGAGATGCCGGCGGTGAACCTGCACGCCACGCCGGCGGCCCTCGCCCGCCTCTACGCGGGCCTGGCGGCCGGCGGCACCCTGGACGGGGCGCGGTTGTTCAGCCCGGAACTGGTCGGCGAGGCGACCCGGGTGCAGTACGACGGCCCGGACCTGGTGCTGGACCGGGAGGTGTGCTGGACGTTGGGCATGCAACGGGAGCCGGACGGGAGCTGGGGGATGGCCGGGCTCGGGGGCAGCAGCGCCTGGGCCGATCCCGACCGCGGCTATGTCTTCGCGTACGCGACGGCCCGGCTGGCCAGCCACGACCGGGTCGACGACCTGGTGGACGTCCTGCACTCCTGCCTCTGATTCGGCTGCCTCACCCGCGCCGACCACGCCGGGACGGGCCGACGTCGCACTGGTGGCGACGTCGACCCGTCCGGACGATCACAGTTTGTAGCAGGTCATCCGGTTCTTCCAGGCCATGCCGAACGCCATCGGGCCGTCGCCCCCCTTGTACCCGATGCTCACCACCGCCCCCTTCGGAATGGCCGACGGGGTGATCACCAGGACCGCGTTCCCGCTGGACGAGAAGACCTGATCCGTGCCGGGCGGGGCGGGCAGGGAGTAACAGAGCGAGCCGACCCTGACCTCCGCCGGCACGCCGGCTCCAGCGAGGGCCTCCCGGACCTCGTCCGGGTCGGCGAGCTGCTCACTGGAGAGCTTGAGGGTCACCGTGCCGTTGGGGTTGCCGACCACGGAGAAGGCCACCGGAGCCATGCTGACCGGCACCGAGGTCGCCGGCCGCTCGGCGACCGACGGCCCGGCGGGTCCCCGGCCGGTGAGGGCCGGCACACCCACGACCAGCCCGGCGGCGAGCGCCGCCCCCACCACGGCCACCGCGGTCGACCGCCGTCGGCGCCGCGCATTGCCCGTGGCGATGATCTCCTCCGCCGGCTTCTCCATGTCCAGGCCGGACAGGCCCTCCGACACCACCCGAAGTACGTCGTGGTCTGTCACTGATCGATCTCCTCGGTTCCGGTGGATACGAGTTGGCCGCGCAGCGTCGCGACGGCCCGGGACAGGTGAGCGGTGACGGTGCCCGCCGCGATGCCGAGCACCTGAGCGGTGGTCTGGGTGTCCAGGTCCAGGAAGGTCCGCAGCGCGATCACCTCGCGCTGACGGGCCGGCAGGCGCCGCAGCGCCGCCATCAGCGTCGCGTCCACGCCCCCGCTGCCCAGGCCGACCACCACGTCGTGCTCATCGGCGAGCGCGATCTCACGGCGGCGCCGCCGCCACGCCGACACCCGCGCGTTCAGGGCGGTTCGCACCACCCATGCCTGGGGGGCGGGATGTCGACTGACCTTCCGCCAGGACATCCAGGCCCTGGTGAAGGCCTCTGCCACCAGGTCCTCGGCGCCCTGGCGGTCGCCCGTACCGGCCACCACCGCCTTTACACAGGCGGCGCGGTGGACCCGGTAGAACTCTGCGAACTGTGCTTGCTCACGTCCCACATCCCGTACACGCCTGCGCCCGCTGGACCACTTACCTCCGGTCCGGATTGCTGGGGACGAGTTGGTCGGGTGCTGCACTTCCGCCACCGAACCGACCACCCCCTGGTGACTGAAGGTAGCGATGACCGGCCGGGCACGCGGTCCGGTCGTTCAGGCCACCGGCACCGGTTGCCGCGTCGGAGCGGGGACCACCACCGGCGTCCCGGCGGGGGTGAGCAGCGCCCGCGTGGCCACCGCCAGCCGCCGCCGGTGCGGCACCACGGCCCGCCGCGCGAACACGTCGTACTCCTGGGCGGCTGCCTCGTCGAGGATCCCGCCGTAGAGCGCGTACGCGGTGCGCATGCAGGCCTGGGAAGCGGGCGCGAGCAGCGGGATGCCCGGGGCGGCGGCCAGGTAGTGGGCCCGTGCGCGGGTCACCTCGTACTCGATCAGGTCGCGGATCTTCGGCGTGGCACGGCCGGCGGCCTTGGCGGCGAGCAGGTCCTCCCGGGTGAGGTCGAAGCTGGCGAGGTCCTCGTCCGGCAGGTAGGTGCGGCCCCGGTCCAGGTCCTCGGCGACGTCCCGGATGAAGTTGGTGAGCTGGAACGCGAAGCCGAGTTGACGGGCCGGCTCCCGGGCGGCCGCCGGGTCGGAGCTGCCCAGGATCGGCAGCATCATGGTGCCGATGACGGCGGCCGAGCCCTCCATGTAGTCGAGCAGGTCGTCGTAGGTCGGGTACGACATGACGGTGAGGTCCATCGCCATGCTGCGCAGGAACGACGCGAAGTCGGCGCGGTCCAGGTCGAAGACGGCGATGGTGTGCAGCACCGCGGGCAGGAGCGGGTCGTCGACCGGCTCCCCGTGCAGGCCGGCGAGGAAGCGGGCGGACCAGTCGCCCAGCTTCGCGGCGCGCTCGGCGGGCGGCAGGTCCTCGGTCCGGTCCACGATCTCGTCCGCGTAGCGGGTGAAGCCGTACAAGGCGTGCACATGCCGACGTTTCCAAGCGGGCAGCAACCGGGTGGCGAGATAGTAGGTGCGGCCGTGCCGTCGGTGCAGCTCACGGCAGCGTTCGTAGGCGGCGGCGAGATCTGTCTCCACCGGGCCCTCCTCAAATTCGACGCAGCAATCGACGCAACTCGTAACCCTAGGGTACGCTCCACCGCATGGCCAACGACGCAGTTGCGGGAGACACCCTCCGCGTCGCACCGGCACAACCGGGAGCGACAGGAGATCCGGTCCGCGGCGTGCGGTCCGGGCTCACCCAGGATCTGGTCACCGGGATCGACGAGGTCCTGGCGGCCTTCCTCGCCAACGAAGTCGACTCGCTCACCGAGATCGACGCGGCGATGGGAGGCTTCGCCGCGTCGGCCCGCGACTGCGTGCTGGCCGGCGGCAAGCGGATCCGGCCGACCTTCGCCTACTGGGGCTGGCGCGCCGTGGCCGGCGACGACGAGCGGCTGCCCTCGGTGCTGCCGGCGCTCGCCGCGCTGGAACTCCTGCACACCTTCGCGCTGGTCCACGACGACGTGATGGACGCCTCCGACACCCGGCGCGGGCTGCCCACCGCGCACCGGGCCGCCGCCGCCCGACACCGGGCCGCCGGACACACCGGCGACCCCGACCGGTACGGCGAGGCGGTCGCCGTACTCATCGGCGACCTCTGCGTGGTGTGGGCCGACCGGCTGATGGCACACGCCACCGTACCCCCGGCGCGGCTGCTCGACGTCCGGCGCTGCTACGACCAGATGCGGGTGGAGACCGTGGCCGGGCAGTTCCTCGACGTGCTCGGCGAGCACGACGCGGCGGGCTGGACGGTCGACCGGGCGCTGCGGGTGGCCCGCTACAAGACCGCGAGCTACACCGTCCAGCGGCCGCTGCTCTTCGGCGCGCACCTGGCCGGGGCCGACGCCGAGTCGCCGCTGATCGCCGCGTACACCCGCTACGGGCTGGCCGTCGGCGAGGCGTTCCAGCTCCGCGACGACCTGCTCGGGGTCTACGGCGACCCGGTCACCACCGGCAAGCCGGCCGGCGACGACCTGCGTACCGGCAAACCGACGGTGCTGCTCATGCTGGCCCGGCAGCTCGCCGGCCCGGCCCAGCGCCGGGCCCTCGAGCGGGCCGGCTCGGTCACCGAGTCCCGCGAGGTGAGCCTGCTGGCCGACCTGGTCCGCGAGACGGGCGCGGTGGCCCGGGTCGAGCGGATGATCTCCGACCGGGTGGCCGACGCGCTGGCCGCGCTGGACACCCCGGCGATCGACGGGACCGCGCGGAGCGCGTTGACCGCCCTCGCCACCGCCGCCACCGCACGGTGGGCATGATGGTCAACTTTGGGATGGAGGTGGTCACGTGCGTGCCGTGAAGGGGCGGACGGACCGGGTGGTGATCGTCGGTGCCGGCCTGGGCGGGCTGGCCTGTGCGCTGCACCTGGCCGGCAGCGGCCGGCAGGTGACCGTCCTGGAGCGGGAGCCGGTGCCGGGCGGGCGCGCCGGCCGGCTCAGCGTCGACGGGTACGAGTTCGACACCGGCCCGACCGTGCTCACCATGCCGGACCTGATCGCCGAAGCGCTCGGCGCGGTCGGCGAGGAGCTGGCCGACTGGCTCGACCTCACCCCGCTCGACCCGGCCTACCGGGCGTACTACCCGGACGGGTCGACGCTCGACGTCATCACCGACACCACCCGGATGGCCGCCGAGATCTCCCGGGTCTGCGGACCGCGCGAGGCCGACGGCTACCTGCGTTTCGTCGACTACGCCCGCGACCTCTGGCGCTGGGAGCGGGCCGACTTCATCGAGCGCAACCTGGACGCCCCCACCGACCTGCTCACCGGCAACCTGCTGCGGCTGCTGGCCAACGGGGCGTTCCGCCGGCTCCAGACGAAGATCAACCAGTTCTTCCGCGACCCGCGTACCCAGCGGATCTTCTCCTTCCAGGCGATGTACGCCGGCCTCGCGCCGCACGACGCGCTGGCCATCTACGCGGTCATCGCGTACCTCGACTCGGTGGCCGGGGTGTGCTTCCCGCGCGGCGGCATCCACGCGGTCTCCCGCGCGATGGCCGGCGCGGCGGAGAAGCACGGCGTGCAGATCCGGTACGGCACCACGGTGACCCGGGTGGAGACCGCGCACGGTCGGGCCACCGGCGTGGTGACCGCCGACGGCGAGCTGGTCCCGGCGGACGTCGTGGTGCTCAACCCCGACCTGCCGGTCGCCTACCGGGACCTGCTGCCGCCCGCCCGGCAGCGGAAACTCACCTACTCGCCCTCCTGCGTGGTGCTGCACGTCGGCTCGACCCAGGGCTATGGCAAGATCGCCCACCACAACATCCACTTCGGCCGCGCCTGGAAGGGCACGTTCGACGAGGTGATCCGGCGAGGCGAGCTGATGACCGATCCATCGCTGCTGGTCACGAACCCGAGCCGGTCGGACCCGTCGGTCGCCCCGGCGGGGCGGCACACCTACTACGTGCTCGCCCCGGTGCCGAACCTCGACCGGGCGCCCTTCGACTGGCGCGGTGACCTGACCCGCCGCTACAGCGACCAGCTCATCGGCACGCTGGAGGAGCGCGGCTACCTGGGCTTCGGGGCGGGCGTCGAGGTGCTGCGCGCGGTCACCCCGGCCGAGTGGGCCGAGCAGGGCATGGCCGCCGGTACCCCGTTCGCCGCCGCGCACAGCCTCTTCCAGACCGGGCCGTTCCGCCCGCCCAACCTGCACCGGACGCTGGACAACGTGGTGTTCGTCGGCTCCGGCACCCAGCCGGGCGTGGGCGTGCCGATGGTCCTGATCAGCGGCAAGCTCGCCGCCTCCCGGGTCACCGGCGGTGACCGGTGAGCGCGAGGAGTGCAGCGGAGCGGAGCCCCGCAGTCGCGAACGAGAGGTTGGCACGGTGACCGCGCGGGAAGGGCACCTGGTCGAGCTGGTCGACGACGGCGGCCAGATGCTCGGCGAGGCGACCGTGGCCACCGCACACCAACCGCCGGGCCGGCTGCACCGCGCGTTCTCGGTGCTGCTGGTCGACCCGGCGGGTCGCGTTCTGCTCCAGCGACGGGCCGCCGCCAAGACCCGGTTCCCGCTGCGCTGGGCCAACTCCTGCTGCGGTCACCCGCTGCCCGGCCAGTCGGTGGCGGACGCCGCCAACCGGCGGCTGGCCGAGGAACTCGGCATCGACCCGGTCGACCTCACCGAGATCGGCGTCTACGTCTACTACGCCGAGGACCCGGCGACCGGCCGGGTCGAGTTCGAGTACGACCACGTGCTCCGCGCCGACGTGCCCGCCGACCTGCCCAGCCGGCCCGACCCCGAGGAGGTCGCCGAGCTGCGCTGGGTCGACCCGAACGAGCTGGCCGGCAAGCTCGACACCGACCCCCGGGCGTACGCGCCATGGCTCGGCGGGGTGGTGAACCGGCTGCTGAGCCGGACGCCGGCCCCCGGGTCGCCCGGCCCCGGCCCGGCCCACCCCGCCGGGTCAGGCGCACCGGCCGACGAGGCACCGGAGCGGTCGGGTGGCCGATGAGGCGCTGAGCGCGGGGTCGGTGGCGCGCCGGCTCGGTGTCGCGGTCACCACGCTGCGCACCTGGCACCAGCGGTACGGCCTGGGCCCCAGCGAGCACGTACCGGGCCACCACCGGCGCTACACGCCGGTCGACCTGGCACGCCTGGAGGTCATGCGGCGACTCACCGCCGAGGGGGTGGCCCCGGCCGAGGCGGCCCGCTGGGCCCGGCAGGCGCCCCCCGGCGCGCCCGCCGACCTCGCCGCGCTCCGCCCCGGCGTCCGGGACGGCGGAGGCACGACCATCCCGGTCGGGCGGGCCGGGCCGGTCGCCCGCGGCCTGGCCCGGGCCGCCATGCGCCTGGACTCGGCCGCCATCACCGGCACGCTGGGGCGGGCCCTCGCCACCAGCGGCGTGGTGGACACCTGGGACGGGCTGGTCCGGCCGGTGCTCGCCGGGATCGGCGAGCGGCACGCCGCCACCGCCGGCCTGATCGAGGTGGAACACCTGATGTCCCGGTGCGTCTCCGAGTCGCTCGCCGCGGCCGCCCGGGCCCACCCGGTCGCCGGACCGGCCCGGATCCTGCTCTCCTGCGCCGACGAGGAGCAGCACACCCTGCCGCTGGAAGCGCTCGCCGCCGCGCTCGCCGAGGTCGGGGTGGGCTACCGCATGCTCGGCGCGCGGGTGCCCGTACCGGCCCTGCTGGAGGCGGTCAGCCGGACCGGGCCGGCCGCCGTGGTGCTCTGGTCGCACACCCGGACCACCGCCGACCCCCACCAACTCACCGCGCTGCTCGCCGCCCCACGCCGGCCGCTGCTGGTGCTCGCCGCCGGGCCGGGCTGGCGGGACGACACGTTGCCCGGCGGGGTGGTCCGTCCGGTGGACCTCACCGAGGCGATCTCGCTCGCGACCGCGGTACGCGATTCGCTCGACCAGTCCGCGGCCGGCTGACCCGGGTCTGCCCTTTCGGCGCTTCGTCCGCTACGGTCGGAAAGTCCGCGTACCCCGACCCCCTCTCGGGAGCGACGATGCGCCCACGCGCCGCGCTGGCGCTCGCCCTCGGCCTGGTCCTGTTGCTGACCGGCTGCGGCGAGCCCGGCAGAACGCCGCCCCAGGCCGGCGCGCCGCCGGCGGCGTCGGCCACCCCGGCACCCAGCCCCACCCCCACCCCGAAGCCCAGCCGCACCAGCCGCCCGAAGCCGACCCTCCGCCCGCTGCCGAAGACGCTCCCCGCCGGGCTGCGCCGGGGCAGCGGCGACCGGGCGGTCGCGCTGACCTTCGACGACGGGCCGGACCCGCGCTGGACGCCGCAGGTGCTCGACCAGTTGCGGGCCGCCCACATCACCGCGACCTTCTGCGTGATCGGCCGGCAGGCCCAGCGCCACCCGCAGCTCGTGGCACGGATCGTCCGGGAGGGCCACCAGCTCTGCAACCACAGTTGGCGGCACGACCTCAACCTCGGCCGGCGCCCGGTCGCCGAGATCCGCGCCGACCTGCTCCGCACCAACCAGGCGATCCGGGCAGCCGCGCCGCACGCCAAGATCGGCTGGTTCCGGCAGCCCGGTGGCCGGTGGACCGCCGAGGAGCTGACCGTGGCCCGCCAGCTGGGCATGCGGCCGCTGCACTGGAGCGTCGACCCCCAGGACTGGGACCACCCGACCGCCAAGACGATCATCAAGCGGGTGTCGGCGGCGGCCCGCCCCGGCTCGATCGTGCTCATGCACGACGGGGGTGGCGACCGGAGCCAGACGATCGCCGCGTGCCGGCAGCTGATCCCCGACCTCGACCGCCGGTTCCGGATCTCCAAGCTCCACTGACATAGGCTCTGACCTGCGGTTATGCCCGCAGGCGAGCCGGGGGCCATACCGGTTTGGCCGACCGACCGGGCATGGCATATGCTTCTCATGCCTCCGGCGGGGCCGGATGGGAGCAAGTCCGCTTGAAGTTGCGAGTGTGCAATGATGGCGGGGCCGCCCTCATCGTCTAGCGGCCCAGGACGCCGCCCTTTCAAGGCGGTAGCACGGGTTCGAATCCCGTTGGGGGCACGGTCCGGCTCAGCCGGATGCAACACCAGCCAGGTCCTGTGGAGCAGTTGGAGTGCTCGCCGCCCTGTCAAGGCGGAGGTCGCGGGTTCAAGTCCCGTCAGGACCGCAAGCGCTGACGCCGCGCCTATCCTGCGCGGCGTTCTGCGTATCGGCCCGTGCGGTAGCATGAGCCGAGCAACCCGGCCAGGTAGCTCAGTTGGTACGAGCGTCCGACTGAAAATCGGAAGGTCGGCGGTTCGACCCCGCCCCTGGCCACATAGCCTTTCGCCGGGCTACAGGAACGCCGACCAGCGGAAACGCCGGTCGGCGTTCTGCTTTACGCCCCGGAAACCCGGCTGTCCGGTCTACCCCTCTCGTTGACCCCGGCTGCGCGCCACGGTTACTGGCCCATGGATGGCCCGTGAGGCCACCGGCTTGCACGGGCGCTGCCAGGCTGCTTCCCTCGACCGATGTGCGCGTAGTCGGGGTCACGCCGTCAGCGTGAGCACGCAATGCCTTCGCCGGCAGGCTTGAAGCTGATCTCGATCAGTACGTCGCCGTAGGTGTGTGGGCCTGGCGTGCTATGCCACCCATACTCAAGGAGTAGACGGACCTTTTGCCCGTTCGTCACCCGATCGGCGCACCACCGATCTCCCCACTCATCCGAGATCGGAACCATCCTCCAATGACCCGCCGTCAACAAGGTGCGGTAGTGGTCAAGGACCGAATCCATTGACGCGCCCGGCGGCAAGCTGATGTCCGCCGTAACGTAGCGGGCCCACGGGTCGCTGTCATCGCCGCACGGAACCTGTTCGATGCGGTCGAGGGTGGTGCCGGGTGGAGGCGAGGTCAGCGCAGGATCTCGTGCCAACTGCTCGGCCAAACGGTGATCGCTCTCTGTGCACTCGACTTCCTCCGCCGGGCTGGCCGTCTTGATGAGTCCCTGCACGGTGGGGCCACACAGCGCCAGAACCCCGACCAGCAGCGCACCCACTACGGCGATGCGGCCGATGATCTGCTGAGGCATTCGCTGAGGGTAGGTAAGTACGCCGATGGCGGTCCAGCGGTCGCCTCAGACCCGGCGCAGATCGTGGACAGCGAAATGCAGGTCCACCTCATCGCCGGGCTCGAACCACAGGCCCTCGGCCCCCGGGCGCCCAGAACCTACCGGCCCCGCAGGGTCGGCACGAAAAGCCTGGGCCGCTCGCGGAAGCATGAGGGGGCGCCGGATCGCCACCTACTCCGTTTGCCCGTAGCGTTCTCCCGTGAGCGAGGTTCAGAACAGCCGGGCCATACGTCTATTCAAGATCAAACGGCCTGGCGGCGTCTTCTGGTTCGATCTGAAGCCGGTCCGTCAGGATGGTGACGGGACCTGGCTGCGAGGCCCGGCTGGTTCAGCATGGGGTGCTCCGCATGACAGTGGCGCTCTTGCCGTACCCGTCGTGGTCCTGCTCGCGGCGAACCGCCCCTGGGTTGCCTGGTGGGTTGGGGAGCCTGCCGATCGGCGGCTTGAGATCGACGTGTGCCTCCCACCGGAGCGGACCGAAGGAGGCTGGCGGTATATCGATCTCGAACTGGACCCCGTGCTTCATGAGCGGGATTCGCGCGTCGAGATCGAGGACTGGGACGAGTACGAGCAGGCATGCCGCGACGGCTGGATGAGCGCGGAGGACGCCAAGCTCGCACGGTCCACGGCCGAAGATCGGGCCGGGGCACTCCGGCGCCGGGACGAGCCCTGGCAGGAGCGCGGATGGCAGTTGCTCTAGTCCAGGCCGGCCTCCCCGATGCGCCGCAGACCAGCCGGTAGCCGACCATCCGCTCATCGCCGACGTCACCATGCGGAGTCAGCGGTGGCCGCTACCGTCGGAACGGCTCGGTCTCCGTCACCTGACCTTCGCCGCACGCAGCGTGTAGACCTGCGGGACGGGCTGCCCCGCCGCCAGACGGAAGTGGCCGCGGTCGTGCTCGTGCAGGAACTCCAGGTGCAGCCCGGCGGCAGCCAGGGCGCTCACCACGTCGCCGACGCCGTGAAGGAACTCGACCGTCACGCTTGCGGTGATGGGCGCGTCAGGGTCCGCGTAGGTGCCCGGCGCGTCCACGACGATCGGGTCGCGCTGGAAGTAGTCGCCCTCGACGGTACGGCCGTCGCCGGCGAGAACATCGGCGAACGGGTGGTACTCGGCCAGGTAGAGGAAGCCCCTGGAGCGACGAGGTCTGCCGCTGTCCGCGCCCAGCGGTCGATGTCCGGCAGCCAGCACAACGCGCCGAACCCGGTGTAGACGATGTCGAAGGTCCGCCCGTCGAGCGCCTGCACCGCGTCGTACACATCGGCGGTGACGAAGCGGGCGGTGGTGACGCCGATCTGCGCGGCGAGGTCCTCGGCTGCCGCCACCGCCGGTGCGGAAAAGTCGAGGCCGGTGACGACGGCTCCACGCCGAGCCCAGGACAGGGTGTCCAGCCCGATGTGGCACTGGAGGTGCAGGAGCTTCTTGCCAGTGACCGCACCGACCTCGGCCACCTCGAAGTCGTGCAGGGTGCTTCTGCCCGCGACGAAGCCGGGAAGGTCGTAGAAGGGACCGGCAACGTGGATCGGGACGCGCTCATCCCAGTTGGCACGGTTGGCCGTGCGCCAGTCGGCGGCTCCCGCGCTCCTCGTCATGTCGCAGCACGCTAATGAGCGGCCCGATCGCCGATCAACCTACTTACCGTCGGGAGCGACCCGGGCGATCACCGAAGAGCTGGCCGGCCTGACCCTAGACGCCCCAGGCGCCGACCCCACCCGCGCCGCTGCCCGCGCTGCCGTCGGTCGGGTTGCGGTGATCGTCGAGTCGCCGGCGCGCTTCGGTCGACGCCTGGAGGTCGCGGACCCGGCCGTCGTCGAGTGCCGCCTGCCGCCGGGAACGACGCCACAGCGAGACCGCCGCGACAACCGCCAACACGATGATCAGAACGATGAGCCAACGCATTGTCGACCTCCGTCCGTACGGCGACCGCGGTCCCGATTGACAAGCGGTGCGCATGTCACTGCGTTCAGTATGCGCAGCCCCGGTCGAACCGGCGGCCCGGCGACCCGGCCGCTGCGCGACGACACCGTGTCCGGCACCGGGACCGGCCCGGTCAGTCCAGTACCTGCACGGCGTCACCGACGCTGACCGTGCGCGCGGGGCCGGCGGACCCGGCCGGCTCGGCCTGGACCGTCAGCTGGAGACCGAAGAGCAGCTTCTGGCCGATGTTCCGCCGCGCGGCGAGCATCCGTAGCGGCTCCCGTCCGTGTTCCCCGGTCTCCTGGTCGATGGTGGCGACCAGGCAGCGACCGCACTCGCCGACGCCATGGAACACGGCGCCGCCGATCCTGATCCGCCGGCCGACCCACGCCCCCTCGGCCCACGGCGCGGCGCCGGTGACCACCAGGTTGGGACGGAACCGGGCCATCGGCAGCGGCCCCTCGGTGCTGCCCGATTCGAGCAGCCAGCCGTTGAACGCGTCCAGCGAGGCGGCATTGGCCAGCAGCAGCGGGGTGCCGTCGGCGAAGCTCACCTCCGCGCCGGTGCCCGCCGGTACCGGCCAGGGCACGCGGTTGCGGGTGGGCTCACCGAGCCAGACCAGCCGGGCCCGGCGCCCCAACAGCCGGTGCAGCCAGTCGTCCGCCTCGGGGCCGGCGGCGCGTACCGGTGCGGGCGGTCGCCCGCGAAACACCCGGACCTGGACCTCTTCGCCGTTGACCGGCTCGGCCAGGTCGAGCGGGGTCAGCCCCGGCGCGTCCAGGGTCAGCCCGCCCGGCCGGGGCACCGCCCGCACCGTCACCAGTTCCCGGTGCTGGCGCTGGGTGAGGCCGATCCCGTGCTCGTCCACGATCAGCCAGCGCCGGTCGCCGGCCAGGCCCCACGGTTCGACCCGCGCCGTGTCGCGGTCCGTCCGACGGCACCCCTTGACGGGGTACGTGTGAATCGAGGCGACTCGCATCCGGTCAGGATCGCACCGCTCGGGGCGCCGGCACTACCGGCCGTTCGGCAGGTCCGGGTGACCGCCACGTCCCGGCACCGCCGGCCACCGCAATCCACCTGCAACAGGGCCCGGATAGCCTGCACGTCGTCGGCCGCGAGCCCGCGGCCGTCACCGGCACCCGGGAGGCGGATCGGCGCTTGCGTCACCCCATCGCTGACCAGGCCGTCGCGGCCGGACGGCAGACCGTCGACGTGCGACAACTGGCCGCCCTGCTGCGCGAGCACCGGACGGCGGCGCGGCTCAGCCAGGAGACGCTCGCCGAAGCGGCCGGAGTCGCGGTGCGGACCGTACGCAATCTGGAGGGCGCGCGGATCGCCCGGCCGCGCCGCCGGACCGTGGAGGAACTGGCCAACGCCCTCGGCCTGACCGGTCAGCCGCGCGCCCGGCTGCTCCAGACGGTGCACGCGATGGGGCTGGCGCCGGCCTGGCAGCAGAGCAGCCTCCCGCCGGTGGTGCCCGACTTCGTGGGTCGGCAGGCCGAACTGGATCAACTGATCGCACAGGCACGGCACCTCGCCGGCCAGCCGGGCAACGCCACCGTGGTGATCAGCGGCCCGCCGGGGGTCGGCAAGACCACGCTGGTGGTACGCGCGGCGCACCTCCTCGCGGCGGAGCTGCCGGGCGTCGCGTGCCACGTCGACCTGCACGGCATGGACCTGACGCCGCTCTCGGCCGACCAGGCCATGGAACAGCTGCTCACCAGCCTCAGCGAGGGGCGCAGCGGTCCCTTGCCGACGAGCCCCGGCGAACGGATCGCCCGCTACCGGATGCTGACCGCCGCCCGCCGCGGGCTGCTGGTCCTCGACAACGCGGCCAGCGAGGACCAGGTGCGACCGTTGCTCCCGACCGGTCCCGGCTGGCTCACCCTGGTGTCCAGCCGGTTCGCCCTCGGCGGGCTGGACAGCACCTGCCGGCTGCGGCTGGCCGACCTCGACGAGGCGACCGCGAGGAGGCTGATCGAGGAGATCATCGGCGCCGATCGGGTGGCGGCCGAGCCGGAAGCCACCATCGAACTGGTTCGGCTCTGCGCCGGACTGCCCCTCGCCCTGCGGGTGGCCGGCAACCGGCTCGCCTCCCGACCGTCCTGGACCGTCGGCTGGCTGGCCGAACGGCTCCGCGACGAGACGCGCCGCCTCGACCAGCTGCATCCCGGAGAAACCCGGGTCCGGGCCGGGTTCAGCCTGTCGTACGACCAACTGCCGGAGATCGCGCGACGGACGCTGCGCCGGCTCGCGCTGCTGCCCTGGCCGGACTACTCCGCCGCGGCGGTGGCCCGGTTGCTGGCGGTCGACGTCGGCGAGGCGGAGGCGGCGCTCGAGACGCTCGCGGACGCCAGTCTCCTGTCGCCGGCGGCGGCACCCGGCCGTTACCTGCTGCACGACCTGCTTCGCGTCTTCGCCGCCGAACGCCTCGCGGCCGAGGAGCCGCCGGTGGACCGCGACGAGGCCACCGCCCGGGTACGGGCCTGGCTGCTCGCGATGGTCGAGGGCGCCGGCCCGTGGCTTGACCCCGACCCCAGGCGGGAGCCGGCCCCCGGCACCGGGTTCGGCAGCGGCCAGGCCGCCATGTCGTGGCTCACCGCGGAGCGGCACGGCTGGTGGTGGGCCGTTCGGCAGGCGGCGGCGGCCGGGCGGCACCGGGACGTGATCTCGGCCGCCGAGGCGCTCCACTGGTACTCGGACCGCTACCACCACGTCATCGACTGGTCGGCGTTGTTCGGCCTCGCCGTGTCGGCGGCGCAGGCCAGCGGTGACCCGGTCGCGGAGGCCGCGCAGCGCAACGCCCTCGGCTGGACCCAGGCGCTGGTGCTCGGCCGGCCGGCGGAGGCGGTCCGGCAGCACCGCGAGGCCTTCCGGCTGGCCGCCGAGGCCGGTGACCGGCGCAACCTCGGTTGGGCGTGCTTCTATCTGACCGGCGAACGCCATCGGGACGGCGACCTGGCGGGCGCCGTCGAGACCTGCGCCCGGGCGCTGCGGGAGCTGACCGGGGCCGGGGACCTGACCGGGCGCGTCATCGCGTCGTACACGCTGGCCGACCTGCGGCGGCAGCGCGGCGAGGCGACCGCCGCGATCACCCATCTGCGGTACGCCCTCGACGACTGGCAGACCGCCCTGGCGAATCAGCCGGCCGACCGTCAGCTCGCCAGTCGCCCCCTGCAGGGCTGGATCCACCATCGGCTCGGGCGTGCCCACGCCGACCTCGGGCAGTGGCCCGCGGCGATCGCCGCGATGGAGGCGGCCGGCGCCGACTTCGCGGCCGGCGGTGACCCGTTCGGTTCCGGTGAAGCCGCGCTCGGCCTCGCCGAGGTGCTGCTGCGGGCCGGCGACCCCCGGGGGAAGCGGGTCCTGCTGGACGCGGTACGGGGTTTCGAGGCCGACGGCGACCAGGGACGGGCGATTCGGGCCCGGCAGTTGCTCAACCTCGGCTCCGGCCCTGGCCCCGGCCCCGGTACGGCAAATTGCCGGTGATCTTGCCTGGTCGACCAGGGTGGCCGAACCTAGCGTTTCGGTGAACGTCATCCAGGTTGCCGACGACTGATCGCAGCCCGCCGATGGTGGTGGACCGGACCGGTCGGGTGGCGTCGGCATCTCCTCCGGATCGAGGAGTGCCCCGTGGCCTGGGAGCGCTCCCGGGCAGGAGTGGAAGGAGTCTCGTGACTACGAGCACGAGGAGAACCCGGCGCCGGAGGAGACTGGCGATACCCCTGCTGGT
The DNA here is from genome assembly GCF_040655175.1 of Micromonospora sp. NPDC050495. Classification (NCBI taxonomy): domain Bacteria; kingdom Bacillati; phylum Actinomycetota; class Actinomycetes; order Micromonosporales; family Micromonosporaceae; genus Micromonospora; species Micromonospora sp. NPDC050495. The sequence goes on along the minus strand of NZ_JBFAJK010000001.1, from coordinate 240,354 downwards.
ACTCACCCTGGCCGGCGCCGGCACGGTCGCCACCGCGGGCACGGCGTCGGCGGCGTCGACGGGTGCGGGCCGGGTGGCGGACAGCGGTCTCGACTTCGGACCGGCCAGGAACCGCGATCGGCTGGACCTGACCGGCGGCGGGGGCCGGACCGGAAAGTCCGACCCGCAGCGCAAGGCACCCTCCGGTCCGGCCCGGTACGTCGTCGAACTGGCCGACGAGCCGGTCGCGGCGTACACCGGCGAGATCCCGGGGCTGGCCCGGACCCGGCCGGCGGACGGCGGACGGCTGGCGCCGCACTCGGCGGCGGCGAAGGCGTACCGGGAGCACCTGGGCGCCCGGCGCAGCGCGGTGACCGAGGCCGCCCACGTCAAGGTCGACCAGGTTTACACCACCGCCTTCGACGGGTTCTCGGCGACGCTGACGCCCGCTCAGGTCGACGCGTTGAAGCGGGAGAAGCGGGTCCGTTCGGTCGTCGAGTCCCGGGCGTACAGCATCAACCAGGCCGCGCCGGGCACGGCCGACCCGACGCCCACCGCGCCGACCACCACCGCCCCGACCACCGGCGCTCCGACCGCTGAGGCGACCACCGGCGCGCCGGTGACCGGAGCGGCTACCGGCGCCGGGACGGCCCCCGCGCAGCAGCCGGCCGGGGCGAAGCCGGGCAAGGACACCGGCGCCGGGATCGTGATCGGCGTCCTGGACAGCGGCATCTGGCCGGACAGCCCGTCGTTCGCCCGGACCATGCCGGCCCCGCCCGGTTGGCACGGCACCTGCCAGACCGGCGTCATGTTCGTCGCCGAACACTGCAACGGCAAGATCGTCGGTGCCCGGTACTTCGCCGACACGTACCTCGCGGCCACCGGCGGGCTGCCGGACGGCGAGGTGCTCTCCGCCCGCGACATGGTCGGGCACGGTACGCACACCGCGTCGACCGCGGCCGGACTGCCGGTCGAGCACGTCACCATCTCGGGTCGGGACTTCGATTCGGTCTCCGGCGTGGCGCCCGACGCGCAGATCGCCGTCTACAAGGTCCTCTGGGGCGGCGCGGGGTACGACGCCGACATCATCGCCGGCATCGACGCGGCGGTGGCCGACGGCGTGCAGGTGCTCAACTACTCGATCGGGAAGCAGTTGGGTGACTGGGACCCCAACACCCCGATCGGTACCGCCTTCCTCAACGCCACGCTGGCCGGGGTCTTCGTCTCGGCGGCCGCCGGCAACGACGGCTTCAGCGGCGCGATCAGCAACGCCCAGCCGTGGGTGACCACGGTCGGCGCGGCGGTGACCAACGTGAACGAGGGGACCCTCCAGCTCGGCAACGGCACCAGGATCGCCGGTGCCTCGCTGGACGTCCTCCCCGGTGGCCGGCCCCGCCCGCTGGTCTTCGGCGAGCAGGCCGGCAACCTGGACGACGGCTCGGCGTACTGCTACGGCCTGGACCCGGCGAAGGTGAAGGACAAGGTCGTCGCCTGCGCCCTCGACGACCCGTACGCGGCGGTGGCGGAGGCCAGGGGCAAGGGCGCCACGGCGCTCGTCCTCTTCGACCCCGTGGGCAACTTCCGGGTCAACTCGATCTTCGACTTCCCGGTGCTCTACCTGAACAGCAAGGAACAGGCCGGCAAGATCTTCAACTACCTGATGCGCCACCCGACCGACGGCACCGCGGTGGTCACCTCCGGCGGTGACGGCTCCAGCGTCCCCGCCGGCGTGCCGAGCGTCGCCGACTACTCGTCCACCGGGCCGGACAAGACGCACAACGGGCTCATGAAGCCCGACCTGGTCGCGCCCGGCAGCGACATCATCGCGGCCGTCTCCCCGCCCGGAAACTTCGGCCGGTACTACGACGCGTACTCGGGCACCTCGATGGCGACCCCGCACGTGGCCGGCGCGGCCGCGATCCTGCGGGCGAAGCACCCCGACTGGTCGCCCGGCGCGATCGCCTCGGCGCTGCGGACCACCGCCGTCGACACCGTGGGCACCGACAACCCGCTGACCCAGGGCAGCGGTCTGCTGGCCCTGGACCGGGCCGACGACCCGGGGCTGGTCCTCGAACCGGCCGCCGCGGACCTGGTCGCGTTCGCCTCGGCGGCGCAGCCGGACGGCCGGGAGCTGAACCTGCCGTCGATCTCGTTGCGCGAGTACGACGGCACCAGGTCGGTGACGCTGACCCGCAAGCTGACCAACGTGGGCGGCAAGAAGGAGACGTACCAGGCCTCGGTCACCGGGCTGCCCGGCATGGAGATCAACGTGACGCCGAAGGTGGTCACGGTGCCGCCGGGCACGACCGCCACGGTCACCATCACACTGCGCCGCGGCAGCGCGCCGTGGGACCGCTACGTCACCGGCGCGATCACCTGGCGCAGCGCCGCCCACCAGGTGAAGGTTCCGGTCGCCGCCCGCCCGTGGGGCATCTCCCCCCGGCTGTACGACGACAACCTGGAGGACTTCAACCGGCTCACCACCGGCGCCTTCGGGTCGATGCAGCCGGGCTTCACCGGCAAGGTCTCCGGGCGGTCGACCGGCTACGCCCCCATCCGCTGGGACTCGTACTCGATGCCGGCCGGGGTCAACGGCGGGGTCTTCGACCCGGAGGCGCTCGGCGTGCGAACGCACACCTTCACTGTGCCGGCGGGCAGCGCCGGGATCGTGGTGGAAACCGCCACCGACGACCCGAACACCAACCTGGACCTCTGGCTGTACAAGGGCGACAAGCTCGTGTACCGGAGCGCCGCCAGCTGGCACAGCAGTGAGCGGGCCTGGGTCTTCATGCCGGAAGCCGGCACCTACACGGCGTACGTCTTCGCGCAGGCCTCCGGCGGCCCGGTCGTCGACTACCGGCTCGGCCACGTGGTCCTCGGCCGCGACGGCCGGTACGCCCCCGCCACGCTGGAGCTGCCGGCCCGGGTGGAGCGGGGCACGACCGCCTCGTACAAGCTCCGGCCGAACGCTGCGCTGGCGGAGAACCTGGAGTACTGGGCGTACACCGAGTTGTCCGCCGACGGGCAGGTGATCCCCGGACAGTTGGTCTCCACCGAGCAGTTCTGGTGGGAGTGACCCGCTGATTCCCCGCTGACGGTGGGGCGGAGCCGTCGGCTCCGCCCCACCGTCACGAGCACAATGGAGGCGATCGCAGCCGTGTGCGCCGCCGACGATGAGGGCGCCATCGCCGGGCTCTACGACAGCGCGGACCTCGCGGCGCCGGCTGAACTCGTGCGCTGAGCGCCCGCACGGACTACAGGACGTCGAACTCGTTGCCCTCCGGGTCGGCCATCGTCACGTGGTCGGGCGTACCGTCCGGCTCGTCCACCCGGAGCACGGCCCCGCCCGCCGCGACCAGCTTGTCGACCACCGCCTGGATCCGCGGCCAGCGCACGCCGGACGGCTCCTGCCGGCCACCGCCGACGTGGAGGTCGAAGTGCATCCGGTTCTTGACCACCTTCGGCTCCGGCACCTTCAGGAACGAGACACCGGGCCGGACGCCGTCCGGGTCCTCGATGAAGGCGCCGTCGTCCCACTCGTCCTCGGGAACCTTGCAGTGGATCTGCCATTCCTCCCAGGTGGCGAACCCTGCCGGCGGAGCGGCCGGGACGTATCCCAACGCGAGGCACCAGAACTCGGCCAGTTCGCGCGGGCGCGCGCAGTCGACGGTCAATGACCACTGCTCGGACATCCGCCCACCATAGGCCCCCGCCGGGAAGCGGCGGTGAGGTGATCGCGGTCCGCCTCGCGCCCGCCGGCACAACCTGGGTGACGAGCGCCGGCCGGACGTCGCTCAGCGCTTGGGTCGCTGCTGGCGGTTCTGGCCCATGCCGCCCTGGATCGCCTCCCACACACTCCGGCCCGCCTGCCGCAGCGTCTCCCCGGCCTGCCCGGCGAGCTGGGCCGCGCTCGGGCCGCTGGGCCGACCACCCTCGGACGGCTGCTGCGCCCCCGGTGCCTGCCCCGCACCCGCCGGCGGCCGCCCCCCACCGGCACCCTCGGATCCCGGCTTCGCGCCACCGGAACCAGCCTCCGGCCGGCCCTCCCCGCCGCCGGCACCACCCGCCGCGGGCTTCCCCGCGCCGCCACCGCCGGCTTCGTGCTCCCCGCCGGCACCACCCGCCGCAGGCTTCCCCGCGCCGCCGCCCGAGGGGCCACCGGACGAGCCACCGCCGGACGGGCCACCACCGGGCGGGCCACCACCCGACGGGCCACCGGGCGGGCCGCCGACCGACCCGCCGCTGCGAGGGCCGGCCACGGCCGGGCCGCCCACGGCCGCGCCGCCCACCGTCTCACCGGCCGGCGTCGGCCCGCCGCCGGCACCCGGTGCTGTCCGCTCGGCGTTACCCGTCGGCGGTTCGGGTGGCCGAGCCCCGGTCAACTCCGCCGACGCCGGTTCCGCGGTGTCGCCGCGGAGCGCCCGGTCGGCCACCGCGCCCACCATGCCGACCTGCTCGCCGCGCTGGTCGACCACGGGCGCGCCCACGCCGGCGAGCTTGCGGGCCTCCCGGTTCACGTCGTCGAGGGAGACCCCCGCCGACCGCGCGAGCGCCTCGATGACCTGCGGGTTCCGGTCGATGGTGGTGAGCGCCCGGTCGAGGATCTGGACCAGTTTCTCCAGCCGTACCTTGAGCAGCGCCTCGGCGCTCACGCCGGTGACGTCCAGCTCCACGCCCTCCAGGTGCACCCGGACGCCCGCGTCGAGCTGCACCAGGTTGGCCAGCCGGGCGCGCAGCGACAGGTCGGCGTCGAGCCCGTCGACCGCGAGCCGGATCTCGTCGACCCTCACCTCGGGGATGTCCAGCAGGACGTCCGGCTCCGGCGCGCCCTCGGGCCGGTGCCCCGGGCGCTCACTCGTCGGGTCCGGTCCCCGCTCGGTGGCTGCGCTCTCGCTCATGCTCCCCGCTCCCCGCTGGCCCGTCCGTCCGGGCCGGATCAGCCGCGGTTACCCGGTTTCGGCCGGCGCATCCGTCCCCGCCCGAGGATCGTCCGTGGACCGGTCCGCCGGAGCTGCCCCCGGCGGACCCGTTGGAAACCGGCCCACCGGGCCCGCCGAAAACCGGGCCGGCCCGGCACACCTCCCGACGGGCTGTCGGAAAAACAGGAGCCGGTTGTCCAAACCGGGCGCGCGCGAAGCTGCACACCGGGGCATCAGCCGGTATGGTCCGGGCCTATGGGACAGGAGATGGCCGACCCGGATGAGGTTCGTCAGGAATTCGACCGGTTCACCCTACGGAGCAGCCTCCTCGTCCCCGCCTCGGCCGAAACCGCGTTCGCCGTCTTCACCGGGTCGCTGACCGACTGGTGGGTGCCCGAATACACCTGGTCGGGACCGGACGCGCTGGCCGAGCTCGGCGTCGAGCCGCGGGCCGGCGGCATGTTCTACGAGATCGGCCCGTACGGCTTCCGCAGCGACTGGGGCCGGGTGCTCACCTGGGACCCGCCCCGCCGGCTGGTCTTCACCTGGCAGATCGGTCCGGACCGGGTGCCGGTGCCGGACCCGGCGCGGGCCAGCGAGGTGGAGGTGCTCTTCCAGCCCGAGGCGCCGGAGCTGACCTGGGTCGAGGTCGAGCACCGCAACTTCGACCGGCACGGCGAGGCGGCCGAGGGCTACCGCGAGGCGCTCACCGCCGGCTGGCAGGAGCTGCTCAGCCGCTACCTCGCCACGGTCACCCGCGCCGCCAGGTGACGCCGCCCGGTCAGCGGCCGATGCCCGGCATGCCGGCCGCGCCGGTCACGCCCGTACCGCCCAGGTTGGCGCGGCGTCCGGCCGCCGCGCCCGGGGTGAAGCCGCTGCCCGCGAGCCGGCGGCGCGGCGCGGTCCGCAGTCGCGGGTAGACCTCGGCCAGCCGGCGCTGCACCCGGTCCGAGCGGTCGGCGAGCACCAGCGCCACCGAGGGCGCCACCGAGTCGGCGACCGCACCGGCCTCGGCCGCCCGCAGCCGCTCGGCGACCACGTGCGCGAAGCCGGCCAGCCAGGTACGCCGGAACGCGGCCGGGTGTTCGTCGGCCGGCACGGCCGCGCCGGCCAGCCCGTGCGCGGCCTGCACCAGCAGCGACGTGAAGAGCAGCTCGACCCGTTCCAGGTCACTGGCGAAGCCGAACAGGTGCAGGGCGAAGCCGGACCCCGCGCGGCGCCGCACGCAGCGGCAGCGCAGCGGTTCGGCGACGGCCGCGAGCAGGCCGGCCTTGTCCCGGGCGTACGGGGCGACCACCTCGACCACCCGGTCGCCGACCGGGTCGGTGGCGGGTGCCCGGGCGGCCAGCAGCGCCCGGTCGACGCCGTAGCGGGCGATCAGCTCGGTCGCCTTGGCCATGAACGCCGCCGCCTCGGCGGGCGTGCAGGCCGGGTCCTCGGCCTGGGCGAGCAGCTTGCGGACCTTGCTCAGCATCGCCTCGGACATGCACCAGAGCTATCACAGCCCCGCAGCGGCGCGCGGTCAGCCCGTCCGGCTGCGCAACGTCGCGACCGTCGAACCGGCGAGGGTGAGCAGGCAGTCGGGGAGCTGGCCGTCGGCCACCGCGGCCCCGAACAGGGCTTCCCCGGTGTCGATGTCGTCGTTGGCGTACGCGCTGACGAAGCGGGCCACCCAGCGGGTGTCGTAGTCAGCCTGGTCGATACCCGGGAAGTCGAGGGCGGCGCCGCCGGCCGGCGCGTCGTCGCCGACCATGGTGGCGGCCAGGCACCAGGCCACCCCGTACGCGCCGGCCAGACCGGAGCGGTCCACCACGGCGTCAAAGGTGCCCACCACCCCGTCGCCGTCACCGGCCAGCGCCCAGCGGAGCACGGCGGTCGCATCGTCCAGCGTCTGCTGTGCTTCGTCGGTCACCTGGCGAACTGTAGGACGAAGGGTCAAGCGGTGACCCCGAAACGGGCCGACCGTCACGCTGCGTAATAACGGGAGTCGGGGTGCCGACGGAGCCACCTCCACGGTCCCGTGTCCAGCGCCGGCACGCTATCGTGCCCAACGGACCTTCGCCGGAGGAAGGACGACCATGCCCGTATCACGCGCGTCGCGCGCGGCCTTGTCCACGGCTTGCGCGGCGCTCCTGCTCGCTACCAGCGCCTGCGGGAGCGACCAGCCCGAAGAGGCAGCCACCACCACCCAGGTGCGCCTCTACGGCACCGACGGCAACATGCAGAACTCGTACGCCGACGAGCTGAAGGACCGCGCGGACCTTCTGAACGGCATGAAGGGCACCACGCCCCTCACGCAGTTGCCGGAGAGCTTCAAGGAACGGCTACGCACGGTAGACCCGAAGCTGCGGGACTACCTCTACTCCGCCGAGTCGTACGACGCGGTGGTGATCAGTTCGCTCGCCGCTCAGCTCGCCGGCACCACCGAGCCGACCGAGATCGCCAAGCAGATCGTCGGCGTGACGAACGGTGGCGAGCGCTGCGAGGAGCCGGCGGCCTGCCTCCAGCTGGCCCGGGAGGGGCGCGACATCGAGTACCGGGGGGTGTCGCTGGACCGGGCCGGGTTCACCGACGCCGGCGAGCCGGCCACCGCCAGCTACGCCACCCTGCACTTCGACGACCAGAAGCTCAACGACGGCAAGACCGAGTTCGTCGGCGCCGGCGACGAGTCGGGGGCGAGCACCAAGGCCCCGCCGCCGGGGAAGAAGCAGCGCGGCGGCAAGTCGTACAAGGGCGACGGGTCCCCGCTGGTGCTCGGCGGGCTGCTGCCGAAGACCGGTGACCTGGCGCTGGCGTACCCGCCGATCGCGGCCGGGGTGGCGCTCGCGCTGCGGGAGATCAACGCGGCCGGCGGCGTGCTCGGCGAGCCGGTCACCTGGATCGACGGCGACGACGGCACCGACCCGAAGGTGGCCAAGGCGATGGTCGCCTCGCACATCGCCAGCGGGGTGCACGTCATCATCGGTGCGGCCGCGTCCGGCATCTCGCGGGCCGTGCTGCCGGACGTGGTGGCGGCGAAGCGGATCCTCTTCTCCCCGTCGAACACCGACGCCGGCCTGACCACGGTGGACGACAAGGGCCTCTACTTCCGTACCGCACCGCCGGACAGCCTCCAGGGCCGCGCCCTGGCCGACGTGATAATGCGCGACGGGCCGCACAAGATCGCCATCGTGGCGCGCAAGGACTCCTACGGCGAGGGCCTCCAGGAGAACGTCCGCGCCGAGCTGGAGCGGGCCGGCATGGGCGCGGACCGGGTCAAGCTGCTGTCGTACGTGCCGCCGGAGGGCGCGTCGGCACCGCCGGTGGACTTCTCCACCGGCGCCCGCGAGATCAAGGCGTACGGCGCGGACGCCGTGCTGGTCATCGGCTTCGGCGAGTCCGCGAAGGTGATCACCGCGCTGGCCGACGCCGGGGTACCGCTCCGGCACTGAGCGACGACGAGGGCCGCACCGGTTCGCCGGTGCGGCCCTCGTGCTGTCCGGTGGCTCAGCGGCTGCGGCGCCGCTCCAGGAACTCGGTCATCCGCCGCTGCTTCTCCTCGTCCTCGAAGAGCACCGCCTGGCTGAGCAGGTCGAGCTGGGGGTGGGCGGCGGCCGGGGAGTCCACGGCCAGCTTGGTCAGCCGGACCGCCAGGGCGGAGCCCTTGGCGATCTCGTCGAGCAGGCCGTGCGCGGTGGGCAGCAGCTCCGCCGGTTCGGCCACCACCCGGTTGACCAGCCCGATCCGCAGCGCCTCGTCGGCGTCCACCCGCCGGCCGGTGAAGAGCAGCTCCTTGGCCCGGGCCTCGCCGATCAGCGCCGGGAGCCGGTAGGTCGCGCCCGCGCCGGCCAGGATGCCCAGCCGCACCTCGGGCTGGCCGAACACCGCACGGCCCGTGCACACCCGCAGGTCGCAGGCGTACGCCAGTTCGGCGCCGCCGCCCAGCGCCGGGCCGTCCACGGCCGCCACGGTCGGCATCGGCAGCGCCCGGATCCGGGCGAAGGCGGCCTGGTTGATGGCGGCCAGCGCGTCCAGCCGGCCCCGCTCGCGGAGCTGGCCGATGTCCGCCCCGCCGGCGAAGATGCCGTCCGTGCCGCCGGTCAGCAGCAGCAGCCGCGGCCGCGCCTCCAGCTCGGCGCAGACCTCGTGCAGCTCGCCGATCAGGTCGGCGTCGATGGCGTTGCGCTTCTCCGGCCGGTCCAGGGTGACCACCAGCCGGTCCGGCAGCTCCTCGATCCGCAGCCCACTCAATGCTTTACTCCGCCTTCCCAGGTGTAGAAGCCCTGCCCGGACTTCTTGCCCAGCCGGCCGGCGGCCACCATCTCGACCAGCAGCGGCGGCGGCGCGAACCGGTCCCCGTACGCGGCCTGCAGGGTGCGGGCGATGTCGAGGCGGACGTCCAGCCCGACCAGGTCGGTCAGCTCCAGCGGGCCGACCGGGTGCCGGTAGCCGAGCACCATGGCCTTGTCGATGTCGGCCGGGCTGGCCACCCCGTCGGCGACCATCCGGATCGCCTCCAGGCCGAGGGTGACCCCGAGCCGGGAGGTGGCGAAGCCGGGCAGGTCGCGTACCACGACGGGGTCCTTGCCCAGCCGGCCGGCGAGCGCGACGGCCGCCTCGGTGGTCCGCGGCGCGGTGGCCGGGCCGACCACGATCTCGAGCAGCGCCATCGTCCAGACCGGGTTGAAGAAGTGCAGGCCCAGGAAGTCGGCCGGCCGGTCCAGTCCCTCGGCCAGCGCGGCGATCGGGATGCTGGAGGTGTTGCTGCCGAGCAGGGCGGGCCGACGCGCCTCGGCCTCCCCGAGCACGGCACGCTTGAGGTCGAGCCGCTCGGGGACCGCCTCCACGATGACGTCGGGCCCGTCGGCGACCTCGGTGAGGCCGGCCCGCAGGGTGACCCGCTCCCGGCTCGCCGTCGCCGCCTCGGCGGTCAGCTTGCCGCGCTGGACCCCGCGGTCCCACAGCTCGCCGAGCCGCCGTACGGCGGCCGCGCCGCGCTCCGGGTCCACCTCGACCAGCTCGACGGCGTACCCGGCGCCGGCGGCCACGTACGCGATGCCGAGGCCCATGGTGCCGGCCCCGACCACCACAAAACGACCACTCATGACGTCCCCTCGTCGCGGCGGCGGCGCGCGGGGTCTCCGCCGCACCGGGCCGGCCGCTTCCTCGTTCCTGGGTGCGACCCTATGCAGGGCCGGCCCGGGCGGCATGCGTGGGGGCGCGCCGGATCGGGTACGACGGCCTCCAACGTCGAAGGAAGGACCGAGATGAGCCAGGCACCGGAGAGCGCGGAGCGCACGGAGACCGTGGAGACCCGCGGCGACGAACGGGTGGACCTGCTGCGCGCGGACACCAACAACGACGGGCGGACCGACGTGTGGGTGGTGGACACCGACGGCGACGGCAAGGCCGACCTGTTCCAGTTCGACACCGACGGTGACGGCAAGGTGGACATCACCATGGTCGACATCGACGAGGACGGCACCCCGGACGAGGTGGTCGACGGCGACGGCGGCCTGCCGCCGGAGCAGACCACCCCCACCGTCCAGGTCTGAGTGCCCGGCGGGGCCCCGCTCGTCGCGTACCCGATGAGCGGGGCCCCGCCTAACGCCGCAGGCTGAGCGTGGCGAGGTAGTAGGGGCGGTCGTGCTCGTCCACGTCGGCCAGTCGCCACGGGGTGCCGTGGACCAGCTCGGCCAGCTCGTCGACCGAGCAGACCAGGTAGTCGAACCACTCGGTGCCGAGCAGCCGGTAGCGCAGCCGCAGCCGCAGCTGACCGCCCAGCCGGCCCCGTCGCCGGTTGCGCTCGTGGTAGCCGGTGTGCACCGGATCCGTGGTGCCGTACGGGTCGGTGCCGTGCGCGATCACCTGCGCGCCGGGGCGGGCCAGGGCGGCGAGCGCGGCCAGGAACGCCGGTGCCCGCTCCCGCCCCTCCAGCAGCCCGAGGTTGTTGCCGAGCAGCAGGAACGTGTCGTACCGGCGGTCGCCCGCGGCGTGTTCGTCGACCGTGCCGTACACCAGGTCGCGTACGCCCCGGTGCCGGCTGACCCGCAGCGCGCCGGCCGAGATGTCCAGCCCGGTGACCGGCACCCCCTGCTCCTGGAGGTGCAGCGCGATCCGGCCGGCGCCGACGCCGATGTCCAGCACCTCACCGTGGACCCGGGCGACGGCCCGGTGGTCGTGCGGTTGCCAGTGCTCGGGCGGATCCAGGTAGTGCCCGGAGGGTGCGCCGTTGACCAGGCCGTCGTCCCGCTCGATGATCTCGATGACCGGCCGGGGCAGCCGTCCGCCGGCCAGCGGCCGGGGCCCGACGCCGGTGGCGACGGCGTACGCGTCCCGGATCATCTCGCCGAACACGTCGCCGATCGTGGGTTCCCCGATCGCGCTGGTCACGGCGCCATCTCGGCTCGCGACTGCGGGGCTCGCAGACCCGGCTCACTCCTCGCGCTCACGGCGATCACGCTATCCGTCCTCGTCCGGCGCGTCACGGTCGTATCCTGAGCGGCGTGACAGACCTGGACCGCCTGGCGGCGGAGAAGTACGTGCTGCTGACGACCTTCCGGAAGGACGGTCGGGCGGTGCCGACGCCGGTCTGGGCGGTGCGTGACGGCAACGCGTTGGCGGTGTGGACGGTGTCCGACTCCGGCAAGGTGAAGCGGATCCGGCGGGACGGCCGGGTGACGGTGGCCCCGTGCGATGTGCGTGGGCGGCCACACGGTGAGCCGGTGCCGGGGCACGCGGCGGTCTCCGACGTGGCGGGGACGCGCCGGATCCGCGGGCTGTTGAAGCAGAAGTACCGGATGATCGGCCGGTTGAGCCTGCTGGGCAGCCGGCTGCGCCGGGGCGAGAGCGGCACGGTGGGGCTGCGGATCGTGCTCGACGAGTGAAGGATCGTGCTGGACGGGTGCACCTGCCCCGGACACGACGAAGGGCGGCGGGATCGACGCTTGCGCGTACGTCCGGCCGCCCCTGATCGGAACGCCTGGGTCTCAGTCCCCCTGACGCTGCTGGGGAATCTGCCCCTGCAGCAGGGCCCGGACCTCCGACTCGCGGTAACGGCGGTGGCCGCCCAGGGTCCGGATGGCGCTGAGCTTGCCAGCCTTGGCCCACCGGGTCACCGTCTTCGGGTCGACACGGAACATCGACGCGACCTCGGCCGGTGTGAGTAGCGGCTCTGGTTCGTGCGTTCGCGATGCCATCGGGGTCACTCCTCCACAGTTATAGACATCGGCCGGGGTCCCGCCGGCCGACGCGTCTCCCATGGTCCGGCTAGTCCCCGATGTCCGACATGGGCCGAACGGCTGAAGGTCCCTAGACGGACGGATGAACCATGCCCGATTTTTACTACTTTTATGTCGCAGAAACTACCTTATTCGGACTCATGATCGCGCGTGGTGATGCGTCAACTACGAGACAGTCTCATACTCTGCGGGCGATCCGGGGGCAAAACGGGCTAGTTGCAGCGCTCCAGCAGCTGCACCGCGCGCCACCGGGCGACCAGCTTGTCGTACGCCGCGGAGGCCTCCTCCGCCTCGCCCCGGGAGAGCCCGGCCAGCCCGGTGGCGACCAGCTCGGTCGAGTCGTCGGCGGAGAGCGTCTCGTCCGGCAGTAGCTGCACCAGGCCGCCGTAGTCCAGCTCGACCACCGAGCGCGGGTGGAACTCCTCCAGCCAGCGGGCGGCCTCCTCGACCGCCTCCGTGATCGGCGCCTCGCCGACCGACTTGCGCAGCACCGACAGCGCCCGGGAGGACCGGCGCCGCGCCTTGGAGATCTCCGTGCGGTAGCGCAACGCGCGCCGGCCCGGCTCGGTCACCAGATGCCGCTCCTGCGCGTCGAAGAGCACGAACCAGCGCAGCGGCACCCCCCAGGTGGCGATCTGCTCGTGCACCCGGGGCACCCCGTGCTCCAGCACCCGGGCCCCGCTGCGCCAGTCCTCCACCACCGCCTTGGCCTGCCCGGCCAGGATCGGCGGGACGAACGCGTCGGCCAGCACCGAGGGCACCCCGTCCCGGGCGCTCAGCGCCGCCTCAGCCACCCGGACCCGCAGGTTCCACGGGCAGACCAGCAGCGTGTCGTCGGTCTCCAGCACGTACGCCTCGTCGGGCAGATCCGGCAACCGGGTCCAGCCCGCGCCGAGCGCCTCGATCACCGCGGTCCGCTGCCGGACCGGGCCTTCCAGCGGGGCGATCGCGCGTCCCTCGTTGACGTACCGGCGCCAGAACGACTGGCGTTCCCGATCGAAGGCGGTCAGCGGCTCGTACACGCGCAGGTAACTAGCGAAGAGCGACGGCACGGCGCGATCCTCCCACGAGACGGGACCCGTACGCCGCCGCCGCGACGGGGCTGCGTGACGTGCGCGACAGTACGGCTGCGGCCGATATTAGGCTCAACAGCACCGGCAGCATCCCGCCGGCGTCACAGGGCCGCGCCCCACAAGGGCGCACACCGACACAGGAGCAGTCATGGGCGTATTCGCGAGCACCGACGACCCGGGAGCCACGGGTCACGAACAGGTGGTCTTCTGCCAGGACAAGCAGTCCGGCCTGAAGGCGATCATCGGGATCTACTCGACCGCGCTGGGCCCCGCGCTCGGCGGCACCCGGTTCTACCCGTACGCCAGCGAGGCCGAGGCGCTCGCCGACGTGCTCGACCTCTCCCGGGGCATGGCCTACAAGAACGCCCTGGCCGGCCTCGACCTGGGTGGCGGCAAGGCGGTCATCTGGGGTGACCCGGAGCAGATCAAGAGCGAGCCGCTGCTGCGCGCGTACGGCCGCTTCGTGGAGTCCCTGGGCGGGCGCTACTACACCGCCTGCGACGTCGGCACCTACGTCGCCGACATGGACGTGATCGCCCGGGAGACCCGCTACGTCACCGGCCGCAGCGTGGAGCACGGCGGTGCCGGTGACTCCTCGATCCTGACCGCCTGGGGCGTCTTCCAGGGCATGCGGGCCGCCGCCGAGCACGTCTGGGGCGACCCGACGCTGGCCGGCCGCCGGGTCGGCGTGGCCGGCCTGGGCAAGGTCGGCAAGTACCTCACCGGTCACCTGGTCTCCGACGGCGCCGAGGTGGTGGCGACCGACGTCAACCCGAAGGCGCTCGACTGGGTGCGCGCCACCCACCCGCAGGTCGAGCTGGTGGACGACGTCGCGGCCCTGGTCGCGGCCGACATCGACGTGTACGCCCCGTGCGCGCTGGGCGGCGCCCTCAACGACGACACGGTGCCGGTGCTGCGGGCCAAGGTGGTCGCCGGCGCGGCGAACAACCAGCTCGCCCACCCGGGCATCGAGAAGGTCCTCGCCGACCGGGGCATCCTCTACGCCCCGGACTACGTGGTGAACGCCGGTGGCGTGATCCAGGTCGCCGACGAGATCGAGGGCTTCAACTTCGAGCGCGCCAAGCTGCGGGCCACCCGGATCTACGACACCACCCGGGAGATCCTGCGGCTCGCCGACGACGAGGGCGTCCCGCCGGCGGTGGCCGCGGACCGGCTCGCCGAGCGCCGGATGGCCGATGTCGGCCGGCTCCGCACCATCCGCCTGAGCTGAACGTCACCCCCGGGGGCGGAGCCGTGACTCCGCCCCCGGCGCGTGCCGGCCGGAGCGCCGGGTTAAGCTGGCAAATGGGACTTTTCGTACCGGTTTGTCCGCTGTCACGCCCGGTCCCAGCGTCACCCCTTACCGGGTACAATTTGTGACGGCCGGGCAACTGCGACGCGCAGGGCCGGCCGGCGGTAACCCGAGGTGCCGAACGGTGGCATCCCCATGTACCGTAAGAGCCACGAGAGATGCCTGACGTCATCGGGGCCCGCCTTCGGGCTGCCCCGCATTCTGTGCGAGGGGGTCGAGCCATGGGGCGCGGCCGTGCTAAGGCCAAGCAGACGAAGGTGGCCCGGGAGTTGAAGTACCACTCCCCGAACACCGACCTCACCGCCTTGCAGCGCGAGTTGGCGGGTGCTGGTAAGTCTGAGCACAACTTCGACGACGACTACAAAGAGTATGTCGACGACGATGATGAGGATCACGCGGACGACGACCCGGACACCTGGGCGCGCCCGGCCCGCTGACACCTCCGGTCGCATCTTGAGCACGCGGTGACTCCCCGCGTGCTCACGCATGTGCCGGCAGAAGCAGCGCAGTGCCGACGATCAGGGACCTGCCACCCCGGAGCAGCATTCCGGACGAGCGGCAGATCCCTGATCGCGGGCACCGACCGTCAGCGGGGTCGGTTGTTCCAGTTGTAGAACGTCGGGATGTTCTCGAAGTGGTTCCACGCGCACACCGCGCTGGCCCCGTCGCCGCCCGACACCTCCGCCCGTAGCAGCCGCGCGGCCTCAGCCTCGTGGAGCAGTGCGGTCAACCCCACCGCGGCGTCCCGCACCCGGTCGGCGACCGGATCCGGGCCGGCTTCCCCGGCGCGCTCAGGCTGCCGGTGACCCATGGTCTCGGGCATGCTCCAACACTCCCTCCAATAGGCGGATCTTGCTGTTGCGGCAGTGCTCGGTCTCCGTACCGTCAAAACGCCCCAGCTCGAAGAAGCGGTTGGCCGCGTGGCCCCCGCCGCAGAAGCCGAAGTAGGGGCAGGACGACCGGCACGCCTCCACACCGGTGAGGAACTCGCCCACCCAGGGCGTGCCGCCGGCGCCGGCCAGGATCTCCGCCAGCGGGGCGGTCAGCACGTTGCCGCTGCTGAAGTCGCCGTACCGGGGATCGGAGAAGCCGGCCAGCTCCGGGGAGAGCACCACCACCGAGCCGTCCTGGGCGACGGTCGGGATCGGGTCCAGCTGGCGGGGCAGCAACCCGTCCGCCGTGCCGGCCAGCACCGCCCCCGCGTACCGCAACGACCACTCGACCTCGCGCAGGTGGATCCGGGGATCCCGCCGCCAGGCGGCGACCAACTCCGCCCAGAACCCGGTCACCGCCGCCGCGTCCCGGGCGTTGCTCCGGGTGTTGACTCCCTCGGTCTCCTCGATGTTGACCCCCAGCACGTCGCAGCCGAGGTCGAGGAAGTAGTCGTACAACTCGGTGGCCAGGCCCGGCTCCGGGCGGGAGACCACCGCCAGGGCCGAGAAGGGCAACCCGTGCCGGCGCAGCGCCACCACGCCGGCCACGATCCGGTCGTACGCCGGCCGGCCGCCCCGGGTCACCCGCTCCGCGTTGCGCTCCCGGGGCCCGTCCACGCTCACGCTGACCCGCACCCCGTGCTCGGCGAAGAACGCGCACCAGGCGTCGTCGACCAGGGTGGCGTTGGTCTGGACGTGGTGCTCCACCTCGGGCGCGAACGGGGCGAGCAGGGCGGCCAGGTGCTCCCGCCCGGCCGCGAGCGGCTCGCCACCGTGCCAGACCACCGAGAACCGCCCCGCGGCCGCCCACGGGTTCACCGACGCCGCCACCGCCTCGGCGACCGCCACCGGCATCCGCCGGTCCACGGCCCGCATCGGCAGGTAGCAGTAGGCGCAGTCGAGGTTGCACAGCGTCGTCGGCTGCATCACCACGTACGAGGGGACGGCGGCAATGCCCCGCATCCCGTGATGCGTTCCACGAGCAGCCATCAACCCTCCCCCGCCTAGCCTCAGACCCTTCAGGCTAGGCGGCACTGGCCACTCGGGTGAACCCCCGATCAGGTGCTTGGCCGATCACCGGAGCGTGATCATCCGCGGGTGTGCTGCCCGATCATCTGCACGTTGCCGGACCCTTCGATGATCTCGCCGGCCTGCCAGGCGTCCACGCCACGCCCGGTCAGAGTGGCCAGCGCCCGGTCGGCGTCCTCGGCGGAGACGATCGCGAACATGCCGACGCCCATGTTGAACGTCGCCTCCATCTCCGGGTCCTCGATCCGCCCCTTGGACTGGATCAGGTCGAAGACCGGCTGCGGCTTCCAGGTGGAACGGTTGACCACCGCGTCGACGTGCTCCGGCAGGACCCGGACCAGGTTGCCGGGAATGCCGCCGCCGGTGACGTGGGCCAGCGCCCGCACCTCGGCCTCGGCGATCAGCTTGAGGCAGTCCTGCGCGTAGATCTTGGTCGGGGTGAGCAGCTCCTCGCCGAGGGTGCGCTGCCGGCCGAAGTCGTCGATCACCACGTCCAGCCGCATCCGGCCCGCGCCCAGCAGCACGTGCCGGACCAGCGAGTAGCCGTTGGAGTGCAGGCCGGACGAGCGCATCGCGATGACGACGTCGCCCACCTCCACCCGCTCCGAGCTGAGGATCTCGCTCTCCTCCACCACGCCGACGCCGGTGGCGGAGATGTCGTACTCGTCGGGGCGCAGCACGCCCGGGTGCTCGGCGGTCTCGCCGCCGAGCAGCGCGCAGCCGGCGTACCGGCAACCGTCGGCGATGCCGGCGCCGATCTCGGCGACCTTGTCCGGCACGACCTCGCCGGTGGCGATGTAGTCGAGCAGGAAGAGCGGCTCGGCGCCGCAGGCGACCAGGTCGTCCACCACCATCGCGACCAGGTCGATGCCGACCGTGTCGTGGATGTCGAGCTGCTGGGCGATCACCAGCTTGGTGCCCACCCCGTCGGTGGAGGAGGCCAGGATCGGGTTCTGGTATTTCGTGGTGTCCAGCCGGAACAGGCCGGCGAAGCCGCCCAGGTCACCCATCACCTCGGGGCGCCGGGTCTGCTTGACCTTGGACTTGAGCAGCTCGACCGCGCGGTCGCCCGCCTCGATCGACACCCCGGCGTCGGCGTACGAGACCGAGCGTTTGCGCGTCGTACGGCTGGTGCCGGCCGTCCAGAGCTGGCGGTCGCCGCCGGCGCCCGTCGGGCTGGTTCCTGCGCCGCTGCGCTCGGACACGTGCGTCACGGTTCTCCCCTTTGTGGTTCTCGCGGGCCCGCGGTTGTGCCGGACCCGCGTCGGGTGGTGCTACGGGCGGTGGGTCGCGCCGCCCGGAGCGGCTACCGACGGGTTCAGGTCGGGTAGGGCGTTGGTGCCGGTGCGCTGGGCCGCCTCGGCGGTGACCCGGCGACCCACAGCTTCGAGGATGTGCTTGCCGATCAGGTTCCCGGCCGGCAGCTCGATCGGGTACTCCCCATCGAAACACGCCCGGCAGAGCCGGGTCTTCGGCTGCTCGGTCGCGGCGATCAGCCCGGCCAGCGAGACGTAGCCCAGCGTGTCGGCACCGATCGACCGCCGGATGCCGTCGTTGTCCAGCCCATTGGCGAGCAGCTCCGCCCGGGTGGCGAAGTCGATGCCGTAGAAGCAGGGCCAGTTGACCGGCGGCGAGGAGATCCGGACGTGCACCTCCAGCGCCCCGGCCTCGCGCAGCATCCGCACGATGGCCCGCTGGGTGTTGCCGCGCACGATCGAGTCGTCCACCACCACGACCCGCTTGCCCCGGATGTTCTCCCGCAGCGGGTTGAGCTTGAGCCGGACGCCGAGCTGGCGCAGCGTCTGGGACGGCTGGATGAAGGTCCGCCCGACGTACGGGTTCTTCATCAGGCCCTGGCCGTAGGTGATGCCGGACTCCTCGGCGTAGCCGATGGCGGCCGGCGTGCCGGACTCCGGCACCGGGATCACCAGGTCGGCGTCGACCGGGTGCTCCTTGGCTAGCTGGCGGCCGATCTGCACCCGGGCCGCGTGCACGTTACGGCCGGCGATGGTGGCGTCCGGCCGGGCGATGTAGACGTACTCGAAGAGGCAGCCCTTCGGCTCCGGCGCGGCGAACCGGCTGGACCGCAGCCCGTCCTCGTCGATGGCGATCAGCTCGCCCGGCTCCACCTCGCGGACCACGCTCGCGCCGACGATGTCCAGCGCGGGGGTCTCGCTGGCGACCACCCAGCCGCGCTCCAGCCGGCCGAGCACCAGCGGCCGCACGCCGTGCGGGTCGCGGGCGGCGTAGAGGGTCGACTCGTCCATGAAGACGAAGCTGAACGCGCCGCGCAGTTGGGGCAGGACCTCCAGCGCGGCCGCCTCGACGGAGAGATCGGGCCGGCTCGCCAGCAGCATGGTCACCAGCGAGGTGTCGTTGCTCGACCCGTCCGGGTCGATCCCCCGCTCAACCACCTCCCGCTGCAGCTCGGCGGTGTTGACCAGGTTGCCGTTGTGGGCCAGCGCGATGGTCGTGCCGGCACTGGTCGCGCGGATCGTCGGCTGCGCGTTCTCCCAGGTCGAACCGCCGGTCGTCGAGTAGCGGGCGTGGCCGATGGCGAGGTGCCCGCGCAGGCTCGCCAGGGTCGGCTCGTCGAAGACCTGGGCGACCAGCCCGAGGTCCTTGTAGACCACCACGCCCGAACCGTCGCTCACCGCGATGCCGGCGGCCTCCTGGCCGCGGTGCTGGAGGGCGTACAGCCCGAAGTAGGTGAGGTTCGCGACCTCCTCGCCCGGCGCCCAGACGCCGAAGACGCCGCAGGCGTCCTGTGGGCCGGGTCGTTGGGGGTCAAGGTCGTGGCTCAGCCGGCCATCGCCTCGGGGCACGTGCCGCTCCCTCATGCTGATTGGGACTGGCCTGCGGAGGTCGGGGGTCAAGCTCCGCGTGGTCGGCCGGGACCGTCGTCGCCTGACAGTGTACGCGAATCAGCGTCGACACCGACAGTCACGATTCGCTTGCGCTGGGTGACCTCTTGTGATCACGGTTGGGGCTGCTGGAGCGGAAGGTGTGCGGAGAGGTCGGCCCGGACCCCGCTGACCCGTACGCGACCCTCGGTGACCGCCTCCGCCCAGCCGAGCCGGCCGGTGGCCAGCTCCAGCCAGGTCATCGGGTCCGTTTCCACCACGTTCGGTGGCGTTCCCCGGGTGTGTCGCGGCCCCGCCACGCACTGCACCGCACCGTAGGGTGGAACCCGCACCTCCACCGATCGGCCGGGGGCGCGCTCCGCGAGGACGGCCAAGAGGGTACGGACCGCCTCCCGGAACACCGGCCGTTCGGGCGTACGCCCCTCATCCAGCGCCGACAACGCTGCCGCGACCGCGGCGGAATTAGTGTGCGGAGAGGACACGACGGGACGATACGACCCCACGGCGGCCCGTTCGACGCCGGCCCTGGGTAGAGATGATCCGGTCAGACAAGGCATAGTTGCCGACGGCGTATTCGTACCGTGAGTGATCAACCCGGCCCGGCCGACCGGCCAGCGGGACGATCAGACCCGGAAGGCGGTGGACGTGTCAACACACCGACGTGCCTGGCAGCAGCGGGCCGGTGTGATCGTGGCGCTGGTGTTCGGCGCGCTGCTCACCGTCCCCGCCACACCCGCATCGGCGACCGACCCGAGCGTCTCGATCACCAGTCTGTCGACCGGCACGCTGCAAAGCGGTCAGTCGACACCGATGTCATTCTCCGTGACGAACAAGAACGACTCGCCGACCGCCTTCAGCATCAACGTCGACACGTTCAATGGGCTGTCGTGCCGCGGCGACTGCAACGTGCCGGCCCGTCTCATCGCACCCAACGAGAGCGCGTCGATCACGGTCACCCTGGTCGCCGACAATCTCGGCACGGGCGAGACCAAGTCCGGCCAGGTGCGGGTCTCTGCCAAGTCCGGCGGCGACCAGGCCAGCGACGCTCGCGACATGACCGTCAAGGGTGCTCCCGCCCCGCCGCAGCAGCCGCAGACCGTCAAGTCCGTCTCCGGCAAGGTCGTCGCCTCGGCGAACAGCGAGCCGGTCTCCGGCGCGCTCGTGATGCTCCGGGACAGCCAGAACAGGCAGTACCGGACCACCTCCGACGGTAGCGGGAACTTCCGCTTCTCCGGCTCGACCTCGAACCCGATCGCCCCCGGCCGGCTCGACCTGGGGGCCAGCAAGGACAACAAGAACGAGGTCAAGTCGATCGACGCCGCCGCCGGCCAGTCAGTGACCGGCGTACGGATCGGCCTGGCGATCGAGGTCAAGGCCACCCCGAGCCCCACCCCGTCGGCGAGCGAGGAGGCCCTGCCGAGCGAGGAGGCGACCGAGGAGGCGTCCGAGGAGCCGGCCAGCGAGGCTCCCGCCGCCCAGCAGCCCACCGCCAGCGAGGACTCCGGCGGCATGAGCTCCTGGCTGCTGATCCTGCTCGGTGGCCTGTTCGTCGCGGTGGGCGTCGGCACCATCGTGCTGCTCTACGTGCGACGCAAGAACGACGACGCCGACGGGGACGGCCCGGCCGGTGTCGGCGCGGCGGCCGGTGGCGTGCCCCCCGCGCGCGGCGGTTACCGGGGTGCCGACGACCAGACCCGGGTGGTCAACGGGATGGGCGCCGGGGCGGCCCCCACCATGATCGGCAGCAGCTCGCTCAGCGACGCGCCGACGATGATGCACCGCCCGGTCGTGGACGACGTACCGCCGGACCCGTACGGCGCCCCGCCCGCCCCCGCCTACGGCGGCGGCCAGGGTGCCGGCTGGGCCGGCGGCGGCTACGGCGACGAGGGGCCCGGCCAGGGCTACGGCAACAACGGCTACGGCAACGCGCCCTCCTCGGGCAGCGGCTACGGCAACGCGCCCTCCTCCGGCAGTGGCTACGGCAGCGGCCCGCAGGGTGCCGGCTACGGCAACGCCCCCTCCTCCGGCAGTGGCTACGGCAGCGGCCCGCAGGGTGCTGGCTACGGCAACGCCCCCTCCTCCGGCGGCGGCTACGGCAACGCGCCGTCCTCTGGTGGCGGCTACGGCAGCCGGGACTACGGCGCCGGGGCCGGCGGCTACCCGCCCGCGCAGGGCGGCGGCTACGGCGGCGAGCGGTACGACGAGCCGACCGGCCGCTACACCGGCGACGGCACCCAGTACACCCCGCCGGCCGACCCGTACCCGACCAGCACCTACCAGCCCGACCCGGCGCCCGGCTACGGCCAGCCGGACCCGGCGCCGGCCTACGGCCAGCCGGACCAGGGCCGCCACGGCCTCGGCGGGGAACAGGGCGGCTACGGCACGGGTGGCGGCTACGGCGCTCAGGGCGGCTACGACGCCGGCGCGCCCTACGACAGCGGTTCCCCGGGTGGCTACGGCAACGGGCCGCAGGGCGGTTACGACAACCGGCCCGCCGGCGGCTACGACAGCGCACCCCAGGGCGGCTACGACGGCGGCCAGCCCGGCTACGACGGCTACGACCAGCGGGCCGGCTACGGCGGCGACGCCTACGGCCAGCAGGGCGGGTACGGCCAGGAGCCGCCGCCGCAGCAGCGCACCGGCGGCTACGACGACCCCGGCTACGACCAGGCCGGCTACTACGGCGACCAGGCCCAGGCCGGGCGCACCCGGCCGGACGCCCCGCAGGACCGGAGCGGCCGCCGCCTGGACTGGCTGGACGACTGACCGCCGGGGCCGAGTCCCCGACCGACCGACAGTGGCCGCCCGGATCGCTCCGGGCGGCCACTGCGCATCCCGGGCGGCCACTGCACATCCCGAGCGGCCGCTGCACATCCCGGGCGGCCACTGCACATCCCGGGCGGCCACTGCACATCCCGGGCGGCGACTGCGCATCCCGGCCACGGCATGCCGACCGGGCCGGTCGCCGGAGCGCCGACCGGCGCGGTGATCGGGTGGACCCGAAGTCAGCCGGCGGCGAAGTAGCCGTGCCGCAGCACCGGCACCACGTTCGAGACGCCGACCTGCGCGGCGATCTCCACGTCGGCGGCGAAGCCGCCCTCGACCAGTTCCCGGCCGGACACGCAGCCACGGACCGCCGCCGGCACGTCGGGGGTGCTGGCCAGGGCGGCCAGCGCCATCGCCGCCTCCACCGACAGCCCACCCGGTACGTCAGCCAGGGCGTCCAGCACGCTGGCCGCCCCCAACTGGTCCTCCACGCTGGGTCGCAGCGAGCCGTCCGGCCACCGCTCGCCGGCGGCCACCACGCCCACCGGGGCGTCGACCGAGCCGTACCCCTGGGCCCGGAGCCAGCGCCCGACGGCGGGCGCGTTGCGCAGGCAGGCCGCGACCACCGGCATCCCGGCGGCACTGGCGGCGGCGCTGATCGCCGAGCCGTTCGGCGAGGGCAGCACCAGGTCGGCCACGACCGGCGCGGCCCGCAACGCGGCCGGCGAGAGCGACCACGGATGGTCCGGGGTCACCTGCCGGCGGCCGACCGCCGCGACGGCGCCGACCCGGCGGGCGTACTCGGCGGCCTGCTCGCCCCACGGGAACGGGTGCACCCGCATGCCGCGCCCGACCGCCACGTCCACGGCGGTGGTGAACGAGAGCACGTCCACCACCACCAGGGCCGCGCAGACCCGGCCGAGTTCCGCCGCCCCGGTCAGGCCCCAGTCGAACCGGGCGCCGGAGCCGGGTTGGGTGAAGACGGCCAAGGCCGGGGTCTCAGCGCTGATCCGGCTCGCCGGTAGGCGTCGCGGCGTCTCCCGGCGCCGCCGCGGCACGACCGGACGACGCGTCGGCGCCCGTCGGAGCCCCGGCGTCCGCCTCCGCCGCGCCGCCGGCCGCCGCATTCGCGCCCGCCCGCGTCTCGGCGTCCGCCGCCGCGTCGACCCCTGCCGGAGCCTCGACGTCCGCCACAGCATTGGCGTCCGCCGGGTCCGACGCGGTCGACCCGGCCGGCGCGACCTCGTCGGCCGGCGCGGGAGCGCCCTCGGCCAGCGCGACCGGCTCGTCGGCGGCCGGTGCCGGGGCACCGTCGGCCCGGGCGATCGGCTCGGCGTCGATGGCGTCGGTGTCGACCTCCACCGGCTGCTCGACGGTGGCCGGCAGGACGGTGGTGGTCCCGGTACGGGCGGCCTCCACCGTGACCTGGGCGGCCTCCGCCCCGCCGAAGAGGCGCGGCAGGGTCGCGGTGTGCGCGGCGCTCAGCTCGTCCAGACCGATCCGGAACTGGCCGTGCACCTCGAGCGCGCCGCCGGCCGGATCGGTGACGCCGATGAACTCCCACGGCACGCCGTGCTCGGCGCAGAGCGCGGTGAACGCCTTCTCGTGCCCGCGCGGCACCGACACCAGCACCCGGCCGGCCGACTCGCTGAACAGGAAGACGAACGGCATCGAACCGTCGGCGAACTGCTCGGGCAGCGCGACCCGGGCGCCGATCCCGCGCCGCAGGCAGGACTCGACCAGGCTCTGGGCGAGGCCACCGTCGGAGAGGTCGTGCGCGGAGCTGAGGTGCCCGACCCGCGCCGCGTCGGCGAGCAGGTCGGCGAGCTGCCGCTCGCGGGCCAGGTCGACCTGCGGCGGGATGCCACCGAGGTGCTCGTGCGTCACCCAGGCCCACTCGGAGCCGGAGAGCTCGACGTGCGTCTCGCCGAGCAGGAAGAGCTGGTCGTGGTCGCCGCCGGCCCGGGGCACGAAGCCCATCGGCACCCGGTCGGCGACGTTGTCCAGCACGCCCAGCACGCCGACCACCGGGGTCGGGTGGATCGCCGCCGCGCCGGTCTGGTTGTAGAAGCTGACGTTGCCGCCGGTCACCGGGATGCCCAGCTCCAGGCAACCGTCGGCGAGGCCACGCACGGCCTCGGCGAACTGCCACATCACGCCCGGGTCCTCCGGCGAGCCGAAGTTCAGGCAGTTGGTCACCGCGATCGGCTTCGCGCCGGTCACCGCCACGTTCCGGTACGCCTCGGCCAGCGCGAGCTTCGTGCCGTGGTACGGGTCGAGCCGGGCGTACCGGCCGTTGCCGTCGACGGAGAGGGCGACACCGAGGCCGGTCCGCTCGTCGATCCGGATCACGCCGGAGTCCTCCGGCTGGGCGAGCACGGTGTTGCCCAGCACGTACCGGTCGTACTGCTCGGTGACCCAGGTCTTGTCGGCCAGGTTCGGCGACGCGATCATCCGCAGCACGGTCTCGCGGAGCGCCTCCGGGTTGTTCGGCCGGGGCAGCGTCTCCGCCCGGTCGGCCTGGAGCAGGATCAGGTCGGCCGGCTCGCGCATCGGGCGGGCGTAGACCGGGCCGTCGTCGACCAGCGAGCCAGGCGGCACGTCCACCACGAGCTGGTCGCGCCAGGTGATGACCAGCCGGCCGGGCTGGCCGTCCGGGGAGGGCGCGGTGACCTCGCCGATGGCGGTGGCCCAGACGCCCCACTTCTCGGCGGTCTTGAGCACCGCCTCCAGCTTGTCCGGGGCGACGACCAGCAGCATCCGCTCCTGGGACTCGCTGGCCAGGATCTCGTGCGGCTCCATCGAGGGCTCGCGCAGCGGCACCCGCTCCAGCCACACCCGCATGCCGGTGCCGGCGGAGGCGGCGGTCTCGGTGAGCGCGCAGGTCAGCCCCGCCCCGCCGAGGTCCTGGATGCCGACGACCAGCTCGGCGTCGTACAGCTCGAGGCACGCCTCGATCAGCAGCTTCTCCATGAACGGGTCGCCCACCTGGACGGACGGGCGGCGCTGCTCGCTGCCCTCGTCGAAGGTGGCGCTGGCCAGCACCGACACGCCGCCGATGCCGTCGCGGCCGGTCCTGGCGCCCATCAGCACCACGACGTTGCCCGGGCCGGTGGCGTCCTTCTTCTGCAGCCGGTCGACCGGCAGCACCCCGAGGCAGAGCGCGTTGACCAGCGGGTTGCCCTGGTAGCAGGGGTCGAAGACCACCTCGCCGCCGATGTTGGGCAGGCCCAGGCAGTTGCCGTACCCGCCGACGCCGGCCACCACGCCGGGCAGCACCCGGGCGGTGTCCGGGTGGTCGGCGGCGCCGAAGCGCAGCGGGTCCATCACCGCGACCGGGCGGGCGCCCATGGCGAGGATGTCCCGGACGATGCCGCCGACGCCGGTCGCCGCGCCCTGGTACGGCTCGACGAAGCTCGGGTGGTTGTGCGACTCGACCTTGAAGGTCACCGCCAGCTCGTCGGAGACCCGGACCACGCCGGCGTTCTCCCCGATGCCGGCGAGCAGCCGGTCGCTCGGCGGGGCCTTCTCGCCGAACTGGCGCAGGTGCACCTTGCTCGACTTGTAGGAGCAGTGCTCGCTCCACATGATCGAGTACATGCCCAGCTCGGCCTGCGTGGGCCGGCGGCCGAGGATGTGCCGGATCCGGTCGTACTCGTCATCGCGGAGACCGAGCTCCGCGTACGGCTGGAGCTCGTCCGGGGTGTCCGCGGCCCGGGGCACGGTGTCCACGCCGACGGCCCAGTCGGCCGGGCCGGCCTGCGGCACCACGCCCGGGGTTTCCCGCAGGGCCGGGTCCGGATGGGTGGTCATGACCTCTCCTCGCTGCGCTCGCCGCCGTACGGGCGGGTGAGCCGACCGATGATCCCGCCGCGCGCGGTCGTCGAGCCGATCGTCGTTCGCGACTGTGGGGCTCGCGGACCCGGCTCGCTCCGCACGCTCACGCCGGCGCCCCCACCAGGTGCTTGAGCACCGAGGTGAAGAAGCCGAGACCGTCCAGGGAGGGGCCGGTGAGCGCCTCCACGGCGTGCTCGGGATGGGGCATGATGCCGACCACGTTGCCGGCCTCGTTGGTGATCGCGGCGATGTCCCGCTGCGACCCGTTGGGGTTGCCGCCGAGGTAGCGGGCGACGACCCGGCCCTCGGCCTCGAGCCGGTCCAGGGTCGCCGGGTCGGCGACGTAGCAGCCCTCGCCGTTCTTGACCGGGATCAGCACCTCCTGGCCCGCCTGGAAGGCGTTGGTCCAGGCGGTGCCGACCGCCTCGATCCGGAGGATCTGGTCGCGGTTGCGGAAGTGCAGGTGCTGGTTGCGGGTGAGCGCGCCGGGCAGCAGGTGGGCCTCGCAGAGGATCTGGAAGCCGTTGCAGACGCCGAGCACCGGGAGGCCACCGCGGGCGGCGTCCACGATCGTCTCCATCACCGGGGCGAACCGGGCGATGGCGCCGCAGCGCAGGTAGTCGCCGTAGGAGAAGCCACCGGGCAGGACGACGGCGTCCACCCCGTGCAGGTTCGGGTCACCGTGCCAGAGCCGGACCGGCTCGGCGCCGGCGATCCGGACGGCCCGGGCCGCGTCCCCGTCGTCGAGCGACCCGGGGAAGGTCACCACACCGACGCGGGCGGTCACGGTCGCGCGTCCACGGTCTCGTCGGCCTCGACCAGGCGGACGGTGAAGTCCTCGATGACCGGGTTGGCGAGCAGCTTGTCGGCGATCTCCCGGGCCCGGTCCAGGTCCGCTTCACCGGTGAATTCGATCTCGATCCGCCTGCCGATCCGAACCGAGGCGACGTCGTTGACGCCGAGCCGGGGCAGCGCGTTAGCGACGGCCTGGCCCTGAGGATCGAGGATCTCGGGCTTGAGCATGACGTCGACGACGACGCGAGGCACGGGGCACTCCTGACTGTGTACGCAGTTGGGTGCCGGCCCACAACGGGGCGAGCGCAGCCAGCCTACCTGGCAGATACCGCCCTCCCGGCACCGGCCGGGGGCAGTTCAGGCAGTGATGGGCGTGACCGGCCGCCGGGACGGAGGGCCGTTGCGGAGTCGTTGTGACCTCGATACGGATTCGTTGCCGGAGACCCGGGCCGGGCGACGGCACTGGCGGCTCTCATCAGGCATTTTCCCGCGTCACACGGGCGGTCGGACCGGTTTCCGACAATCGGCCGGCCGGGGTGGGCGCGCGGGTGGCGGCGGGCCGCGGAAATCACCCCGGCTCTTGTGAGTGACGCCGGTCACCACCTAGCATTCATCGCCGTACATCGATGTATGGCATCGATGTCCGTCGCCGGGCCGCATCGGGCCCGGCGCCACCACCCCTGGCCCACACCCCCGGGCCACCGCGCGGAAGGAATCCCCGCATGCGCCTCCGACCCCTGCTCACCGTCCTGACCACCGCCCTGGCCGGCGTCCTCGCCAGCACCACGGGCGCCGTCGCCGCCCCGGCCGGTCCGCAGCCGATCATCGGTGGCAGCACCGTCTCGTCCGCCCCCTGGGCCGCCGCGGTCTTCAGCAACGGATCGTTCACCTGCTCGGGCAGCGTCATCGCCGCGCAGTGGGTGCTCACCGCCCGGCACTGCGTCAGCGGCACCATGTCCGTCCGGGTCGGCAGCGTCTACCGCGCCTCCGGCGGGGTCACCCGCACGGTGAGCGCCTCGTACACCCGCAACGACCTGGCCCTGCTGCGGCTCTCCAGCACGGTCAGCACCAGCGCCGTCACGCTGGCCACCAGCAACCCGCCGGTCGGGTCGACCAACTCGATCTACGGCTGGGGCATGACCTGCTACAGCGGGTGCAGCGCGGCCAGCCAGCTCAAGACCGCCACCGTCCAGGTCACCAGCACCAGCGCCACCGACGCGTACGGCGGCCAGGCGATCCGGAGCACGAAGATCAGCGGCAACGCCTGGCGGGGCGACTCCGGCGGGCCGCAGTTCTACAACGGCCGGCAGGTCGGCGTGGCCTCCACGGCCGACGGCGTGAGCATCCAGAACTACGGCAGTGTGGCGTACAACCGGTCCTGGATCACCTCGGTGGCCGGTGTCTGACGGTTAACGCCCGGAGCGGCGCGGATGGGTCGGTGGCACCCCGACCGTCCGCGCCGCGCCGTTTTGCAGCATCCGGTCAGCTGAACACGGCTCGCGAACCGGCCGCCGGACGGCTGACAGCATCGGAAATGTGCTGGTCGTGACGACGGATCAACTGCCCGGCTATGAGATCCGCCAGATCCTCGGCGAAGTGGTCTCCTCGATGGCAAGGACCCGGAACCCGTACCGCGAGGGCGTCAAGAACCTGCGCGGTGGCGCGTACGACCCGATGGCGCCCGACAACCTGACCCGCTGGCGTACCGACTCGGTGGCCCGGCTCGGCGAGGAGGCCCGCCGGCTCGGCGCGAACGCGGTGATCGGCATGCGGTTCGACAGCCGGGACTGCGGCGAGATGTGGATGGAGATCTGCGCGTACGGCACCGCGGTGATCGTGGTGCCCAAGACGCCGGACGTGATGCCGCCCGACCAGCCCATGGTGGCCGCCGAGACGGCGCACGAGCCGGAGATCACCAGCGCGCCCGGCGGCATCGCCGAACCGGCCAGCGCTCCCAACCTCGCCACCGCCGCCGAAACCCCCACCCCCGGCGCCTGACCACCCCACCCCGCGCCCCGCCTCGTTGATCAGGGAGTTTTCGTCGCAAACCCCTTGATCAACCAGGGGGTTAGAGGATGGGGGGTGGGGAGTAGGCGGCGGCTTCCGGGTGGCGCTCGACGATCCTGGTGATGCGGGCGGTCACCCGGTCGACCTGGGTGGCGGCCGCGCCGACGAAGGCGTTGCGGTCGGCGACCAGGGAGTCGATCTCGGCGCGGGTCAGGCCGAGGCGGCCGTCCGCGGCGAGCCGGTCGAAGAGGTCGTTCTCCGGGGCGCCCTTCTCCCGCATGGCCAGCGCCACGGCCACCGCGTGCTCCTTGATCACCTCGTGGGCGACCTCCCGGCCGACGCCCCGACGCACGGCGGCGACCAGGATCTTCGTGGTGGCCAGGAAGGGCAGGAAGCGCTCCAGCTCCCGGTTGATCACCGCCGGGTACGGCCCGAACTCGTCGAGCACGGTGAGGAAGGTCTGGAACAGTCCGTCGGCGGCGAAGAAGGCGTCCGGCAGCGCGACCCGGCGGACCACCGAGCAGGAGACGTCCCCCTCGTTCCACTGGTCGCCGGCCAGCTCGCCGACCATCGACAGGTAGCCGCGGATGATCACCGCGAAGCCGTTCACCCGCTCCGAGGAGCGGGTGTTCATCTTGTGCGGCATGGCGCTGGAACCCACCTGGCCCGGCTTGAAGCCCTCGGTGACCAGCTCCTGGCCGACCATCAGCCGGATCGTGGTGGCCAGCGACGACGGCGCGGCGGCGACCTGGGCCAGCGCCGAGAGCACGTCGAAGTCCAGCGAGCGCGGGTAGACCTGGCCGACGCTGTCCAGCACCCGGGCGAAGCCCAGGTGCCCGGCGACCCGGCGCTCCAGCTCGGCCACCTTGTCGGCGTCGCCGTCGAACAGGTCGAGCTGGTCGGCGGCGGTGCCCACCGGCCCCTTGATCCCGCGCAGCGGGTACCGGCCGATCAGGTCCTCCAGCCGCTCGTACGCGATCAACAGCTCCTCGGCCGCGGAGGCGAACCGCTTGCCCAGCGTGGTGGCCTGCGCGGCGACGTTGTGCGACCGGCCGGTCAGCACCAGCGCGGAGTACTCGCCCGCGTGCCAGCCCAGCCGGGTCAGGGTGGCGACCACCCGGTCCCGGATCAGCTCCAACGAGGCGCGGATCTGCAACTGCTCGACGTTCTCGGTGAGGTCCCGGGAGGTCATCCCCTTGTGCACGTGCTCGTGCCCGGCGAGCGCGCTGAACTCCTCGATCCGGGCCTTCACGTCGTGCCGGGTGACCCGCTCGCGCGCCGCGATGGAGGCCAGGTCGACGTCGTCGACCACCCGCTCGTACGCCTCGACCACGCCGTCCGGCACCGGCACGCCGAGGTCCCGCTGGGCCTTGAGTACGGCGAGCCAGAGCCGCCGCTCCATGCGGACCTTCTCCTCCGGCGACCAGAGGGCGACCAGTTCGGGTGAGGCGTACCGGTTGGCGAGCACGTTCGGGATCGTCGTCACGGCCCTCATTCTCCCGTACGCCCCTGCCACCGCCGGGCGGGGTCACCACCGCGGCGCGGGGCTGAGCGGCGGATTCCCGCGCCGGCGGGGCAGCGGAAAACCCGGCCGATGCGAGATGATCTAGCGCACCTGTCGGCTCGGTCCGACTCCTCATCCTCTCCACCCGAGGACCAGGCATGCGCAGAACATCCCTCGCCGCGCTCACCGCCGCCGCGGTGACCGGCGGCCTACTCCTTCCCACCACCGCCGCCCGGGCCGACGAGCCGACGGTCTTCTACGTCCGGCAGTTCTCCACCGCCTGCTCGGACACCGGTCCCGGCACCCTGGCCCAGCCGTTCTGCTCCATCGCGCCGGCCGCCGCGATCGTCGGCCCCGGGCAGACCGTCGACGTGGGGTCGGGCACCTACCGCGAGCACCTCACGATCGCCCGGTCGGGCACGCCGGAGCAGCCGATCGTCTTCCGCAGCTCGTCGAGCTCCAACGCCTACCTGATCGGCGCGACGGGTGGCATCACCATCGACGGCCAGCACGACATCACGATCCAGAGGTTCCAGGCCACCCAGGCGACGGAACTCCCGGCGCTCGACATCCGCAACGCGTCCGGCATCGTCATCGAGGGCGGCAGCTTCAGCGTTTCCGCCGGTACCCAACCCGCCGTCCGGCTCTCCGGCGTCACCCGGTCGACCATCACCCGCGCCTACGTCACCGGGCAGGCGCTGGCGGCGGGCGTGACCCTGGACGCCGCCACCAGCGGAGTCACCCTGTCGGCCCTGAGTCTCACCGGCGCCACCTACGCCTCCCTGGCCGACCACAGCGTCGGTATCCAGGTCGCCGGGGCCGGCAACATCGTCCGCAGCAACGTCATCTCCGGCTTCAGCGGAACGGCCATCGCCGTCGAGACCGGAGCGAGCGGCACGGTGGTGGTGAACAACCAGATCGCCGGCGGCCCCGGTCACGGCATCCGCAACCACGGCGCCGCCGGCACGGCGATCACCAACAACACCGTGCGGGACCGGTGCGGCGACGGCATCCGGGTCGACGGGACGTCGAGCGGCGTGTCGGTGCAGAACAACGTGCTCTACATGAACGGCCCGTTCGGGCAGACCGGCTGCGAGGTGGGGGTGGAGTTCGGCGCGGAGCTCCAGGTGCGGGACGACGCGGTCAAGGACACCGTGGTCGACTACAACAACGCCTACCACCGCGAGACGACGTCCGGGACGATCTACGGGTGGGGCGGCAGCCTGACGAGCCTGTCGTGGTTCCGGACCGTGTCCGGTCAGGCCGGCCACGACCGGGAGACCGGGCTCAGCCGGGACGCCATCGACTCCGCCAACTCGGCGGCCGCCGGCTACCCGGAGACCGACCGGGTGGGCACCGCCCGCGCCGACGATCCGGGAGTGCCGAACACCGGCGCCGGCCCGGTCCCGTACGCCGACCGGGGCGCGCTCGAGACGATCCGCAACCCGGTGGCCCGTACCAGTGTCTCCCTCAATCTCGCCGACATCCAGGTGACGATCGACGCCTCCGCGTCGGAGCCGGGCTTCGCGCCGATCGCGTCCTACCGGTTCGTCTTCGGCGACGGGACGACCGTCACGCAGACCTCACCGGTCGTCTCGCACCGGTACGCCGGGCCGGGCGACTACGGCATCTCGACCACGGTCATCGGCACCGACGGCCGGTCGGGCACGCGGGCGGAAACGATCAACGTGCTGCGGCGGACCAGCACCGTCGGGCTGCTCGCTCTCGGCAACCTCCGGTACGTGGACCGGGGCACCGTCCCGACGTCCCTCACCGCGACCGGCACCGGTCTGGGCACTACCGGGCACTTCGACCTCGCGGACGCCGGCAACGGTCAGGTCGCCCTCCTGTCCCGGGCGTCCGGGAAGTACCTCGGGGTCGACCTCTACGACACCCGCAGCGTGAGCATGACCGCTGTCAGCATCGCGGAGGTGCAGAAGTTCAGCCTGGTCACCAACGCCGACGGCAGCATCAGCCTCAGGTCGGTGGTCACCGGCCGCTACGTGAGCGCCGCGCCGGACTTTTCCTTCCTGCTGCTCGCCGACAAGACAACGATCGGCACGACGGAGAAGTTCTACCGGGTCAACGTCGCCGACGCGAACCGGTCGCTCCGGGCGCTGTCGAACAAGCTCTACGTCACCGCGGACAGCGCCGGCACCAAGCCGCTGACCGCCAGCCGTACCAGCGCCAGCCGCACGGAGCAGTTCGACCTGGTCGATCTCGGCAACGGGCAGGTCGCCCTCTTCGCCGGGGCGAACAACCGCTTCGTCAGCGCGGACGGCGCCGGCGCCAAACCGCTGATCGCGATCCGCGCCACCGTCGGCTCCTGGGAACGGTTCACGATCGTCCGCAACACCGACGGCACGGTGAGCATCAAGGCCGGGGCGAACAACCGGTACGTCACGGCGCTGCGGACCAACCCGCTCATCGCGAGCGGCAGCACGACAGGCACCCAGCAGCGGTTCCTGCTGCGCTGACCGCGCGCCGCACAACCGACGCCCGTCCGGGATCTCCCGGGCGGGCGTCGGCGCGCCAGTCGGCCGGGACGGCGGCTCCCGCCGCCCGGCCCCGACCGCGGCTACTTCGCGCGCAGCGCGATCGCGGTGTCGAAGGCGACGGCCTGGTGCTGGGCGACGGTCAGCGGAAAGGTGTCCTGGTCACTGTCAAGGGTCACCGCGAGCCACGAGCCGTCCCGGCGGCGGACTTCGACGGTCCGCTCGGCGGTTCCGCCGGTGTTGGTGACCGTCCGGTACCTCTCGCCGTGCGGTCCGGTCCCGGCCGCGCAGGTGTAGACGTCGCTCTCCTTTCCGCAGCTCAGGTTCCCGAAGATGCCGGGATCGGCCCGCCAGATCTGCACCGAGAGGACGCCGGCCGCGGTGCCGACCAGGATCCGCCCCTGCCCCCAGTAGGCGTCGGCGGTGTTCTCGCCCCCGCTGTCCGTCCAGATGGACCGCAGGTCGGCGGAGGTGCCGTCCGGGCCGCCCGCACCTCGGACACCCGGCACATGCCGCCGCAGTGCGGCGAAGACCGCGTTGTCGATCCGGGTCTGGTCGGCGGACCGGCCGGACGTGGACAGGCCCGGCGATGCCGGCGTCACCATGCCGGGAGGCAACGGAGCCAGCGCGACGGCGGGGTCGAGCGCGACCGCCTGCTGCTGCGCCACTGTCATCGGCAGGGCATCGTCCGGCGTCCTGCTGCTGAGCGACACGGTGACCAGCGCGCCGTCCGAGCGGAGGACCCGCACCAGGCGGTCGTGCTGCCCGGAGCGCCGGTCGTCACGGCCCGTCTGCCGCAGGCGCCGCTCGAGGGTGAGGACCGGCTCCCCGGCCGGGCCGGTGCTCTCCGCGCAGACCAGATCCGGGGCGAGTGCGGTGGCGTCGCAGGTGCGGGGCCGGAAGAACCGGGCACCGTCCCGCAGCAGCTGCACCTCCAGCACCGCCTCCGTGCGGTCGGCCGCGATCCGGCCCGCCTTCTGGTACAGCACCCGGGTGTCCAGGTCCACCCCACCAGGATGCGGCAGGGGGGTGGGCGCGTCGGGATCGGCGACACCGAGCGGGCGTACCCACGCCACCGCCGGTGCGACGCGGGTAACCGCGTCGATGACGGCGCGGTCGATGCGGATCTCGTCGTCCAGCGTCCCCGGTACCGGGGCGACCGTGGGAGCGGCCGGGGCTGGCGGTCGCGGCGCACCGCCGGGGGCCAGCATCCAGCCGGCCGCGATGACCGCCGCCACCGCCGCGGCGGTACCCGTGGCGGCCCAGCGGTGCCGCCGTGCCCGGCGCTCCCGCCGGATCACCCCGTCGACATCGATGGTGGAGAGGGGAGAGGCGCCGATCGCCTCGTCCAGCACCTGCCGGTAGCTCATGTCCACTCCTTGCCGGAACGAGATGACGGAGTGCCGGCCAGGGCGCGCAGCGCCGCCAGACCGCGGGCCGCCTGGCTCTTCACCGTGCCGGGGCTGACGCCCAGCGCGTCGGCGGTCTCGGCGACCGACAGGTCGCAGTAGAAGCGCAGGACGATCACCGCGCGCCGGCCGGGCGGCAACTCGTGCAGCAGCCCCAGCAGCGCCGCCCGGTCGGCCAGGTCCGCCGTCGGGACCGCCGCGTCGGGCTGGTCGGGCAGTTCGTCGGTGGCCCGCTCCCGCCGCCAGGGACGGCGGCGCTCGTCCAGCCACGCGTTGG
Organism: Micromonospora sp. NPDC050495; assembly: GCF_040655175.1. Lineage (NCBI taxonomy): Bacteria > Bacillati > Actinomycetota > Actinomycetes > Micromonosporales > Micromonosporaceae > Micromonospora > Micromonospora sp. NPDC050495. The sequence continues at coordinate 205,936 of NZ_JBFAJK010000001.1, read as the reverse complement.
TGAGCACACCCCGCACGTACGCGTCGGGGTTCTCCGCGACGCGCACCCGGCGCCAGTGGCGGTAGAGCTTGCCGAGGGTGATGGAGACCAGGTCGTCCGCGGTGTGCCAGTCGCGGCAGAGCAGGTACGCGGTCCGGCGCAGCGGCTCCAGCCGGACGCGCACGAACTCCCGGTACTCGTCCTCGTCGCGCCGGTTCACCAGCCGGGGCCCGTCGATCGCGTCATGTCCAAGGGACGGTGGACCGGGCCGCGCCGGTTGCCCGGTCCACCGGAAATTTCTCGCCGACCGCGGGGGGCCGGTCGCCCCGCCGGTCAGCGCTCCAGGATCGCGGTCACGCCCTGCCCGCCGGCGGCGCAGATGGAGATCAAACCCCGCCCGCTGCCCTTCTGCTCCAGGAGCTTGGCCAGGGTGGCCACGATCCGCCCGCCGGTGGCCGCGAACGGGTGCCCGGCGGCCAGCGAGGAGCCGTTGACGTTGAGCCTGTCCCGGTCGATCGAGCCGAGCGGCGCGTCCAGGCCGAGCCGCTCCTTGCAGAACTCCGGCGACTCCCAGGCGGCCAGGGTGGCCAGCACCTGCGAGGCGAACGCCTCGTGGATCTCGTAGTAGTCGAAGTCCTGCAACGTCAGTCCGGCCCGGGCCAGCATCCGGGGCACCGCGTACGCGGGGGCCATCAGCAGCCCCTCGTCGCCGTGTACGAAGTCGACGGCGGCGGTCTCGGACCAGGAGAACCAGGCCAGCACGGGCAGGTGGTGCTCCCGCGCCCACTCCTCGGAGGCGAGCAGCACGGTGGACGCGCCGTCGGTGAGCGGGGAGGAGTTGCCGGCGGTCATGGTGGCCCGCTCGGCGTCCGCGCCCCTGGTGCCGAAGACCGGCTTGAGCGAGCCGAGCTTCTCCAGGGTGGTGTCCGGGCGGAGGTTCTGGTCGCGGGTGAGCCCCAGGTAGGGGGTCATCAGGTCGTCGAAGAACCCCTTGTCGTACGCGGCGGCGAGCCGCTGGTGCGAGCGGAGCGCCAACTCGTCCTGGGCCTGCCGGTCGATGTTCCAGCGCAGCGCCGTCCGCGCGGCGTGCTCACCCATGGAGAGCCCGGTACGCGGCTCGGCGTTGCGCGGGATCTCCGGCTTGAACGGCTGAAGCGGGCGGAGCTTCGCGGCGAGCTTCAGCCGCGCGCCGAGGGTGCGGGCGGAGTTGAGCTGGATGAGCGTCCGCCGCAGGTCCTCGTTGATCGCCAGCGGCGCGTCGGAGGTGGTGTCGACGCCACCGGCGATGCCGACCTCGAGCTGCCCGAGGGCGATCTTGTTGGCGACCAGGATGGCCGCCTCCAGCCCGGTGCCGCAGGCCTGCTGGATGTCGTACGCGGGGGTGTGCGGGTCGAGCCGGGAGCCGAGCACCACCTCGCGGGTGAGGTTGAAGTCCCGGGAATGCTTGAGCACCGCGCCGGCGACCACCTCGCCGACCCGTTGGCCGGCCAGGCCGAACCGGGCGACGAGGCCGTCCAGCGCCGCGCCGAGCATGTCCGCGTTGGACGCCTGCGCGTAGCGCGAGTTGGACCGGGCGAAGGGGATGCGGTTGCCGCCGATGACCGCGACCCGCCGGACACTCTGCACGATCAGCCTCCTGGTAGCTGTTGCCCGAACCCTACTCGCCAGTAGGCTACGCCTATGACCGACAGGTACGCGAGCTTCGTCCAGACGGGGGCCGGTCGCGCGCTGGTCAAGCGCCTCGGGCTGCCCGACCCGCCCCGACTGCGCCGACACACGCCCGGCGACCCACTCGTTCCCGGGCCGGTCCTGCTCGGCTCCGCCACCGGCGGCCGGCTCGCCGACCCGGTGGGCAAGGTGCTGACCGCCGCCGGGGTCGAGCTGGTCGACCCGGCCGCCGACTCCGACGCCGCCGCCCGCTTCGCCGCCCTGGTGTACGACGCCAGCGGCATCACCGATTCCACCGGGCTCCGCCAGCTCTACGACTTCTTCCACCCGCACGCCCGGGCGCTGGCGCCCAGCGGCCGGGTGATCGTGCTGGGCACCCCGCCGGCCGAGTGCGGCTCCCCCCGCGAGGCCACCGCCCAGCGGGCCCTGGAAGGGCTGACCCGCAGCATCGGCAAGGAGTTCGGCCGGGGCGTCACGGCGCAACTGGTGTACGTGACGAAGGACGCCGACGCCGGCACCCCGGTCAGTCTGGAGTCGACGCTGCGCTTCCTGCTCTCCGGCCGGTCCGCGTACGTCTCGGGTCAGGTGATCCGGGTCGGCGCCGGCACCGCCGTCGCGCCGGCCGACTGGGACCGGCCGCTGGACGGTCAGGTCGTACTGGTCACCGGCGCCGCCCGCGGCATCGGCGCGGCGCTGGCCACGGTGCTCGCCCGGGACGGCGCCCAGGTGGTGGCGCTGGACATCCCGGCGGCCGGGGACGAACTGGCCGCGGTCGCCAACGAGATCGGCGGCAGCGCGCTGCAACTCGACCTGACCGCGCCGGACGCGCCGACCCGGCTGGCCGAGCACCTGGCGTCCCGGCACGGCCGGGTCGACGTGGTGGTGCACAACGCGGGCATCACCCGGGACAAGACGCTGGGCCGGATGGACGCCGACCGGTGGGACTCGGTGCTCGACGTGAACCTGTCCAGCCAGGAGCGGATCAACGACGTGCTGCTGGAACGCGGCCTGATCCCGGCCGGGGGCCGGATCGTCTCGGTCTCCTCGATCGCCGGCATCGCCGGCAACCGGGGCCAGACCAACTACGCGACCAGCAAGGCCGGCGTGATCGGGCTGGTCGACTCGCTCTCCCCGGTGCTGCGGGAGCGGGGCATCAGCCTCAACGCGGTGGCGCCCGGTTTCATCGAGACCCGGCTGACCGCGCGGATCCCGCTGATGATCCGGGAGGCGGGCCGGCGGATGAACAGCATGGCCCAGGGCGGCCTGCCGGTGGACGTGGCCGAGACGATCGGCTGGCTCTCCTGGCCGGCCACCGGCGCGGTCAGCGGCAACATCGTCCGGGTCTGCGGCCAGAGCCTGCTGGGGGCGTGATGGCGTGGCGTAAGCAGCGACCGTCGGAGGAGCCGGCCGCGGAACTGTCGGTACACGAGCTGATCGAGGGCCCCACCCAGGACCTCACCTCCGCCCGCAACGCCCTGCGCGCGGGCGCCGATCCACACCCGGCGCGGATGGACGCGGGCGCCGGTCCGCACCCGGCGCAGCTGGACGCGGGCGCCGGTCCGCACCCGGCGCAGCTGGACGCGGGCGCCGATCCGCGCGCGGCGGAGCCCGGCGCGGCGGAGCCGCCCGCGCTCTCGGCCGAGGCGACCCAGGACCTCTCCGCGCTGGCGGGCGTGACCCACGACCTGTCCGCCGCGAGCCGGTCGGCGGCCACGCTGACCGCCGCCGCGCCCGGCGGGCCGGACGGGCGGGCCCGGATCGAGCTGGGGCGGATGCCGGCGCCCGGCGCGCTCTACCGGCGGGCCCTGCTCGGGGTGCTGCCCGGGATGGGCCGCCGGCGCGGGCAGGACGTACCCGAGGTGGAGCTGGCGGTCGGCGGGGTCACCGTCGACCCCGGGCACCTCGCCGACTACGACCGGGTGTGCGGGTTCCGGCTGGCCGACCGGCTGCCGGCCACCTACCTGCATGTGCTGGGTTTCCCGCTGGCGTTGCGACTGATGACGGTGCCGGAGTTCCCCATCCCGCTGACCGGGGTGGTGCACGTGGCCAACCGGATCACCGTGCACCGGCCGGTCGACGCCGGCGAGACCGTGGACTTCCGCACGTACGCCGAGAACCTGCGCCCGCACGAGCGGGGCCGGCAGCTCGACGTGGTGCTGGTCGGCTCGGTCGCCGGCGAGGAGGTCTGGCGGGGCGTCTCGACGTACCTCGGGAAGGGGCGCTCGGCGGGCGGTGGCCCGCGGCGCGACCGGGGTGACCGCCCGGCACCGCCGGCCGCGTCCGCCCAGTGGCGGGTGACGCCGCGGGTGGGCACCGACTACGCCCGGGTCTCCGGCGACCACAACCCGATCCACACCTCACGGCTCGGGGCGCGGCTGTTCGGCTTCCCCGGCCCGATCGCGCACGGGATGTGGAGCAAGGCCCGCTGCCTGGCGGCGCTGGAGGGCCGGCTGCCGGAGGCGTACACGGTGGACGTGGCGTTCAAGCTGCCGGTGCCGCTGCCGTCCACGGTTGCCTTCAGCGCCGGTGCCACCGGCGCGGACTGGGACTTCGCGCTGCACAGCGCCCGGGACGGCCGACCGCACCTGGTGGGCACCATCCGCTGAGCCGGGGCCCCGGCGGCCCACGGCTAGCCCCGGCGGGCCCCGGCTAGCCCCGGCGGGGCCCCGACTAGCCCTGGCCAGTCCCGGCGGGGCCCCGGTTTACCCCTTTTGCACCGGAAGAGGCCCCGCCCGACCGGGCACCCCCGAGCATGGGGGGATGGGGGACGCGCTCGACCTGCTGTACCAGACGGTGGCCTCGCCGTGGGTGTACCTGCTGATCATCGCGGTCACCGCGGTCGACGCGTTCTTCCCGGCGGTACCGGGCGAGACCGTGGCCATCACCGCCGGGGTCTTCGCGGCCAACGGCGAACCGCACCTGGTCGGGGTGATCCTGGCCGCCAGCTTCGGCGCACTCGTCGGCGACCACATCTCGTACGCCATCGGGCGCGGCGGCGGCGCGCACCGGCTGGCCCGGCTGCCCGCCGACAGCCGACGCCGGGCCAGCTCCGAGTGGGCCCGCCGGGCGGTCGACCGGCGCGGCGGGGCGATCCTCACCACCGCCCGGTACGTCCCGGGCGGCCGCACCGCCGTCACCCTCACCATGGGCGCGGTCCGCTACCCGATCCGCTCCTTCCTGATGTACGACGCGCTGGCCTGCGCCGTCTGGGGGACCTACTGCGGGCTGCTCGGCTGGTTCGGCGGCCTCGCCTTCGCCCACCACCCGTTCCAGGGCCTGCTCGTCGGCGTCGGCCTCTCGGTGCTGGTCGCCGGCCTGCTGGAAGCCGCCCGGTGGGCCCACCGGCGGGCCCGAGCCCGCGCCACCATCCGCCGCTGACCCACCCGCCCCACCCGTCCGCCCGCTCCGCCCGCTCCGCCCCGGTCCGCTCGCTCCGCCCGCTCCGCCCCGGTCCGCTCGCTCCGCCCGGTCCGCTCGGTCCGCTCGGCCCGCTCGCTCCGCCCGGTCCGGCCACGGAATGCGGCAAACGGTGCTCTCCGCACGGCCTGAGGGCCCACTCTGCCGCAATCCGTGACGCCGCCCGCGCCGCCCGACCGCCTCGACCGGCCCGACCAGCTCGACCCGCTCGGCCGCTCGGAGCGGCCACGGAATGCGGCAAAGGGTGGTCTCGGCGCGACCTGAGGGCCCACTCTGCCGCAATCCGTGACGCCGCCCGC